>JAKLDT010000006.1 GCA_022703405.1 Bacteroidota bacterium | reverse complement strand
AGTACCCTCGGCGGAATTCTGGGGATTATTTTCGGATACCTGATTGCAAGAATAGCAGGCACACTGATGAGCTCAGCAGTATTTGTGACAACACAGTCTGTAGTGCTTGCCTTCATTGTATGTTTTGTTATCGGTGTGTTTTTCGGATGGTACCCTGCAAAAAAAGCTGCAGGTCTGAATCCGATTGATGCCCTGAGGTATGAATAAAACAAGATTATTGGTTAAATTTGAATAAGCTCAGTGCTGATGAAAAAGAATCTATTTGAAACAGGTAAGATCAGGATAATCCTTCATATCCTGGCATGGGCCATATTAATAGGTCTTCCGCTTTATTTTGTTAAACGGTGGGAAATAGGAACCGACTTCATCTGGTTGTATTATATTAACCTGACTATCAATGGAGTGATTTTTTATACAAACTATTTTTTCCTTGTTCCAAAGTATTTTTTTGACGGGAAGAAATACAGGTATTTCCTTTCGGCTGCCCTGCTGCTTGTTCTGTTCTATTTCATTTCTGATTTTTCAAATAAGGCAGTCTTCAATTACGTTGCAGGCGGGCAGCCTGAAAAGCCGCCACATCAATTACGGCATGAAGCCAGGCCTGCACCTCCCGGCCCTATGCTGAGATTCCCTGTAAGGCCGCCATTCAGGCAGATGCATCTTTTTAATTATGGCTTTACCTCCCTCTTCCTTGTGTTCTTTTCACTCGGTCTTAAGGTGCTTGAAAGACATTCTGCAATTGAGAAGATACAAAAGGATCTGGAGCGAGAAAAACTTAACTCCGAGCTTGCCTTTCTCAAGAACCAGATAAGTCCCCACTTTTTCTTTAATACTCTTAATAATATTTATTCACTCATTAGTATCAATCAGGATGATTCACAGAAAGCTGTCCTGAAACTGTCGAAGCTGATGCGTTATTTGCTGTATGAATCCGAAACGGATGATACGAAGTTAAGCAGTGAAATAGAGTTTATGAATAACTATATTGACCTTATGAAGCTGAGAATGAGCGATAAAATCAGCCTCAGTGTAAACTTCCCAAAGGAATTTGAAAATATCAGTATTCCTCCGCTGCTTTTTATTCCTTTCATAGAGAATGCCTTTAAACACGGAGTGAGCTTCAGGGACAAATCATTCATCGATATTGACCTTATTGCATCTGATGAGGAGATATTATTCAAATGTACAAACAGCCTGTCGATGGGAGCGAGCGGGTCTGTTGCAGATACTTCAGGTATTGGTCTTGGAAATGTGAGCAAGCGCCTGGAATTGCTGTTCCCGGGCCGGTACGATTTAAAAATCAACAGGAAAGAAGATGTTTTTGAAGTAAATCTGAAACTAAGGATGAAAAAATGATAAATGTGATTGCGGTTGATGATGAGCCGCTTGCTCTCAAGCTTGTTGTAAGTTATATCGAGAAGACTCCAGAATTAATATTGCTTGGCAGCTTTGAGAATCCCCTCGAAGCTGCTGCATTCGTTCCGGGATCCGATACCCAGCTTATTTTTATCGACATTCAGATGCCTGATTTGTCAGGTGTAGAGTTTACAAGATCGATGCTGAAAGGTCCTAAGGTGATATTCACAACTGCCTTTGAGAAATATGCAATTGAAGGCTTCAGGCTCGAGGTTGTTGATTACCTTCTGAAACCTTTCAGCTACGAGGAGTTCCTGAAGGCAGTTCACAAGGCAGAAAGGCTTATAAAACTTGAAAAAAATATTCCTGTTAAGATTGAAGCAAATAATGAATTCCTGTTCCTGAAATCAGACTATAAGATACGCAGGATAAATTTCAATGATATCCTGTATATTGAAGGACTGAAGGAATATGTGAAAGTTTTCACAATAAGCGATCCAAAACCGGTACTTTCACTTACTTCACTGAAACTTCTTGAAACAAAGCTCCCTTCTGATAAATTCATGCGTGTGCACCGCTCGTTTATCGTGAATCTTCAGAGGATAGATACAATAGCCCGGAGCAGGATCATTTTCGGAAAAACATACATTCCGGTAAGCGACCAGTATAAGGACAAGTTCCAGGAATATCTCGACAAGAACTTCCTTTAATAGTTAAGCTATATTCCTGAAATGCTATTATGTTCACGGGATGGTTTTCCACCTACCTATTTAAAGGTCATATTGCAAAAGCAGGTATCATAGCCTACTCTGGCCAACCTTAATTTATCTTTGCTGGTCGGATATACTAAATTGAAATTTAGTATATTACATTAAGAATCACCTGACTGCCGAAATGAGGTCAGACTGTTCGGTTTTTGCACCTGGCATTAGGAATAGTGTATATTGATTTTTAACTCTTTAGATACCCTTTTAGTTGCTTCGCCAATAATTTCCAACTGTCGTACAACTGCATCCTGAGTCATATAATCATCAGAAAAGCTTTGATGATCTTTCCCTGTTAAATAGCTTTCGATCCTTCCAATGCTATTAAGAATATGCTCAATATAGATTTTGTCATCTTTCATTCAAAGATGATTTTTAGATCAGTATAGATGTACTTTTTTAATCTTTCGTTTTTAATAGAAGACTCTGTCACCAGATCGACATCTTTACCTAATATTTGAGATAATTCCCTGTGAATTTTTACAAGTTCCAGCAATGATAAAGTCTCTTTAAATTTTACAAGTATGTCAATATCGCTTTCAGGTGTCTCCTCGCGTCTGGCATAAGAACCAAAAATTCCTATTCTTTCAGGACTATATGGCCTTAAATATTTTATGATATTGCTATTTATTTCATTGCTTTTCATGATAATACAAATATAAGGATTTTTAGTGAACCATATCTGAGTATTGGCCTATAATGATAGTTTGCAGTTCATTGTTGCACAAAGAAACCAGAGATCTGCCCAGAGGATCAAAAAAATATCTGAATATTATTTTAGACTTTCAATAAGTTTCCTGATCCCTACTTCAGGGGGAGTTGCTGTTATACCGAAGCGCTTTTCAAATTTGCTGCTGTCGAATACGTAGTCCTGTTCATACTGATATAGCATTTCAGGGAACTCTCTCATAAACGGAATAAATATGCCAAGTAATTTTATTATAAACACCGGCCAGGTCTTTTTCCAGACTTTCAGGCTGTATTCAAAACCAATAGTGACATATACCACCTCACTGCCGGCAATTGCCTTATCAACCTGATTAAGATCATTCAGGTCAGCAGAAAAAAGCTGGTCTGTTTCATTTACTTTTTTTGGATTTCTGCTTACAAGGCGAATGTTATCAGTATAGTTTTTTAGTTCCCTCGCAAGTGGAACTCCTATGCCTCCGCCAGAACCAAGAATTGTTTGAGCCATGATTTCAATTATTGAAAATTATTAAACTAAATTTATTGAAAATTTATTCGATTTAAGGATTGAGTTCTTTATAGTCTTAAAAACTTTGTGTTCCCTATAGTTATCGGGATTTGTGCCTTGGTGCCCCGGTGGCAAAAAAAGAAATGCAACAAAGACTCTAAGGCACTAAGGATCACCAAGCATTAAGTTTTCATATATTATTAATAATAAATATGTTATGCGATTTAGTAACAAATACCACTTATGCTTAACCTTGTTTTTTTATTTAGCTTTTACTTCCTGTACCGATTCTGTATATAACAAAATAGACAGGGAAAAAGTTGTCAGACGGCATAATATTGAAACGACTTTAAGTAATCCGAAAAGCCCTGCCCAGGTCGGAAACGGCGAATTTGCATTCGGAGCCGATATTACAGGTCTGCAGACCTTCGTGCCTTTCAATACAATGGCTCACTGGGCCTGGCACAGTTTTCCGCTTCCGGAAGGAACAAAGCCTGATGATTTTAAAGGAGCTGCCTATAATACCCATGGAAAAAACATCATGTATCCGGTACCAGATCCGGAACAAGCGGAACTTTCTGAATGGCTGGCCGGCAATCCTCATTCATTTAACCTCGGGAGGATAGGCTTTGTCCTTAGCAAGTCCGACGGATCAATGGCAGCTGTTGAGGACCTGACAAATACGAAGCAGGTTACTGATCTCTGGAATGGGATCATAATAAGCACATTTGAGCTTGAAGGGAAGAGTACCGAGGTAATTACTTCCTGCCATCCGGAGCTTGATGCTCTCGGAGTCAGTGTGAAGTCAGACCTGATAAGCACGGGTCAGCTGAAGATTTTCTTTGTTTTTCCTTATGCTGATGGGAAAAACATGGCTATGTATCTTGGTGATTATGAGAATAATGATAAGCATTCATCTGTTTCTGAAGCTATAAAAGAAAATTCTGTTATTGTAAAAAGAAAGATGGATGATACAGAGTATTACGTTCAGTTAAACTGGCAAAACAGAGCTGAGTTTCTATCAGGGGACACTATAGCATCAGAGCACCGCTTTTACCTTGTTCCTTCCGGTGGTAGGGAATTAAAGTTTTCGGCTGTATTCAGTATTGATAAGACAGGTTCAGACCTTTCAGCTGATGAAATTATATCCCGAAGCAAAGAGGCATGGCCTCTATTCTGGGAATCAGGTGCTGCAATTGATCTTTCAGGCAGCAGCGATCCCCGCTGGATGGAGCTGGAGAGACGCATAGTGCTTTCACAGTACCTTATGAAAGTCAATGAAGCAGGGTCACTTCCTCCACAGGAATCAGGACTTGTGAACAACGGATGGTTTGGACGCTTCCACTTCGAGATGATCTGGTGGCATTATGTTCATTATGCTCTCTGGAACAGGTGGGATCAGATTGAAAAAAGCCTTCAGGTTTACGGGAATTACCTGGAAACTTCAAAACAAAGAGCTGAAAGACAGGGGTATAAGGGAGCCAGGTGGCCGAAATGTACGGGAGATTTTGACCGTGAATGGCCTCATATAATACATGCAATGCTTATCTGGCAACAACCTCATCCCATCTATTTTGCAGAGCTTGATTACCGGCTTCATCCTTCAGTGGAAACAATTAATAAATGGAAGGATATAGTATTTGCAACTGCTGATTTCATGGCAGATTATGCTTTTTACGACACTAGCCAAAACCGTTACATTCTTGGCCCTCCGGTATACATTGTCTCTGAAAACACCGACCATCTTACAACATTCAATCCTGCCTTTGAACTCGGATACTGGCGTTTTGGTCTGAGGACAGCTCAACAGTGGCGTGAGAGGACAGGTCTTGCAAGAGATAAGAAATGGGATGATGTGCTTACCGGACTTTCTGATTTGCCCGTTCAGGGCGGACTCTACGTTACTCACGAGGGTATTGATAGCATGTGGACAAAATTCAATTTCGAGCATCCGGCTCTTACAGGTGTCTTCGGGATGCTGCCCGGTGATGGTGTCGATACTGCTTGTTTCAGAAGGACTCTGGAGAAGGTGGCAGCTACCTGGAATTTCGACAGGACCTGGGGCTGGGATTTTCCAATGATGGCTATGGCAGCTGCGCGCTCGGGAAATGCTGAACTTGCTGTTGAGATGCTTTTGCACAATTCGCCAGGTTTTCAGTTCGATGAGCACGGACTTGCAACAGGCGGTCCTTTCCCATATTTCCCCTCAAACGGGGCTCTGTTGTCAGCCGTTGCAATGATGGCCGGTGGATGGGATGGATCAAAAGGCCAAGTTCCGGGATTCCCTCCGGATGGTAAATGGAAGGTAAAAGCTGAAGGATTCAACCTGATGCCTTAAAAATCAGTTTTATTCTTCCCAGCTGCATCCGCGCACTTCTGTTTTTCCTGTTAAATCATTATCAGGAATAACAAGTGCCACCCAGGGTTCTGAAGCGTTCAGAGTTTTACCCTGCCATTTTACTGACACTTTTTTACCGGCAGTTAGGGAAATTTTCCTTTCGCTGCTTTTTATGTTCAGGTTACTGCTTCGGAGATTAAGGGTATGATTACCAGTGCCCTTTATTGTTGCAGCGATTGTTACGGTTCCATTTGGCGAAGTCGTTTCAGTCAATTCAACTGTTAAATCTTTCACAGTAGCATCAGCTTCAATAGGTTTCTGAAAAGCGCCGGTAAGATCGCGCATAAGACCCAGCCACTGGTTAACGGGATGTATCCATATTTCCTTGTAAGTCCAGTTGTTTTGTACAGGCCAGTATGGAACATCAGCATCCCCTTTTGTCTGTATACCCACAGGGAGGCCGCCGACAATGTCTCCGGAAGAAGGCGTGTAAAGCGGAGGAAAATCATAGCCTTCACCATACATGTTGCTTTGTGAGAATGGATTCAGGCCCATTACCCATTCCATCTGCCTTAGCGATAGTGCAAGGCATTCATTGTCGCCGCGAAGCCTTGCAGCATAGTTAAGGGCCTGAGCCTGAGGCAGTATTGTTCCGAAATGTCCCCTGTAATCCATCCATACCGGGAAGATTCTCAGGTAATTACCCTTTCCAAGCGGTATGCCGTTAAGTACCTGCTGGCGGAATGATTCCTTTCTTGTTTCGGGTACCTGCAGATAATCCTTGTCATTGTAAATGGAAGAAGGCATTACCCTGTAGGGCGCTGTATATTCTGAAATTGTTTTAAGGAACTCAGAATGAAGAACAACTGCCGAATACCATTTCATATAGTCAGGATGTTCTGGGAACTCCTCGCAAAGAGAAACAAGGGCAGCTATCGGTTCCTGTTCCCTTCCGTTATGACAATAATGAAGAACATATTTTTTTAATGGGCCGGTATAAAAGAATCCGGTAAGCGGAACATCCATCTCAGGCCTGCTTCGTTGTTGTGAAGCAACAATTATCTCAGCCAGTTCAACAGCTTTGTCCCTGTAAATAGCTTTTCCTGTTGCCTCCCATAATTCAACTGATGCAGCTATTCCTGCAGAGGCTATTTCGTGCAATACTTCACCTGAGTCGAATGACACTCCCCATACTGCTGTTGAATCATTTTCCCTTGTAACTATCATCTTTTCAACAGCAAAGTTCCAGTCTGATTCAGCCATCCTTAGAGAGTAATTCGCAATCCGCGGATCCCTGTCCTTCAGAAGCCTGTATGCTATTGCTTCAACTGAGGAGGCCTGAAAATTGGCTTTGGGACTGTTTTTTGCAACAGAGGTGACATCATCATAGTCGCCTATTATTCCATTGGTGCGCCGGCTGTTAACTGATCCTTCATTACGATAGCCGTCTCCGAAGCTTGTTTTAAGTATCCAGTCAAGACCCCATTGTGCTTCCTCCAACAGTCGTTCATAAAGCTTCGGATTAATGCCTTTTTTATTCAGTTCTTCTGCCAGGGCAAACATGGCATAAGCTCCTTCACCGGCATTCCTCAGACCCTGGGTCAGATCGCCGGCATCATGCCAGCCGCCGTTTATTACTATCCTCTTATCATCGTGGACGCTTGTCCAGTCGCGGTGACAAACCCCATGAACACCGGGAATTGTCATCCCGCAGCGTTCAACATAGTAGAAGTTCATAGCTTTCCAGACTGATTCCTCCCATACTGCTGGATCGATACGGAAAGGTTTGGTGACTAGCCCACCTGTTTCTATCCGGTAAGAACCTGTCTGGTTCAGCTCTGAGAAGTCCAGTACTTTAAATGTTCCGAGCCTGCCAGTGACTGTAGTAATTGCTTTTGTAAGTACTGTTTTTCCTGATTTTTCATCGACAATCCGGAACTCAGCAGCATCAGATTTGCTGAGAATTGCAGTTTTCGGAGCATAAGAAAGATACCCTGTATGGCTGTAGGCAATCCTTCCTTCCCATACCGGCCAGCCTTCAACATAATCCGCATCTACCTGCTCAAGGGCCAGGTCGTCGAAATAAAATGTTGTTGAGTCGCAGGCTTCCGGTTCATGGCCTGCAATTCCTGATGTTATTTCAACCCTGGTTATTTTGTCACGGGCAACATTGCCTATCTCCCATACAATATGGTTCCATTTGTTATTTTCGAGATTGAAGATTGATTCACCTTCCTGACCAAAAAGAGCAGGCAGTTTTTCAATGCCGTCGTTATATACTTTTATAACAACATCTTTCATGTATGATCCGGGGTTTTCAGAGTATATCCATAGAGATATCCTGTTGAATTTAGTCCAGTCCTCGTTGGGTACTGCAAACTGAATTTCTGCAGTGCCCCAGCCACGTCCGCTTTTTGGCGCCGGGATATCAAATTTTGCCGGAAATTTCATCATAAGGGATTTACTCCCGGTATGTGATCTCTTTCCGGAATTACTTATTGAAACATAGTTCATCCTGGCCTCCTCTTTTTTTGCAGTAAAGCGGGAATCGGCAAGACCGATGGCGCCTCCTGTAGATGAGGTCCACTTCATGTTGTTTTCCATGTCATCCAGAATTCTGGAGGAAATTACCGGTTTATCAAGCCATCGCCGCCAGGCAGAGTTTTCTTCGTTTATCACCATGGGTGCCTGTGAAGCGACTTTCATTACAAGAAGCAATAATGCAGGAAAAATAATCTTTTTCATGGGATTGAATAGTTTATGGACTTCAATAATAAAGTTCTGAAAAAAAAAGAAAGCGGGAGAGGACTTCCTGTACAAAAAATGTTAAAAGTCAGAATCTGAACTGAGCCCTTATTGTAAATGTGTCATCGTTCAGGTCAGAGGAATACCCCGGCAAAGCTGATTTTTCATTCACAGGGTGATCATAGTAAAGAACAAATTTCAGGTTATCATTCATATAATAAACGTAACCTGCTCCAAAAGTATCGTATCTCAGATCTGCAGGTCCGAAAAAATCAGCAGTAAAAAGTTCATTTCCGTCAACCTTGCTGTTGGCATCATACCAGTCGTATTTCAATACAACCTGATGTTTTTTAAGGAAGGTCTGCAGGAAGTAAAAATATGCCCCAGTAAATGACCTTACAAATACAGGTTCCGGTTTTGACATGCTGTTTACCGGCAGGATGCCGGGAGTAACTGAAGTGCCGTAAGTGGCTGACTGAGTGCCATTAATTATTTCTGCTCTTAACTCTGTCCTGCCAAGAGCATTATCCCAGGCCAGCTGCAAATCAGCGCCGTAATATATTCTTGGGGATTTGCTGTTAACATTTGATGCTGAAGTGTCAGGAACAAAAGCTGCATTCCCGGTTGTGCCGGTACCTGCCCTGAAAAAAACATCAGACCCGTTTGCGAAGCCGCCATTCAGATATGACAGGCCTCCTGAGACATAAAAATCTGAGGCAATTTTTGTTCTTCTGAGTGATATTCTTCCAATGAAATCCTTATATGAATCAAACTCTCCGGCTCCGGTTAATCCCTGTCCGTTGAACAGCCCTGCGTCTATTTTCAGGGGATAGAATTTATTCGTTTTATCCTGTGGTTCAAATGACAGCATAGCTCCCATGTCCCTTTCAGTATTCATCAGTATCTGTGACATTCTTCCCCGTTCCGGGCTTTCACGCAGGGAAGAAGAATAGTTCAGCTCATAGCCGAATGGCCTGTTGAATACCCCTGCAGTGGCAACAAAGCAGTTCCATTTATTCTCATAAATGCGGCCAAACATATCCCTTATGTTAACACCTCTTTCAGTGCCGTCGAACTGAAGGGCAAAATTATATCTGTAAAAGCCGGCATTTGTCCTGCGTTCATAATCAAGCCTGAACCGGCCTCTCCTTATCCTGAACCTTTCATCTGAAAGAGGTGCAAATGATCCTCCGTTATAGCTTGTAATTCCTGCTGAACCGGCTTTCTGATACTGAACCTGGAGATATCCTGTAAATGAAAGACTCTGAAATTTGTTTTTCATTATGTAGAGTTCCTTAACAAATGAAGTATCCTGGATCCACAGAGGTTCAACCTGGGCAAAGATTTCAGCAGAAGCTGTCAGCAGAATGCATAAGACCAGGACTTTTCTCATAGTCTGTAGTTTATGATTAATTGAGTATCAGGAATGTTTAATAAAGAATCAAAAGATGCTTGAAAATCAATTGTTTTACCCCATCCCCAAGGGGAGTCAATTGATTTTCTTCGCTCCCCTTGGGGGCGGGGTAAACGAAGAAAATCAATGAGTTTATATGCATGATTACTGATAGTCATATAAGATTATAAATGCCGGAATAATCAACACCAAGATAAATACATATTAATAATGCTGCAAGATATAATAGTTTTTCGGGCTTATTTTGTTGCAGTCAGGCTCCAGATAGCTGTAAGGCATAGGAACATACAGGATTTAAGAAAACATCTGAAAACAAATCCGGACTATTCCTTTTCGCTGTTATTCACAGATTTTTCAATGTTGACCCTGGTAATATAATTTAGAATGATTATAAATTACATTAAAAATCAAAAATAAATCAATTTTCCGTGTCACAAAATGGCATCTCCATACATGTAGTAATATCAATGTGTAAAGATTCATTGCTATTCTCATTATTCGCGAAATTATGAGAACTTTTAGTATATTAATTCTATGCACGTATAATTATTGTTTCTCTCTGTCAGCGCAGAAACGCACCATTTTTGGGACAATAAATAATCTGGGAAATGATGAACATTTTATCGGAGCAAGAGAATGCCATCCCTATTCCTGCAACCGTCCCTTCGCTGCAAAACATCAATCCCTCAACAATATACATCCAAAATGTATGCTTTTTGCTAATTGCGTAAATAACTTCGTCTTATTTAAACATTAGAATGACAGTCTGTTGAAACCGAAAATTCTACAGTTGCTATTTATTTAATATTATGTCAAACTTAAATTTCAACAAATGAAAAAAAGTCTTTTTCTGTTTACAGCATTGCTAGCCATTGGCTTAGTTTCTTGTACCAAAGATATGGACAAGAATACTCAAACAATTCCTGTATTAGAAGCTAAAATGTCTCCAGAGGATTCAATTTTATTGAAAAATGCTGGGACTATTTTTGAAAGCCCTATGACTCAAAGGGACATAGACTCCATGAAAGAAATGAGTATTATGAAATTCCCATTGAGTTCATCTAGAAAATCCGCCCTTTATGGAAATGAATATACAGATTGGTCAGGTCAGATTCATTTTCAGGTTTGGTCTGACTATGCTTATGGACATACACCAAGTATTCAAGTAGCTGTTGGTCCTGATTGGGTTTTAGTTGGAGGAGGTGCAAAAACTACGGGGGGGCAACTGGTGAGGGTTCTTATTTAACAGCTTCTTATCCCGATTTTGGATTGACAACATGGTCCGCAAGATCTAAGGATCATATAGATCCAGATGCTCATACCCTGTATGTGTATGCGATAGGCATGAAAATTGACGGAGTATCGCCTGATTACTTAAGATCACATATGCAGGTATTTCCTGGAACTTCTGGAAGTCAGACAAGTTATCCAACAGCTACTGCATCTGTGACTGGCGGGTACCTCATGATAGGTGGTGGAGGGATTGACAATTGGAATAGTTTTCCAAATGCATGGGGTAATATGTTGACAGCTTCATATCCATCTTCAAGTAATACATGGATGGTATCTGGGAAAGATCATAGAAAAACAAGTGGAAGTACTATAGATGCTTATGCTATTGGAATACAAAATATATCATATCCTACTGTAGGATATCTTCAAGTCAGTTATTCTCAAGGTAATAATTATGGACCTCTCGAAAGAATAAGCTACTGTCAAGTACCTGGCGGATGGGCAGTGACATGTTGTGGTGGATGGCTTAATTGGTCTGGCTATGGGAGAATGATTATGAGTATTTACCCTAAGGAGAATGAACCACTTTCTGTAAGAGAATATTCTAAGGATCACACTTATTCAAGCTCTGCTCATAATTATGTTTATGCTATGAGATTACAAAAAGCTCTTTAGTCATTTACAACAACAAATTATTGATCAAAGCAACTGTAGAATTTTTAGCTAAATTTGATGCATATCCTTTAATTTTATGAAAAAGTCTTTAATTATTATCTCCTTTCTGTTTCTCATTACTGCATGTGTTAAGGACACTTTAAACATTACTGATTCAGGAAGAAGAATAACAATTAATGGGTTAATTACCTCGGATAGTTGTTTTAGTGTAAAGATCAGTAAAAGTGCACTATTGAATGATATAAGTGAATCTACTAATAATACCCTTTATAGTATTGATAATGCTAAAGTCCTGGTCTATATGAATGATAATTATGTTGATTCTCTCTCGTATATTTTTTTAGGATCTGGTTCTCCATTTGAAGGTCCTTATATATCTAGAATGGGGAATTACTCATCCGGAAACATGATTCCGATACCAGGTAATAAATACAAAATTGTAGTGAAAGCTCCTGGTCTGCCAGATGCAACAGCAGCAGTTACAATACCGAACCTTGTAAAAATTGAACGTGTCGATACTTTCAGGACTATTGTGCCACTACAGTATCCAGATCCTTATATAACTACAAATGTACAACTTACATGTAATGTTATTTTTACTGATCCTGGAAATGAAATTAATTACTATATGTTGAACATTTATTATGTTCACGAAGCATGGGGCTATAGGCATTGCTTTATATTAAACTTCTTTTGTAATGATCCGATCCCTGAAGAAAAGTTTGCTCGTTGGGGTACTTTTGGAAATGACGAACTACAAGCAGTTGCGTTCTCTGACAAAATTATTAGTGGAAAGAAATGTAGTTTTCCAGTTACCATTGAATTAAGAGATCTTGGATTTCCATTTTATCCTGTCCCGGATGGAACAGACACTCATAAAAAAAATGTTTATTTCAGACTTTACTCAATTTCTGAAGAATACTATAAATATTTACAAACTCTTAATAAATACGAAAAGAACTATAATAATCCATTATCTGATCCGGTATTAGTCAATTCTAATGTTAACGGAGGATATGGTATTTTAGGCGGGGCAGCAGTTTCAAGTGATTCCCTGGTTTTCACTTATTAAGACCAACTATTTAAAATTGCCCAATGTTAAAATTTAAAATTCTTTTGTTTCTCCTTGTATTGTGCAAAATAGCATTTCCGCAAGGTCATACAATTTCGGGTTATGTTGAAGACTCGAATACGGGTGAAAGAATAATAGGTGCATTTGTAATAGATAGTTTAAGCAATAGTGTTGCCCAGACAAATAACTTCGGATTTTACAATCTTAGAACTTCTAACAGGCAAGCGTTTGTAAAGGCAACGTATGTCGGGTTCAAATCGGCAACAATCCATATTTCATCAGTAAACGATACTATTCTGAATATTAAAATGGAACCTCTGGTAGAGCTAAAAGAAGTGGTTGTTTCATATTCCCGTTATACTCATAACGAAAATGTACATCTTGGAATGATAACAATACCGATAAAACAACTTACTCAAATGCCTGCTTTGGGAGAAGCTGACCTCATCAAGTCTATTCAGAATCAAGCTGGAATAAAGGGTGGCATTGAAGGTTCAGCCGGTATATTTGTACGAGGAGGAGGTAGCGGTGAAAATTTGTTTATGCTGGATGATGTGCCTGTATATAATGTTAGTCACCTTTATGGTTTTTTCAGCGCATTTAATAGTCACGCTATAAAAGATATTAAATTATTGAAAGGCTGCTTCCCTGCACAATATGGAGGACGTGCTTCTTCAGTAATAGATGTGCGAAGCCGTGACGGGAACAACAAATCTTTACAAGGTGAAATATCTATTGGTATAATTTCTGCAAATGTTTCTCTTGATGGACCGGTTATTAATGATAAAAGCACATTTATGATTTCAGGACGAACTTCATATTTCAATTTATATTCCGGAGTACTTAAAAATTTAGATTTGTTAAAGGACGATTTCCCAAAATATAATTTTTATGATTTTAATGCCAGATTAACACATACATTTTCCCAAAAAGATAAAATTTTCCTTAGTTTTTACAACGGTAAAGACCACATAAATTCTTTAAATAGCGATAATGCTTCTGAAGAAAATAGTTATGTTATGGCTGAAAATATCCATGAAAACTCAGGCTGGGATAACCTTATTGGCTCGCTACGATGGAATCATATGTTCGGAAGCAGATTGTTCGCTAATACCACATTAGCATATAGCAGCTATAATTATTTTACACAGGACACATATCACAGCTTTCCTTCAGACTCACTGACAAAAGACTATAATGCGAGTTATAAATCAGACATTTCAGATTATATTGTTAAAACAGATTTTGATTTGACAATTAACAACAACCACCGGTTAATATTTGGATTTGGTAATACCTTTCATACATTTAATCCAGGGAGTAATTATTATTATGCAAATGATCAAAAATTAGAAGTAAAAATCGACACATCTTATATTAATAGCAGACTTCTTGCCAATGAAGCATTCATTTATATTGGAGATGAAATCAAACTCGGTCATAAGCTGGTAATTAATCCGGGTTTCAGGCTGAGTGCCTTCTTATCAGCAGGCAAGACTATAATTAACCCGGAACCAAGATTTTCTGCTAATTTTATTTTATTACCCCATCTCGTTATTAAAGCAGGGTATTCACGAATGATACAATATATGCATCTTTTAAGCAGATCGGGATTGAACATGCCAACTGACATCTGGATCCCTGCTTTGAAAGGAATTGACCCTCTTAAATCTGACCAGATAAATGCTGGTTTTTCATATAACTGGAGTGACAAAATATTGATATCTGTTGAAGCATACAGAAAATTGTTATATAACACGACAGATTACAAAAACGGATCTTCTTTACTCACCGATCTTTCTCCGTGGTACGAAAAAACCACCCAAGGAAGAGGACATGCTAAAGGAATTGAATTATCCGTTGAAAAACAGGAAGGACGTCTGACCGGAAGTATTAACTATACATTGTCAGGTTCCGACAGAACTTTTGAAGATCTAAATAACGGGCTTGTTTTCCCTTTTAAATACGACCGGCTGCATGATCTTAACATTTCAGTAAACTATCAGATTACAGGAAAATGGGATGTATCAGCATTCTGGATGTATGGGACAGGTTATCCTGTTACTTTAGCGAATGAAAAATATGCTCCTGATATCTATATAGCTTATATAAGATATATTCAAAACTATCCTTCAATTAACAATTGCGTGTTACCGGCATATCACCGTCTCGATTTGGGGATTCACTATAAAATCAATAATAATTTAGGCGATCAGACTTTAAGTCTGGATGTATTTAATGCATATAACCGCAAGAATCCGGTTAATGTATATTATAATGGCGAAAGATTTGTGTATTCAAATTTATTACCAATAATACCTTCAATAACTTATACCCTGAACTTCAAATAGTAAGACTACTGGACCTGTGAGCCTTTTTCTTCAGACCACCCCGAACCTCATTATAGTCTCATATACCCGTTTGAGCGTTTCGTCGGGTGTGGGTTTACGCACTTCTGCCTTGATAGCCAGTGATATTTTATCAATTAAATATGTTTAGAAGTTAATAAGTTTAAATGTTGTAAATTCCAGACAATAAATATATTATATTTAGAATGAATATAAATTACAGAGTAATTGAAATAAATATATAATAATGGTGTCACATTTGAGGCGTTTTTGACATGTATATAAAATAGTTTTCAAAAGGTCAGTAAAAGTGATACTATTTACATTTTTAAAATTAGTCAGGTAAGGCAATCCTAATTTGCAAAGCCTCTTGCAAATTACGGCATGTAGAATTATTTAGCATTAACTTTAATACCGTGCATCCTGGTAAATGCACAGTTGAGGCAAGTGCACAATGTCTAGCTGCTGCTTCAAACTTTCAGAGCCTCAGCCATGTCAGAAAAACGTACCAGGATAGATAGACAGCTTAAATAAAGATCACATACTGCTACTAATTGCTTTCTGATGAAACCCGCATGTATTGTATTCGCAAACACGTATAAATATAACTTGCGGGTTCCATCATACCATTAAAATCAAGATTATATTATGATGAAAACATACTTCAAATATAAACTTCTCTTGCATACATTAATTTCAGCTACTGAATGTAAGAATGATATCATCAAATCACAATTCTGTTTAATTATTATCATCATCTTTTTATTTCCAAAGCCACTCTTATCACAGGATATAGGAAAAAAAGAGAGTTTGACTTATAAGAGAAATCAGATTGGTATTCAGTTAAATCCATTCATAAATGAACATTTCTTCAGGACCAGAGGGCTTGGGGTGATAAATATGGTTTCTTCATTTCGCTACGGGTACAGGATTACTAAAAATATTACCACAGGGATTGAAATTTCCTGTGATTTTCCCATTCGTACAAATTCAGGTCAGGATTTTCGCTATTTCAATTATTTTGGATATAAAACAGGAATGTATTCCAGATATTTATTTCCGGCCCATAGCAGATTTCAGATATTTGCTGAAGCTTCTCCTTATTTCTCTCATTACTGGAGGGAAACAATTTCAACATCAAGCATGACTCCATACCGGAAAGACAAATTCGGTTACTATGTTGCACCAGGTTTAACCTTTTACACAAAGAGTAAAAAAGTTAGTTTTGATCTGTACTACAAATTCTCAAACATCATGTTTTTAAATGGCAAGAGATCAGTTCTTTCATATAAAGTCAATTTCAATTTCTGATTCTTCAGACATTAAAATTTCAACTACCAGAAAAATGAAACATTCTGTATTTCTATACCTGATTGTGATAATTATGGCTTCCTGCAGGGAACTTGTTACTGATAAATTTCCAGAATTCCCGGCAAAACCAACAATCAATAGTATTCTGATTAAAGACAGTACTTTAAAAGTACAGGTTTCACTTGCGGGGAAACTTGATACCAGTAAGCTTGCTTTAATTGATAACGCTGATGTTTCACTTTATGTTGATGGAATATATAAGGAGACTATGACTCTCCTGGATAAAGGATTGTATTCATCATCAGTAGTTGTTGAACCACTTAAATCATACAAATGTGAAGTTTACATCCCAGGCTATGAATTGGCCTCAGGCAGCGATTCAATACCTGTACCTGTTGTTCCTTCTGAAATAATTCATATTGACATTGCTGGAAAGGATGAAGAGGCGATGACTTATCCTGCAGTTAAATTCACTTTTTCAAATGATCCTACTGTAAAACAATATTATGAAGTAGTAATCAGGCTTATTCGTTACAGATACGAAAGTGTCGCTTCCCTTGAAACAATTATTGATCCGGTTCTGTTGAATGAAGGACTGCCTTTGGCACTGTTCAGCAATGAATCAATTAAAGGCTCAAGCTATACCATGACTATCAATTACTTTACCGGTTCAGCAGGGAGTTCTAATGGAGAACCTTTGAGGACTACTCTGTTTCCGGTAATACTTGAATTGCGTTCTGTCAGCTTCAGTTATTACCAGTTTGTAAAACAAAAATATCTTTACGAAAAAGGCCGCTATCCTGAATTTATGGCTGCTTCAACAATTGCTTTTCCATTATACTCAAATATTAAAGGTGGTTACGGCATATTTGCAGGATACAGTTCAATTAAATCCGATACTATTTTTCCTGGTAGTAATTAAGTTCACATGCGTACTCAATTAATAATATTGTCACTCGTTTTCCTGATCCTGGCTCCTCAGGTGATGGCACAGCAGCAGGTCAGGATCTCAGGGACGGTGAAAGACAAAAATAACGGGGAAATCCTGATCGGTGCAAATATTGTTGAACAGGGTACAATACATGGGATTACTACTGATTACAATGGATATTTCAGTATTGTTGTAAGAGGCAATTCAGCTCTGGAAATTTCTTATTTAGGTTATAAAAAAGACCTGGTTGGACTGGATATTAAAAAGGATACAATTATTAACATATTCCTTAATCCGGCAGCGGAACAGCTGGAAGAGGTTATAGTTTCAGCTCCACGCACGCGCAGGTTTAATATTGCGACAATCAGTTATCAGCAGATGACCCAGATGCCCTCAATTGGTGGTAAGCCTGACGTAATTAAGAGCCTGCAGCTTATGCCAGGCATAAGTAATCAGAATGAGGGATCAAGCCTGATGCTTGTTCGCGGAGGCGATCCCGGCCAGAATCTTTATTTATTTGATAATGTACCTCTTATTTATGTGAATCATCTCGGAGGATTTTTGTCAGTATTCAATCCGGATATTATTAACAATATAGATGTTTACAAAGGAGGGTTTCCTTCAAGGTATGGAGGCAAACTTTCTTCTGTTGTCGATATTACTCAGAGAGAAGGTGATAATTCTGGGCTGAAAGGTTCACTGGGAATAGGAATCACGGATGCTTCTTTTACTCTTGAGGGTCCATTGAAGGTGAAAAACACATCTTTCATCTTAACAGGACGAAAAACAATGATTGACCCGTTAATGGCCTTGTTAAGTTCTCTGTCGGACGGAAGCAACTATATTCTCTCATACGGTTTTCATGACATCAACGGGAAATTTACATGGAAACCTGATGAAAAGAAAACTTTTAGTGTGAACATATACCAGGGTGATGATTACCTTAATTACTGGTCACGCAACAATGCTAACTCCACTGAAAAATACCGTCTTAATAATGTATGGGGCAACTGGTTGGTATCTGCCCGGCTAAACTCACTCATATCTTCAAAACTATATGCTTCAAACAGGATATCTTTTACACGTTACCGTTTGAAGGAGTTGATGAAGTATTCCTTAACGAGTTCATCTGATACATCGAAGTTAAAAATCAGATATATATCTTCAGTTCAGGATCTTTCTTACAGTTCTGACTGGAAGTACAATGCATTTAAAAACTGGATAATTGATTTCGGACTACAAACTTCTCTGTTTAAGTTTGTCCCAAATAATTCGTACATATCTTCACAAAAGGATCAGAAATCAGCTGATATTACAAATTCACTCGAGACTGCCTTGTATGCCGATAATAAAATAACATTTCTGAATAATATTACGGCAACTATGGGATTAAGACTGGTAAACTATATTGCAACTGATTACGCCCGTTTTTCGCTTGAGCCCAGAATGAATATGAACCTCAGAGTTTCTGAAGATCATATACTGAATGCAAGTTACATGAGAATATCGCAGTTCTCGCATCTTGCTTTTACAACAGGCAGCATTATGAATAATGAAGTATGGATTCCTGCCGGAAGGAAAGTTCCTCCGGCTCAGTCTGATCAGTATACCTTAGGATGGAACGGGGAATACAGAAATAGCATGTTTAGCTCAGAAATAAATCTTTACTATAAGAATATGCATGACCTCTCTGCATTCAGAGAAGGTTATGCAAATTTAATGGGAGATGAGAATTGGACTTCAAAAATTGAATCTGGAGGCAAAGGCAGATCAATAGGCGCTGAATTTCTCATTAGGAAGAACACAGGAAAATGGACAGGTTTTGTCAGCTATGCGCGAACCAGAACAACGCGTCAGTATCCGAATATTAACAATGGAAGGGAATTTCTTTTTGATTACAACCGGCCGAATTCACTCTCCTTGAATGTCAGTTACAAATTCAGTGAAAAACTGTCATTAAACTTACTTTGGGTTTACCAGTCAGGTTTACCCTACACTCAGGCTATCGGCAGATACTATCTGCCTTCGTTGGAGAACGATTATAGAGGTAACAGCTATTATTATGAAGCGTTGATCTATGGTGATAGGAACAGTTCAAAAATGAGAGATTATCACAGGCTTGATATGGGTATTAGTTACTCGAAACTGACAAAAGTTAAGAAGAATAAAGCGATCTGGAATTTCTCTGTATATAATGTTTACAACCGTCATAATCCTGTATACTACTATTACAATACAAATAATACCGGTGAAATATTTATGCCTGAATGGGGAGGAGAATATAAGCCCCTTTCACTTTATCAGTTAAGTCTGTTTCCGATTGTCCCGACCATTTCCTATAAGGTCTTTTTCGATTTCAAACCTGATGAAAACATTGACATAAAAACAAAGAATAAAAGCAAAATACCTTTTAGACAAAGGTTCAGTAACTGGATCTACCAGAATAACTAAGTATATATGAAAAGATTATTATCTGCTTTCATTATTAGTAATATGCTATTTATCTCTTCTTATGGACAGGAATCGTACATAAAAGGCAGATGGAACATAAAAGCAGGGTACTCTGTTTACAAAACTCAGTTTTTGTACAGTAGTAAGTCAGTAGATAACAATAATTACAGGCTTGAATTAAATTATGGACTTCTTAATAAAATTGAAACAGGTATTTATGCCGGTTATTCAAGATTTATGATATATGATCCATGGATATCAGGGCCTCCAGGTTCATTTGTGGGCACTACTTGTAATACATCCTTTTATGGAATTAATTGTAATTATCACCTGCTTCCACATTTAATAAAAGCAGATGATTTCAGGTTTGATTTATACTTATCAGGAAAATATGGTGGCATTTCTATAAAACGACATGGGAATCATCCTGAGTACTCCTTAGGAACAGGTGTAGCTTTTTATCTGTTCAGGCATATTGGCGCTTATGCAGAGTACTCATATGGTAAATTCTATAATAACGACAATTTTAAGCTTAGATACGGCATTTCGCTTAAGTTTTGAAGAGTGATTTCCTGATAATAAAAGTAAAACCGTCCCTTCGCTGTAAGGCACATTACGCAAACCGCACAAGCTCACAAACCAGCAATGGTTTGAGTAAGGAGCATTACTGCCTGTCCAGGCTCAACCACCTATGACATCTAAAGTGGTTTGAAATGCTATATATCCAGATCAATCAAAGATTTGCCCGAACAGCTAACTTGCTGGTTCATATATTCTGAGTAGATTGTGGTGGATGGATTTCTTATTTATCATTTTTCAACCTGCAGTGAACCAAATGTTATTATCTTTAGGATAAGTTTGGGATTAAGCCGGAAACCTGGCCTCAGTATAATATTAAGATATGGACACTTTGCATAAAATACTGTCATGCAGTTTTTTACGGTTAGGAATAGTATGTGCTGCCGTGTTCGCTTTACTTCTTGCGGAAGTAGCTGCACAGTGTAATCAGAGCATAGATCTCAAAGAAATCAGTCAGAAAAAAGTGAGAAAATATATACTGCGGAAGAATATTGATAAGATGCAGGATTTTTCTTCAATTCATCCGAGCTTCAAAAAAAATGAAAAGGAAACAGGCCTTAAGGTAAATGAAAAGATCTTTTATCTCAGGTCGAGGCTGGCAAGTGTATGGAATGGCTACAGGGAAGCCAATCCGGCAGAAGCATTCAACAGCAGGAGCTTTCGTCTTGAAATGATGATAATGAAAAAGTCAAATGACGTATATTATAAAAATGCCATGTCACTTCCTGTAATCGATACCGGACAGCTCTACTTCTTCGATATCAGGCTCATGAAGGGACTTGTGAATGTTCCGATGGCTTTTGAAGTGATAAATATCGATGATACGAAAAAGGTTCTGGAAGTTAGCTATATAGAAGGTAACAAAGCACAGGGAAAGCAGCAGGTTCAGTTTTTTGATAACGGCGATGGCAGAACGATGGTCGTTCATAAAAGCTTCTTTAAAAGTCATTCGTGGCTGAGGGATACCTTCCTTTATCCGTATTTCCACCGCCGGCTTGTCAGGGATTATCACCGGACAATGGAGAAGCTGGTGAAGGAGAAAAGCAATTCATTAATTTCTCTTGCTGAATAATCGGATATCCCGGTTAATAAGCAGTTTATTTCAGCTTGGCCTGAATATCCTTAAGTGCTTCAATCAGTCTGTCAATCTCTTCAGCAGTATTTCCGATCCCAAAACTTATCCTGACGACTCCGGGCAGAGAGATTTTTGGAAGCAGGGTGAGCATCACCCCCTGGAATTGTTCCAGGGCATGAGGTACCTTAAGCAGTCTTTTAACAAGGATATGTGCGCAATGGCACCCGTATCTTACTCCTATTCCCCTGTCAGACAGGGCTGAGGCAAGTTTGTCAGGCCATATCTTCTTCATGCTGAATACAATAACGCCTCCTTTTCTTTCAAATTTTTCAGAACGGGAATCCTTTACTCCGTATACTTCCAGACCTTTAATTCCTGAAAGCCCGTCAAGCGCCTTCGAAGTAAGTTTCTTTTCCTCTTCTTCTATAATGTTCATGCCAATCCTGCTGAGAAGAACGATAGCTTTGCCAAGAGCGGCAATGCCAGTCACATTCTCTTCTCCTGATCTTATGACATTTTCCTTGTCAGGGAAGGAGGAAGATATTAAGCCCTTCCTGACAATAAGGGCTCCGCTTCCGAAAGGTGCATAGAGCTTATGTGCTGAAAAGGCCAGGTAATCCAGATCCCAGTCTTTCATGTCAATTTTCCTGTGGGCTGCCAGCTGCGCAGCATCTGCTAAAATTCTGGCGCTGTATTTATGCGCAATTTCACTGATCTTCTTAAGGTCATTATAGCAGCCAAGAACATTTGATCCCCCGCTAATTGCTACGAGCCCGATTCTTTTATTGCCATGACTCTTATTAAAATTATAGTCTGCAAGTATGCTTTCGAGAGCAACAGTGTCAATAAATCCTTCGTCGTCGATATCAAGCCTGATAACAGAATTCTTATTTTTCCTGCGCCATGGCAGATCATTTGAGGTATGCTCAAGTAATGTTGTAAGTACAATATTATCAACGTCCTCTGTTGCTTCAGAATGAATTGAGTCAGCTGCAAGATTAATGGCCTCTGTAGTATTTGAGGTGAAAATTATTTCATAATCTGACGGAGGTGCATTGAAAAAACCAGAGCATACTGACTTTGTTTCAGTTATTATTTCATTATGAACTTCATTTGCTTGCTGCCAGACCTTCAGAACAGTGTCCCATACCTGACTGAATGTCTGGGTGCTGGCAGCATTATCAAAGTTTATAAAAGTTCTGTCTCCGGTTTTTGTATTAACATGCATCTGATTGCCAATCATTTTCCTCCGCAATTCATTCAAAAGATCAAGGCCTTTGAGATGAACAAGATCATCGTGAAGGAGAAGGTATTTCCCTGTAGAATTATCAGATGACTGCCCAGTGTTTTTCCGGATTTCAAATTTACCTCTGAGCTTTAACAGGGATGCAAATGCAATAATATTGACAACCGGAGGAGTCCCCGCTTCAAATTTCTCAGCTCCCTTAGCCCATATCACCCAGTCAGCTGAAACAAGCCTTGCAGTTCCTCCGCCTGAATAAAAAGGCCATCCCTTTGGCAGAACTTTTTTTCTGACTGCAAATGCCCTGATTCCCAGTGGTATGCCATAATCATTGCTTGAGAACAAGGTATAGTCCTTACA
Organism: Bacteroidota bacterium; assembly: GCA_022703405.1. Lineage (GTDB taxonomy): Bacteria > Bacteroidota > Bacteroidia > Bacteroidales > VadinHA17 > LD21. The sequence goes on along the minus strand of JAKLDT010000006.1, from coordinate 19,182 downwards.
GTCAATCAGGCTCGAAAGTTTCCCGGCACCTGCAGGTGTACAGAATACTATAGTATATTTCTTGCTGTCAAAACCTGAATATTCAATAAGAGCTTCCCTGGCTTCTTCATAATATTCAGTTGTTTTGCGGGAAAAATATCCGCTTCCGCGATGAACATTTGAATAAGTTGAAAGTATTTTAAATACAGATTTGCTGAATTCTTCAAAATCTGCCGGAAGTGAAGTCTCAGGCTTACCTGCTGTATTAAATTCATAATGATCCATTGGTTTAATGCATTTAATTAGAGATAATTAAAGGTAAACATATTTTCAGATCAACTGCTGATTCCTGAATTTTGAGTGAAAAAAGGTTAAATGTGCAGATCAATCCGCTTGTTTTTTTAAGTTTGTTTAAAAATAAGCGCCATGCGAACAATTGACCGCCGTAGTTTCTTGAGGACATCCGTGATAGCCGGGGCTGCAAGCTCCTTCATAGGTCCTTTTGACATAATCAGTTCTCCTTCATACCAGGTGATGCCCACATCTCCGAAAGTGGCTATTTCAACCGGTGACAGCAGGGCAGACCTTGCATTCAGGGCTCTTGAGCCTTTTTCAAAAGAGATTAAGGAAGCTATAGGTAGAAAAAGGGTTGTCCTTAAGCCAAACAATGTATCCACCGAAGTTCCGCTCTGTGCTACCCATACCGAAACTATGGAAGGGATCCTTGAGTTTCTTAAATCAATTAAGAAACTTGACAATGTGATAATTGCCGAATCTGCAGCCAATGCGCCTACCTTTGAGGGATTCAGTAATTACGGCTATTTCAGCCTTGAAAAGAAATACCCTTCAGTGAAATTTGTTGACCTTGACAGTGAAGGATCAGAAGTACTATATGTTTTTGATGAAAAGGATTTCAGACCACACCCGGTGAGATTCTCAAAGATCATCCTCAGCCCTGATTCCTACGTTATCTCCTGTGCAAGGATGAAAACACACAATCTTGCAGTGGCAACCCTTTCTCTCAAAAATATAGTGTTTGGCGCTCCGGTTAAGGACCTGGGATTCAGGCTTGACAAAAACACCAAAGCAGGAACCAGGAGTGACAAGTCTACAATTCACGGAAGCGGGGCACGGGGAATTAACTTTAACCTTTATTCGCTTGCATCGCAGCTTCATCCACACCTGGCAGTAATTGACGGTTTCCAGGGAATGGAAGGTAACGGTCCGCGTCTTGGAACACCTGTTGACCACAGGATCTGTGTTGCAAGTACCGACTGGTTCGCAGCCGACAGGGTGGCAGTTGAACTTATGGGAATAGATTTCAGTTTAGTTGGTTATCTGAATTATTGTGCGCAGACTGGTCTGGGTGAGGCAGATTTAAATAAGATAGAAATCGTAGGTGAAAGGATCGCCGACCATAAAAGAAAATACAAGCTCCACGAAAACATAGAACAACAACTGGTCTGGATGAAACCTGTTGTATAACATGTTTTTTCAGACTGGTCTTAACGATCAGCCTGAAACTTTTCTGGTCAGGGCATCGCGTATAAGCTTCCTCAATTCAATCTGCTTGTTTTCAACTGACCTTCTTGAACTTGGCCTGTAAAACTCTGCATACCTGCATTTTGCCAGGTTGTATTTCATTGCCTCCTCGGTGCCTTTTACATCAACACCCAGCTTTATCGGCACCGGGCAGTCAACTACCGAAATATGGTAGTCGAAGCTCATGTCGAGATTATGCCTTCCTGAGATTACAGCTTTATACCTGTCCATCACTATCAGGAAAGGATATATGTCAATTTCATTCCTGAATATTGTGAATTCAGCAGACAACGAATCAACTCTATTCTCGGCATGTTTGCTGAATTTAAGGGTTTTGGCTATTTCACTGAAAGTCTCACCGTCCATCAGCACAAGGTTATTGCCCTTGATTGATGAGGCTCCGCGGATAGTTGATTTTTTTAGGTTGTACAGGGAATCGAGATAAGTCTCGACGGCAATATGGAATTCCGCTTTTCCTTTAAATGACCGTAGCATGGGCATGATAGTATCAATATCCGGTATCATTGCAAGCAGCCTGTCAATCTCAATGTCAAGCATGTGGTAATCAAGGCCGAGGTAAAGATGATTCCTGCGGGGTGTCTGATACATTGCAGTAAGCTGGATCTTTGCAGCCGGTGTTTTCAGCTGCAAACCGTCGAGTACCAGGGTGCCGTCGTGAACCTGTACGTTGCCGATAATATTTGTAGCTGTGTCGATCCCCATTATAGCCTTGCCGATATTAGTAGTGAGAAACAGATCAATACCTTTCGGAACCATGTAAGGGCCTGTATATGTAGTGTCAGATTCAGAGCTTGCAGCATTTTCTGAGGCAGTGGAATCAGTCTGCCCGATGCCGCTTGTAAGGGCCATCAGCTGCCCTACGTCAGTGATATTTGAAAGAAAGCTGAAATCACCTCTCAGAATAGAATCTCCCCTGTAATAAGAAAGGATATTGCTGAGGTTTCCCCTTAGCTGGAAATCAGATTTGTCGATTTTGAATCTGCTCTCCTGTATCCTGAAGTTCTGGGGATCAAAATTCATGTTGACTGCAGGGATCTCCACAGGATATTCCAGACCGTCAACTTTAATGTTCCCTTCATCCATTTCGAAAGATCCTTTTGCCATCCACTGCAGGAAAATATCCTTCTGACCGTTATCATTGAGGATGTCTGTCTCAAGCCTTATCCTTCCTGTGGCAACAGAATTTTTCCCTGCTGTGGCTTCCAGGTTTTTGCTGGTATATGAAAGCACTACATGAGGTTGGTCAGGTCCGAATGATCCCGGCGAAACTTCAAGCTTTCCGGAAGGATCAGATAATGAAATGCTTATTGTGTCCATAGAGGCTGACAGGGAATCCATACTGAAGGCGCATAACAGGTCGGGAATTCTGCTTGTGTCCCTTGCATCAGAGGTCTCAAGCGCCAGTGCAGCATTTTTCAGAAAGGCCTTATAACTTCCGGGGACTTCAGCTGTGAGGTCACTCATATTTATTTTTGCCTTAGCGAACCTTACAGCCTTTGATGAAGGTTTTAAAGCGGGAACTGAAAAGTCAACATCCGATCTGGCAGTTCTGACAATCATGCTGTCATAGTCTGCATAAAAATCTGAAAGCCTGAGGCTGCCTGACAACCTCATTTTTTCAAGCTGCATCTTTTCAAGCTGGCTCAGTGTAAAGACAGATTTGACCTTTCCGCTTACCCTTCCTTTTACTTCAATATCCAGACTGTCGGGAATCATTGATTCAAACTCATCAACAGTTATTCCGGCTGTTGTTGTGAGGTCACAGTAAATATCAGAGAACAACTGTTTTACAACACCCTCAACGGAAAATGACGACCGTGGTGTTTTAGCGGTGAATTCATTTATTTTCAAAAATGAGATCTTATCGTCTGAAAGATCGGTATAGATATCAACACTTCCGGCAATGTCGTGAAGCGGAAGCGGGAAATCAGAATATTTCAGATTTCCGTTTTTCAGAAGAAGTTTAATATCCAAAAGCGGCATAAGCGAATCGTTCATGATTCCCTTAATAGTTCCGTTTGAGGAAAGTTCCCCGTCAATGTCAATTCCTTCAAGGTATGAGGTATATGATGGCGGGACAAGTGCGGTAATTCCCTTTACAGGCCATGCTTCAAAACTATATACAAGGTCGGTCACAATATCGCCGTTAAGAGTGTCATTCTCAACTGTTCCGTTAATTACAAGCTTCATTTCATTTACAGTGGCCTCTGCATCCTTAAGCTTTGCAAGTTCCTTTGAGATTGAGAAGTCGAGCGGAAGATCCAGTTTCACAGCGGCATTCTGAAGATATTTTTCTCCGTCATAATCAAAACTGATGGATGGGGTTTCCATTGTTATCCTGCCGCTGAGGCTGTCGGGAAGTAATATGCCGGATATTGTTGCATCAAGTTTCTTAATTCCGGCAGTCATTTTAAGTGAGAGGTCGGTGTAGCTGATATCAATATCCTTGAGGGATATGTTTTTTACATCTATCACAGGTGTGGCAGATACCTCTTCCGGTACCTCCGGTTCAGCGACTGTATCAGCAGGAACTATATCATAATTTGTGTTTCCCAGGGAGTCTGCCCACAGATTGAGTGCGCCTCCGTTCAGTTCCATTCCCACGAGCACAATATCGTTGTTTTTCCACCATGCTTTAACATCAATAATGCCTGTGAACTCATTCAGACTTACAAGTGTATCTGATTGTGCTCCGGTTACAGGATTAATGAGCATTAAATTTTTGATCTTTATACCAAAGTCAGGAAAAGTGCTGAAGAAAGTGAGTTCTATCTCACCCAGTTCCGACTGGCAGGCAAGGAGTTTGTCAGCCTGTTTGTTAACAATCGGGGTTAAGCGTTCAGGAGTGAAAACAAGCCAGATGGCTATGCTGACAATTATCAGAACCAGTCCGATAAGAGACAGTACGGAAACAAGTGTGATCTTTATGGCCTTTTTCATCTCCCTGTGTTTATTTGGAAACTTTAGTGAATGAATAACTTACATCAAAATCATCATGATATTTAAGCGATGTTGCTGTTAATTCTGTAACAGTATATACTTTGGGCACAGATCCTCCAATCTGCATAATGTGTATCTGGGTAAGCTGGTCTTTTACAAGAGTCCATGTAAAGGGCTGGGCTTCTGCTTCGGTAACATCATCAGCTGTATCCCAGGTAGCGCCGGTGCCGTCAGCCAGGTATTTGTAATAGAGGGTGCCTGTTTTCCATTTGCCGGTCAGTAATGATTGATCAAATGATTGTTCTTCAGTGGGTTCGCATGAAACTGCAAGAAGTAATACCGCAGTAAAAAGTGTGATATAAGAAAGAATCTTTTTCATATTAGTGACATTTTAATTTTCAAAACCTGGTATTATTATAATTTATTGATATTATATCTTATTTTTAAGATTGAATTGAACTGATTTCGTCTTTAAAAATACTAAAAGATTATGGAAATGAAAAGATCAATTATCAGGTTGGTATTTGTATCAATGGCTATTCTGGCAATAGCCTGCAACAGTAAACCATATAAACTGAATGATGGCTATATGTACGTTCAGAATGAAGACCGCCGAAATGAAAATACCGAATGGAAACTTGTGTGGGAAGATGATTTCACTAAGGGTGCTCTTGACACTTCAGTATGGTCGAGGATAGGTCTTTTTGAAACTCCAAAATGGAAGGTTCCTGCAGAAAAATGGCGCGAAGTGAAGAACTGTTTCAGGTATATTACAGCTGTTGATCCAGGGGTTGTTCTTTTTGATGACACCAACATAAAGCTTATGGGAATAGTAAATCCGGATTCACTTACCGGCGACCCCAGGCCATATCTTACTGGAGGAATTTATTCATGGGGCAAATTTGCCTTCCAGTATGGCAGGATTGAGATCAGGGCAAAGCTTGACCAGGCTTATGGTATGTGGCCTGCAATATGGATGCTTTCTGAGAAGGATATTTATCCCAATCAGCATAACGGCGAAATGGATATCCTTGAGAAACTGAATCATGATGACTTTGGATATCAGACAACCCATAACCATTATACAATCACACTGAAACAGGATGAACCCCCAAAATCTACAACAGCAAAGATTGATACAACAGGATATAATGTTTACAGTGTCAGCTGGTATCCCGATAAGCTGGTCTACGCAGTAAATGGCGTCAAATCCTATGAATATCCGAAGGTTCCGGGTGCCGGAACCTATCAATGGCCCTTTGATCAGCCTTTCTACCTCATTATCGATCAGCAGATGGAGCATGACTGGCCGGGACCTATTTCACGTCCTTATGAATTGCCAATCAGCATGACTGTTGACTGGGTGAGGTTGTATCAGTAAAGGATGTAAGGGGCTGTTATTCAGCCTTTACGGAGCAGTCGGGGCAGAGGTCCTGAGAAGGAGCTGATGATTCAGATGAAAATTCCTTACCACAGCCTGTGCACTTCCTTATATTCATTGCCTCTGTCCGGAGCCTCTTATTGATTGCTTCGTTAAATTCAATAGCCTGCTGATCCCTTGTAAGAGCATAATCTTCACGCCTCTTAATAAGATGTGCCTTGTCTTCTTTCCTGGGCAGAGGAATGTTTATTTTGTCTTTCATAGAGTAAAGATACTAATATTGAAGCCAGTATCATAATATTATTGTACTTTTGTCAGGACTTCAGCTTGTGAATCTGAGCATTCCTCTTCTAATCGTTACCATGATTAGTTAATTGCTGCAAAACATCATTCTCCCTGCTGATATTGATGAGTTAACTAATTTGATAAGAAACACTATGGGCAGATCTCAGGAAACATCCAATAAAAAGGAAATCCGTAATAAGAAAGAAAAAAAGCGAAAAGAAAAGGCTGAAAAAAAAGCAAAGAGAAAGAGTGAAGGTAAAATAACCGATTTCAACGATATGATCGCTTATGTTGATGAGTTTGGTAAGCTTTCTTCCACTCCGCCTGATCTTGAAAAAAGAATAATTGTTGCTCCGGAAAGCATAGAAATTAAAATACCCAGGAACAGATCAGAGTCTGTCAGCAGCAGGGAAAAGCAAGGCGTGGTAATTTCTTTCAATAAATCAAAAGGTTTTGGTTTTATAAGGGAATCTGATTCTACACGGAATATTTTTGTTCACGCAAATAATCTTACAGAACCAATATCGGAGAATGACGTTGTTACATACGAACTCGGAAAAGGCGCGAAGGGTGCTATAGCTCTTAATGTTAAGCGCGTGAAGTAAATGTAATAACTGATTTATAAAAATATAATTTTGTATTGCCTGAATAAAGGAATTTACGCTTGTACAATAGCTCAACTCTGCTTATGAAGAAGTATATTTTTTTAACATTTTTGTTTTCAACAGCCTTTAATCTGTCTGTTGTAAAAGCTCAGGAGGTGCTTCCCACGAAAGCTCAGATAAAATGGTCTGATTCGGAAATCGGGGTACTGATCCATTTTGATATGCCGGTCTTTGAACCTTCCTATGATTTCAGGAAGAACTGGAACTATCATCCCGATCTGAGCATTTTCAATCCTGAGGAGCTTGATACCGATCAGTGGATAAGGTCGGCAAAAGCTGCAGGAGCCACTTATGCTGTTCTTGTTGCCAAACACTGCAGCGGTTTCAGCCTGTGGCCTACAAAAGCTCATCCTTACAGTGTAAAGAATGTTCCATGGAAAAACGGCCAGGGTGACATAGTGAAAGATTTTATTGCCTCATGTAAAAAATATGGCCTGAAGCCGGGGATATATGCCAGCACAACTGCAAACGGATACCTGAAAGTTGACAATCCCGGTAAAGTTGTGTCAGGAGATCCCATAGAGCAGAAAAAGTACAACGAAATAGTTAAAATGCAGCTGACAGAGTTGTGGTCACAGTACGGCGATCTTTTTGAGGTATGGTTCGACGGAGGTGTGCTGCCGGTTGAAAAAGGTGGATTTGATATCCTTGGACTTCTGAAAAAATACCAGCCCGATGCAATAGCTTTCCAGGGTCCCTTCGGATATGCAAACAATATCCGCTGGGTTGGGAATGAAGAAGGTGTGGCTCCTTATCCCTGCTGGTCGAGGGCCGATTCAACAACTTCATCTTCCGGAGTAATTGAAATAAAGGGACTTAATGGTAATCCTGATGGTTTGTTCTGGTGCCCGGGTGAATCTGATTTTCCCCTGCGTCTTAATTCTTCTTTCCAGGGTGGCTGGTTCTGGCACAAGGATCAGGATAACATGATGAGGTCAACAGACGAATTACTTGATAAATACTGCAAAAGCGTTGGCAGAAACACAAATATGCTGCTTGGGGTTGTTATTGATGACAGAGGACTTGTTCCTGACGCTGACGTAAAACGAATGAAAGAATTCGGCGATGTTATAAGCAGAAATTTTGGAGCGGCAATAGCTTCAACCTCAGGGTCAGGTAAGGAAATATTGCTTAACCTGAAAGGCAGTGCAGAGATTTCATACATAGTGCTTATGGAAGATATTTCAAGGGGAGAAAATATCAGGGAATACAGGCTTTCAGGATTGCAGAATGGAAAATGGAAACAAATAGCTGCAGGTACCTGCATAGGCCACAAGCGAATAGAAGTTATAAAAAAGGAGTCATATTCTGCAGTTAAACTTGAAGTTCTCAAATCATCTGGTACCCCAGAATTAAAAAGTATAGCTTGCTATTGATATTTATCTGAAATTTGCAAAACATTCCCTCAATAACTAATCCCCAAAACCATCGTGGGGCATAGCAGTCAAGCCAAAGATTGTAATTTATAGAGGATAGCCTTACAAAAGTTTCCCCTCCTTTTGAAGGAGGGGTGGCCGGGACATTTGATTATCTGATATTTACAGGATTTGTTTCCCGGCCGGGGTGGTTGATTAAACTGATTGTTGCAAATATATCTTAAGTGTATATTATTAAATACAAAGGTTTGTGGATGAGAATAATATCATTTGACTATGGAGCTTAATGTAATAAATTTTGAAATCAGCTTTGCGTTTTATAATTTTCTTTCAAATAGCAATAGGGACATTTTAATTATTAAAAATGAATTTATTTGACTTAATAATCAACCACCCCGGCCGCAATGAAGTTTTGCAATATTCTGATAAACAAAGTAATGCGGCCACCCCTCCTTCAAAAGGAGGGGAAAATTTATCCCGGCTGTTTCACCATAAAAAGCCCCTTGGCTTAACAACTATAAAAAGCTCTCAGGATTTCTTAAAGCCCCCCCGGGGGAGCCAATTGGCTCTCTATAGCTGCCGGGATAGGACTGGGGTGTTTAATCTGAATATAGTTTTTATATTCTTGTTGATTCCTTTAGTTTTTTGTTCCTGTTCTAATCCTGACCTAATTATAAGTTGCAGAGAGGATAATGATCTGTATATTACGCTGAAAAACAATAATATAAGCTGTGATCGTTTTGACTCTCCTGCTGAAGCAATAAGAAATGCCGGAAAAGGTTCAGGAGTTCTGATCCTTGCTGATGGATATCCTGGAGAACAGACCCTGGTAAGCAGTGAAATATATTCTCATGCCAGGGAGAAGAATCTCAGGTTATTTGTTGAATATCCTTCATATATCCCGGGTATTGAAACGGGACAGGTGCACAGGACACAGTGGGAGCGGGCAGTTGTTTCTTCATCTGTCTTTGAACCCTCACTCAGCAAATTCAGGATACTTGCAATAAATGATTGTCACTTCATACCGATTGAAGCAGTCGGTTCTGATATTGTCATTGCCAGGGTAGCCGGTTTCGACAGTGCGGTTTACGGGCTTCCTGAAAAGGTATATCCTGTTCTGACTGAGATTAATACAGCTGAAGGGCTTCCTCTCCTGGTGTCAACCACCAAATTAAGCCAGTTTATTACAGGGAGATATGCTCCTTCGGATGCCTGGCAGACAATCTGGATTCACATACTCAGGTGGGTTCAGCCGGGCGCTGAGTTCCCGGAACTAATTTGGGAACCTCCTGTAAGGCCGGCTTACAGCATGAATGAACCTCTTCCGTCGGAGTTTGAAAAGGAGGCACTCTATAAAGGTATTGAGTGGTACCTCAGCTCAGGCATGATTGTAAATGATGAAATGCAGAAGAAATATTCTCTGCCTTCAAATCTTCCTGAACCTGCAAAAGCTGATCCTGATACCACTGCTGACTGGCCATTCGGACACAGGGTGGGCTTTCCTCCTGACCCCGGACAGGCACCCGGAGATGGGTCACTCGGAGTGCTGGAAGGATTTGATGCAAAAATATTCTTCAATGGCAAACAGCCTGCACGCTGGTGGAGGAGAGGCGATTGCAACGGTGAGATAGCAGGAGCACTAAGCCTTGCAGGGATGGCTCTCAACGATACAGCTTTTCTGAAGACAGGCTCAAATGTGGCAGATTGGTTGTTTTTCAAATCAATGATATCACTGGGCGACAGGTCAGATCCTGAAAAACCTGATTACGGACTTTCGGGATGGAATGATGTTCCGGAATACTGTGGTCCTGGTTCCATGGATGGTTATGGTGTCTATTACGGTGATGATAATGCCCGTGTTGTTCTGGGAATGATGCTTGCCGCAGCGGCACAGAATACTGACAGGTACGATAAACGCCTGCTAAGTATAATACTCGGTAATCTGAGAATAAGCGGGAAAAACGGTTTTCAGCCAAACCGCATAGACCATGATCCGCTTAATAAAGCCGGGTGGAAATATTTCTTCAATAGTGAATCTGTATCATTTTCACCTCATTACCAGGCTAATATCTGGGCCTGCTACCTGTGGGCATATAATCAGACAGGAGATAAGCTTTTCCTCGACAGAGCCAGGAAAGCCATATCAATGACTATGGCAGCATATCCTGACAAGTGGATCTGGACAAACGGGATTCAGCAGGAGAGGGCTAAGATGCTGCTTCCCCTTGCATGGCTTGTCCGCCTGGAAGATACCGGCGAGCATCGTGAATGGCTTCGCAAAATAGCCGGAGACCTGCTTGCAGAACAATCGGAATGTGGTGCCATCCCTGAAGAGCTGGGAGGTTCAGGGAAGGGAGGTTTTCCGCCTCCTGCTTCAAATGAAGCTTATGGGACCAGTGAAACGCCTCTTATACAAACAAATGACGACAAGGTAAGTGACATGCTTTATACAGTGAATTTTGCATTTCTGGGCTTGCATGAAGCTGCTGCCGCCACGGGTGATGAATATTATAAAGATGCTGAAAACAGGCTTGCATCTTTTCTGTGTCGTATCCAGATAAAAAGTGAGAAGCATCCGGAGCTCGATGGTGCATGGTTCCGGGCCTTTGACTTCAAGCGGTGGGAGTACTGGGCTTCAAACGGAGATGCCGGCTGGGGTGCCTGGTCTGTTGAGTCAGGATGGACTCAGAGCTGGATAACTTCTGTTCTGGCATTGAGGCAATTGAATACTTCCGTATGGGATCTGACTAAAGACAGCAGATCAGAAGTGTATTTTGAAGAATTGAGACGGGAAATGTTTCAATGAAAGGCATAGTCGATCTTGACCATGAAGCTGTTCCGGGGAAAGATCCTGAACATATCGGCAAGCTGGCCTCCCACACCCTGTTCATACAATTCTTCTCCCCAGGGAGCAAGCGGGTTCATCTCATCCCTCCTGTTCCGGGAATGGCTCCAGACAAAATATACAGCTGATCCCGGCCTGTATTCCCATCGGGCTACAAAGTTCGACTGAAGATTTTTATAGTTGAAATCCCTTCTTTTCGGATATGCTTCAAAATCAGCCATGTAATCAGGATTGGCAAGTATGCTGAAACTGTCATATCTTCCCTTTGCAACAAAGAATTGCGTATATAGCTGGGTTGAAAATTTATTGGTGAAAGTAAGAGAGCCTCTTAATGTCAGGTCAATTGACCGTGTGTCGCGTGTGCCGAAAACCGGAACATAATATTTTCCGGCTTCTGTCTCCTTTACCTCCGAAAGAATGCCGCCCAGTGTACCCCCGTCTTCAAATTCCGTGTAGTCGTTTGCTCCAAGTTTTGACGGTGAAACTGACGAATTTCCTATTTTCCATGTGCTTACCTCCTGCATGAAGGTTTCATTCGAAGCCCAGGCAGTTTTGTCTGACTCCAGGTTGCCTTTCAGGTTTGCCTGGAAGGAGAGCCTTGTGCCGGCATTTACAATGCTCTGGAAATCAATAGCATACTCACTGCCTTTATTGTCATATACCTTTGCAGTCAGCTTTGGTGTGAGTTTCCAGTTTTTCCTCTCATCAGTATTGAACTCTCCTGAAAACTCAATTCCGACAGGTTTTGCCCAGATGCCAAGTCCCCTTGTTTCCCAGAGGTCATAGCCACCGAAAAGATCATTCATCTTCGTGCCAATCTTAAAGGTCCTGAAATTTCTGCTTGTCAGGGTTGCTGTAAGGTTTGTATTTCCACCCATATTGTAGAGTTCGAGATATGAGTATCTTTTTGTGAAATAAACACTCAGGTCGCCTCGCTGAAAGGTGCCGAATGGTTTACCCTGCTTAAGTTTATAATTGAAATTCGACCATATCTGGTACCAGTTCTGTTCATAGCTTATCCAGCCTAAATCGTTCGGATTATACTTATCAGTAAAAAGTAACAAAGTGAAATGTCCATCAACAAGACCCTGCCTTTTTCTGAGAACGAGCCCGCTCATAAATCCATCTTCTCTCTTCTTGTCGTCGGTAAGAGGATTTCTGTCAGTAAAAGCTGCTATACCTTCAAAGCTGTATTTGTTATTATTAAACCTCAGATCCCAGTCAAAGCCTCCTGTCATGCTCTGCCAGCCCGTTCCCGATTCCGCCGGGCTATAATAATATGTAAACATTCCTCCGGCTGAGGAATAATGGCCAATTGTCTGGCTTGCCCTTAATACTCCGTAATTATTTGTTGGTCTGAAGTCGGAACCGGCTGTTGTTCCAAGCAGTCCGAATGACATTCCTTTTTCTGTATGGCCTGAGAGTTTTGTTGCTGCAATAATCGGTTCATTTGCTCCAAGCCTCCTTGAATAGAAAAGCCTGCTGCTGCCGATGCCAAATTTGAATATATCAGCCCCTTCAAGGAAAAATGGCCGTTTTTCTGCAAAAAACGTTTCAAATGCAGTAAGGTTAAGAACAGCCGGGTCGGCCTCTACCTGTCCGAAATCGGGACTTATTGTGGCATCGAGCATTATGTTTGGTCCTATTCCCAGCTTTATATCACCACCTGCATCATATTTCATCTTGTGATCAGCATGACCTGGCCGGGCTGCATCTTCGAAAAGATCGAGACCTGCAAGAACATAAGGTTTTACCTGAATGTTGCGTCGTGGATGAAGATTTTCTATTCCGCCCAGCTGTCCATAGCCTGACACCAGGTTAACTCTGGCGTTTCTTGGGATGAAGGGCCATTCTGAAACCTCGCCCAGATTAGGTATTCTTCTCCTGAGATGAATTCCCCAGGTCTGAATCTCATCCCTTGAATATCGGAGCATGCTGTAAGGAATTCTGAGCTCAGCTGTCCAGCCATCATCTGAGATACTGACATGAGAAAACCAGATAGCATCCCATGACGGGTCGAGACCAGCCGGCAGCAGCGGATTTGCATCATTTACAGCAAGCTTTTTATTGTCGTCCTGCTGGCCGTCAAGCTGAACACCTGCAGCATTAACCCCGAAGGTATAGGCGGTTTTTCTGTTAAAATATGAATCAATTGAGATCATGAACCAGTCCGCCCTGTTATATTCATCCCTTCTTCCGAGATTGTTCTCTATATTTTCCCTGGTGTCATGCATTCTGGCTCCGACAAACAGGTCATCTTTGCCGAAGAGTATCCTTACCTCAGTTTCCCGGGATGAGGGTTTGCCTTCCTCCGGCTCATACTGAAAGAAGTCTGTAATAGCCTTTGTCCGGCCCCAGGCTGCTTCGTCCAGCTTCCCGTCAATTGTTATATTTTCATCTGATCCGGAAGAGATAAATGAAGCTGTTTCCTGAGAAAATACCTCAGTTGATATGAGGAGAATAGCCGCTGTGGAAAGAATTCTTCTTATCATTCAATAATAATAACTGATCTGAATCATGACCAAGATAGCAAGTGTAAGCTAATTCCTGCATCAATTAACATTCTTTGGCATAATGTCAGCATCCCTTAAAGAACTCCATGACAGATTTCAGGATTTTTTTCCTAATATGATTTTTATGGATTATCTTCATAATTGCATAAAACGACTAATCAAAGAGACCAATATGAAATCACAAAGACGCGATTTTATCAAAACATTAGGTGCCGGTGCAACTGGTTTTGCACTTGCAGGAAGCACTGCCGCCTGTTCTACAGGTACGGTACATGATGAAAAGGAAGACGTACCTGTATTGCTTATAGGTGAAAAAATTGCAGTTGCGGATACCGCTTATGGAAAGGTAAGAGGTTATATACTGCGGGGTATTCATTATTTTCTCGGGATACCTTATGGCGCTGATACATCAGGAACAAACAGGTTCATGCCGCCACAGAAACCTGAGCCATGGAGTGATATCTTCCCTGCCCTGTGGTGGGGTAATACTGCTCCGCAGATTATGGAGAAGAGGTATGCAAATCCATACTCATCCTTTATTGATCACTGGAATTATGATGACGTAAGTGAAGACTGCCTGAGGCTTAATGTTTTTACCCCTGCTCTTGCTGACGGGAAGAAGCGACCGGTGATGTTCTGGCTCCACGGTGGAGGGTTTACAAACGGCAACGGTATAGAACAGGATGGATACAACGGTGAGAATTTCAGCCGCAAAGGCGATGTTGTTTTTGTTTCAGTAAATCACCGGCTTGGTCCTTTGGGCTTTACAAACCTTGCAGGTGCAGGAGGAGATAAGTTTGCAGCTTCAGGTAATGTTGGTATGCTCGATCTGGTTGCGGCTCTCGAATGGGTAAGGGATAATATTGAAAACTTTGGCGGAGATCCCGGAAACGTGACAATTATGGGGCAGTCAGGTGGCGGGGCCAAGGTAACAACCCTGACAGCAATGCCCTCAGCAAAAGGACTGTTTCATAAGGCTGTTGTCCTAAGCGGTGCCGGTGTAAAGACAGGAGAAAAGGAATATGCTGAGAAGCTTGGAGCTTATGTTATAAAAGAAGCAGGTTTGAAGGCAAGCGAAATCAATAAGTTACAGGAGATGCCCTGGCTTGATTATATTCAGCTGGCAAACAAAGCTTCTGCAAAGCTGGCTGAGGAAATGGGACCTTCAATGGCAGGCATGAGGAGAGGTTTTAGTCCCTGTGCTGATGGAACATTTATCCCTCAGCATCCCTATTTTCCTGAACCAACGCCGGAAGCAGCAGCCGTGCCAATGATAATTTGTTCCACATTGAATGAGATGTCACCCAGCAGGACTGATGCTGCTCTTGAAAATATTCCAATTGAAGAGGTTAAGGAAAAGGTTAAGCAGAGAGCTGGTTTCGGTGCAGGATTTGCAGAAAAAGCCGGTGATGTTGTTGATGCTTACGTAAAGGCATTTCCAGGAAAGAAACCTGTGGAAATATGGTCGATGGTAAGCAGTAACAGGCAGGGCGTTGTAACACTTGCCAATGCCAAATCTAAGCAGTCTGCTCCTGTCTATGTAGCCTGGTTCTGCTGGCAGCCACCGCTTTTTGACAACAGGATGAGGGCTTTCCACTGTGTTGATATTTCATTCTGGTATTATAACACTGATTTAATGCTTACTCATTCAGGAGGAGGAGCAAGGCCCAGGAAGCTTTCAGATAAAATGTCAGGAGCACTTCTTCAGTTCATGAGAACAGGGAACCCTGATGGAGGAGGTTTGCCACCATGGTCAAAATATACTCCTGAAAATGGAGAGGTGATGGTACTGGATGATATTCCTGAAGTGAAGAACGATCCGGACAGGGAAGCCAGAAAGTCACTGCCTGCCTGAGGTTCATGTTTCAGTATTTATTATTGTAATTCTTTTTTTAACTTACAAAGGGGATCCGTTTAAAAACAATACAGATAATTATGCAAAACAACAGTATTACGCGGCGACACTTCTTCGAAAAAACTGTGCTTGCTGCAAGCGGCATTGCTATGCTTTCAGCAGCCAGAAAATCACAATGGCAGACAGGCTGCTTCACAAGGCCATGGGCCCAGTTCGATTACAGGGAGGCATTTGACGGGATATCCGCTGCGGGATTCCGATATGCCGGGCTTATGTCCTCGAAAACAGGAATCATCATTTCGAAGGATACTACTCCTGAACAGGCCCGAAAGGTTTATGATGAAGCAATATCACGGGGTCTGGGTATTCTGTCAGTCTATGGTGGAAATTTTGATGCAGGTAAATCTGTTCAGGAAGGCATAAGCGGACTGAAAAAGCTGATTGACAATACGGCAATCTGTGACTGTCCAAACCTGTTGTTGCTTGGTGCTGAAACAAGGGAAGTTGAGGATAACTATTACAAGGCAGTATCAGAATGCTGTGATTATGCTCTCAGCAAAAAAGTCAGCCTGGGCATAAAGCCTCACGGGCCTTTCAACCCCACTGGGTCAGATTGCAGGAAGCTTGTAGAGAAAACAGGATACAGGAACTTCCGTATATGGTATGACCCGGGAAACATTTATTATTATTCCGATGGGAACCTGAACCCTGTTACTGATTCTGCCACAGTTGACGGACTTGTTGCCGGGATGATAATCAAGGATTTCCGGATGCCAAAGGATGTTGATCTAACACCGGGAACAGGTATTGTTGATTTCAGGGGAGTCCTGACAGGCCTGAAGAAGGGAGGCTTCAGTAAGGGCCCCCTGATTGTGGAATGCCTTGCAAAAGGCGACCTTCAATTTGTTAATTCTGAGGCCAAAAAAGCTTATGAGTTTGTCAGCAGACTGTTGGCTGAGTAGATTAAACTTAGTACGATTATTTATTTTAAATTACAATAAAATGAAAAAGACTCTTTCAATTCCGGCAATCGCAATATTATTGTTAATCGTATCTCCCGCTTTTTCGCAGCAGGATATTAAAGGCAGCAAGGATCATCCCCTGCTTACACGAATGCCTGATTTCTTCATTTCGGGATATAAGGAGGCTGAATATGAAGCATACAGGTTTATAAGCGCTGATAAGAAGAACGAAAATATTGAAGGTCATAAATATTATATAGAGTACAAGATAACTCCGGGAAAACCTGAACCCGGAGAGCTGAAAATCAGGAGGAATGTTCAGGATGCCCTTAAAAAGATAGGGGGGAAGTTGATGTTTGATGACAATTTCAACAGGGTCTCAACAATTCTGGTTCAGAAAGACGGAAAGGAAACCTGGCTTGAAGTGAGATCCTTAAATAATTTATACCGTCTGAATATTGTTGAGAGGCAGATGATGAAACAGGAAATCGTTGCCGATGCAAATGCAATGGGCAATGATATAAACACAACAGGGCATGTAGCTGTTTATGGCATTTATTTTGAAACCGGGAAGTCGGATATAAATGAAAAATCAGCTGAAGCTATTTCCCAGATTTCAATACTCCTTAAAAACAATCCCTCATTGAAACTCTATGTTGTTGGTCATACTGATAATGTTGGTTCAATAGATTCTAATCTTAAACTTTCAAAAGAAAGGGCAGATGCTGTTGTTAATTCATTAACAGCAAATTACGGAATATCTGCTGATCGCTTAAATGCTTATGGAGTAGCTTCACTGGCCCCGCTTGCATCGAATGACAGCGAAGAGGGCAGGGCAAAAAACAGGAGAGTTGAACTTGTCAAACAGTAAATTCAGGTAGTAAACAGAAACAGAACAGAATATAAACCCCTAATCAGTAACTTATGAAAAGAGAACTCAAGCTTAAGACGGATCATGAATCAGTTAGTCCTGAAAACGGATCAAAAGTACATGCTACTTCATCAAGAAGGGATTTCCTGAAGCTTTCTGCCGCAACTGCTGTAGGCCTGGGGGCAGTGGGACCTTTAAGTGCAGCAGGACCGGACATCATTGTAAATCCGGATTTGCCGCAGCAGGTTCAGGGCAAAGATCCTTATGCCCTTGCCGCACGATTTGCAAAATACCTGAGGGTTACAGATGTTACTGACGGACTGGATGCAGTAGGCAGGGCTGACCTCACTCTTATGGATCCTGCAATTCGGCCCTTATGGTTTGGTATGCGTTTCTGGGGACCGGCTGTTACAATGCGTGTCATCCCTACAAACCGCCGCATGCCTGTAATTGATAAAAAAGATGCATTAAACCAGCATGCGCTATGGAGCAGGTCGGGAGGAATGCACGCTGAGCTGAAAACAAAACCTGGTTGCGTTGTTGTAACTTCAACAGGAGGGGCAAAAGAATGTGGTTTCTGGGGTTCGAACAATGCACTTGGCGCTCAGGCTGATGGTGTTGTTGGCATTGTTACAGAGGGAAATGCAAGGGATACAGATGAGATAATAATGCAGAAAAATCCTGTTGCCTGCAAGGGGATTGGTCGCCCTATAATTCCTGGTCGTGTTGAGCTAGTTGATGTTGAGGTTCCTGTTTCCTGCGGTGGTGTGATGGTCCGGCCCGGAGACATTGTCGGCTGCGACTGGGATGGTGTGATTGTTGTTCCACTTGAAGTTGCAGAAGATGTCCTGTACTTTGCTGCCAAAATTGCAATCGATGATAAGAAATCACGCAGGAACCTGTATACAAGGCTTGGCAGAAAATATGACGAAACAGTCGACTGGGAAGTGGTAGCCGAATATTATAAAGACATTCTGTAGGCGATTCTGAGAATTTATAATTAGTATCTGGCACATTATAAGGTGTTTAAATGAGACTATTCCGGCAAATGGTCTCATTTTTATTATATTCATCATATAATCCGTGTTTTATAAGCTTGATTGCTATATTTGGACTGTACCAGTGTAGTAAACCTGAAATTCTCATAAATGAAGGACAATATTCTAAAAATGTTTCTGGACCGCTCTTTGCGATATAAGTCGCGTGAGGTTTTCAGGCAAAGGATTAATCAGACCAAATCATTCCGGACGATAACATGGGATAGTCTTGAAAGTATTTCAGGAAAAGTTTCATGTTCTCTTCTTTCCTTAGGAACAGAGGTTTTTGATAATATCGGCATATTCAGCGATAATAAACCTGAATGGATATTTGCTGATCTTGGAATCATGGGAGTCAGAGGAGTGACTGTGCCATTTTATTCAACTTCTTCAAAACAGCAGCTTAAATATATTGTTGACGAGACCAGGATGAAGCTGATATTTGTTGGGAACCAGGAACAGTATGAAAAGGCTGTATGGCTACTGGAAAATACAGCAACTCTCAGATATATAGTCGTATTCGATTCTGATTTCAAGTCTGCTAACGAAAACTGTTTATCCTGGGAAACGTTCATTGATCTCGACACCAGAAGATTTTTTGAGGCGGAGGTCAGAAAGCGTACTGCAGATATTGAAACTGACGACCTGGTCACAATAATATATACCTCAGGAACAACAGGTGAGTCAAAAGGAGCAATGCTAAATCATTCCTCCTTCATGTATACTTTCAGAATACATGATGAGCGACTAGATGTCCGAGAGTCAGATGTATCAGTATGTTTCCTATAATACTACCCTGAATTAAGACCACTGGTTAAGTGTAAATTTAATAACTTTAAACCAGTGTATTATGAAAGCAAAAAGACAAAAACATTCAGGAGCCTTTAAGGCCAAAGTAGCTATTGAAGCA
>JAKLDT010000059.1 GCA_022703405.1 Bacteroidota bacterium | reverse complement strand
TTATCTTCAGGAGTATTTCCTCAGTGGCAAATTTGGAGAGATCCATTTTTTCCCTGAGGGTCCTTTTACGGTAGTTGTCAAATTCAGCAGAAAGGCGGATATATTTATCCTGCATTTCTGCCAGTTTAGCAAGTGTTTCCTTAAGTTCCAGGGCAGTCTTGTCAGTTGCACCGGCTTCAGCCTGGCCCGGACTTGTTTCCTGTCCGGCTTCCCCGTTTGGAGCGTTTCCGTTTTCCTGCTGCAGGTTCTGCTCTGTTGATGTATTTGTATTTTGTTTATTATCAGCTGTTTCTGTGCTGTTGGACTTTACTTCCTCTTCTTCGGTTTTATGCTTTTTCTTCATCATCATTAACACAGTTTCACATTAATATAAATCAATTGATCAAAATTTTTGCCAAGAGGTATAATTTGACAAATTGGCAGAGGTTTCAGGAAACATCTGACCAAAATATTTTTCAGGCGAAAGTAGTACAAGGATTAACAGAAACCTGCTGATACAAGATTCTGCAATAATAATGGATCAGGCGGCAGCTTAAAAATCAGCGTCTGCCGTAATTTTTCTTCTTGTTGTACTGTTGTTTGTTTGACTGCTTGTGCTGTGGTTTGCCCTGTGGTTTTTTCTTTGGCTGAGGCATCAGCTCCCTTACTTCGAGTATTTTCACACCTTCGGTCATCTTCAACCTGCCACGTGAAAGAAGCTTCATGTCATTTATTATCACTTCATCGGGAACCTGGCTTCTGTTCCATGTGATGTATGATTTTTTCATCTGGTTGACTATGAGTGTAGTAAGGTATTCCTTTTCTTCACCTTCTTCAAGATCGCATGCAGCCTTGATCATCAATTCAATTATCCTTCCGTAATGCAGCCATCTGATATTTCCCTGTGAGTATGGAATTGTATTAGGTTTTTCATTGAGCTTTGATACTTCTGGTGCAGGATATGGAGAATCAATGTCAAGGTCAAGTTCAGCGATTATTGAAAGATGGTCCCAAAGCTTGTGTTTGAAATCACTTATGTCGCGCAGATGTGGATTGAGGTTTCCCATCACCTGGATGACAGTCTTGGCTGCCCTGTTTCTTTCGTCCCTGTCCTTCAGGGTTTTAACATGGTCAACCATTCGCTGCACGTTCCTGCCATATTCAGGCAGCGCCATCCTTTTTCGCTGTGTATTATAGTCGTAATTCATTACAGTAAAATATATGCAAAGCTAACATTTAATTAGAATAAAGAGAACCCTGTTAAGGTTTTATACAGGAAAACAGAGCTGTCCTGCAAAATAAACTACAGGCCCAGGAATTGTATTGCAAGCCCTGAGAATAGTATCATTCCGCCGGCAATCACATGACTGTATTTCTCTACAGGCCTTAGGTTTATCTTGCTGAGTCCCAGCTTGAAGGCCAGGACAATCGTCATCATTGTCGCAATTGTCACAACTGAAAAGAGGACTGAAACAAGAATTGTACCGCCTATATTGTTTTCGGCAGCCGGATACATAAGTATCGGAATAAGAGGTTCACAGGGGCCAAAAACAAAAATTAGGAACAGAATCCATGGCGTTGTGCTGACAACATCAGTCTGGTGTATATGCGTATGTTCATCCTGGTGATTATGTTCGTGTATATGTTTCTCTCCTCCCAGATGAAAGTGTGAGTGAGTGTGTTTCTTCTTCCTTACAAGGTTGCGGATACTAATTATGAGGTATACCAGTCCAAAGGCAATAAACAGCCAGGCTGCTATATTTCCCCTGAATGATTCCACGTCAACAAGCCTGCTTACAGAGACGCCGACAAGTATGCCTGCCATTCCAAGCAATACAGAGCTCAGAACATGACCTATTCCGCAGAAAAATGTTATCCACATTGTTTTTCTGAGCGACCAGTTCTTTGCCTGGCTCAGGACTATAAACGGAAGGTAATGGTCAGGCCCGAGGAGAGTATGAATGAAGCCCAGGGAAACTGCCGTAACCGATAGTATTGCTATTGAATTGTCCATGTGTAAGCCCGGTTTTATTTGTATGGAACGTATTCTGTATGCAATACTATTTAAAATTCCGGATTAATTGCAGCAAACAGTAATAAAAAATCTTAAAAAGGTGTTATTATCAAGTTTTACTGTTAGTGAAATAACAGCCAGGAAGAGCCGTTATAGATCATTTCATTGAAGTTAACATTCTGTTTATAAAGCAGTAAGCGTGAGTCGTTAATGAATGACTTCATCATTTTATACTGGGCAGTATCGGTGAAAAATGAAGCTTTGTTCTCGAACCTGGAGCAGGGCAAAATGTAGAAGTTCTTCCTGAAATTCACTATGGGAGTATATACCCAGGTCAGGTAATAATCAGCGTCAGTAATTAATGCAGAACCATTTCTTTTTGTGATCTCTATCCTGGCAATGGCACCACCGTCGGTATGCCTTTTCCTCTGGTTAGAAACAAAATTGCCAAGGGAGAATACTGTTAGCCTGCCACGTCCGGTTCCTGCATTCTTCTCCCAGATCATCTTCTGCAGAACATGAGGATGAGAGCCTATTACAAGGTCAGCACCGTTTTCAAACAGGAAATTTCCGGTCTCATATTGTTTTGAAGAAGGTACCGTATCATACTCCGTCCCCCAATGAATGAAGACGATAATTAAATCCGGATTTTTCTGTCTGGCAGCTGCAAGATCCTTCTCGATTACACTTTTTTCAATAGTGTTTACAATTACAGGTTTGTTCACACTGATTCCGTTTGTCCCGTAAGTATAATTCAGCAATGCCAGGGTAATGCCGTTTTTTTCAATAATCAGTGGATTCAAAGCTTTTCTTTCTGCCTGGTCAGAGAAAGTGCCTGTGTGTGGAATTCCCAGACTGTCAAGGACATGAAGGGTGTGAAGTATTCCGTTTTCCTTTCTGTCGGCAGAATGGTTATTAGCAGTTACAAGGTAGTCGATACCGGCATCTTTACAGGCTGCAGCGAGAGCATCAGGAGAGCTGAAAGCAGGGTAGCCTGAATATGGTCTGCCGCCCAGAGGAGCTTCAAGATTTGCAATTGCAATATCGGCCTCCTCTATTTCGGGCTTTATAAAACTGAAAACTGTATCGTAGCTGAAAGTGTGAGTTGACCTGTTTTCTGCTGACCAGATCTGTTCTTCGTGACCCATGATATCGCCAATGAAGAGCAGAGTGATTTTCTTTTCAGCCAGAGACTGTGCATCGGCAGAGAAGACGCTGCAAAAGATTAAGGGCAATAGAACAACTATGGCCTTTGACGATGCTGAACCTGGACTGTAAGTCTGTTTAAGATCAGTCATTTGCAGGATAGTGACTTAAGTAAAGATACAATTATTTACATTTGCAGATTCTTTCCACAACATAAAATAAATCAGTTTGTTTAAAACCTGCGGGGAGATATTTGTATCTGACATTATTAGAATAATATGCTGAAAGTCAAAAGTATAATTAAAGAAGGCTGGCCCTTTATAATTGCAGCGCTTGTTGTTTTTCTGACACGTCTTGCACTTCATTTCCCGGATATTACCGAACGGGTATATTCTGACGGCCTCTACCCGCTTATTGCAGCTTCACTTTCTTCTCTGAGCGGTTTATTGCCCTTTTCATTATGGGATGTTTTCTGGGCAGTATCTGTTCTGATACTTATCGCTGCCATTGCCGCTATACTTCTGAAAAAAATAAGCTTCAGGCTATTCCTACTCCGGTCAGGACAAATCCTTGCCCTTATGCTTATATGGTTTTATTTATCCTGGGGCTTCAATTATTTCCGACCTGACCTTAACAAACGCATTGGTTTTGAGCTGAGCGAAGTGGATGAAGAAGTTTTCAGGTCTTCTCTCGATTCGATTATATCGCTGGTAAACAATAATTACTGCAGTATTTTGCATGACAACTACCCTGAGATAGATTCTGCTGTGGAAAAGTCATATTCAGAGCATGCTTCACTGACAGATATAAGATACCCGAATGGTTCCCGAAGGCCTAAAAAAATGATATTCAGTAATTTAATTGCTAAATTCGGTATCAGCGGCTATTTCGGTCCTTTTTTCAATGAGATAAACCTCAACAAGAAAATCCTGCCTATGGAGTATCCCTTTCTCCTGGCCCATGAGAAAGCGCATCAGTTCGGCGTTGGCGGAGAAGCTGATGCCAACCTTGTTTCATACCTTGTTTGTTCAGGGTCAGAGGATCAGAAACTCAGGTATTCCGCAGCCTTCTGCCTAATGCTCTATTTTTTTGAGGATGCACAATACCTTGACGATTACGGAGCTTATCTGGAAAGCCTTGACAGCAGGGTGCTTGAAGAGCTGAGATTCAGGCAGCAGTATTACTATGGCATTCAGAATGAAGCAATGGAAAAAGCACACGAAAAGGTTTATGATGCATATCTGAAGGGAAATAATGTGGCCCAGGGAATTGACAATTACAACAAGGTAGTAGAGCTTTATATCAGCTGGAAGGCCCGCAATTCAATGCTGTTCTGAGGATATTTATTGTTATATTTGTCTGTTTTTCTATTTGAGCTAAACCGGGATTGTCATTTATTATTTATGGAAGGTACGGAAAAACATCTGGATATTAAAAAGTTGTCAGCAGCAGGTGTCCTTGTAACTCTTGGCATTGTGTTCGGTGATCTCGGTACCAGCCCCTTATATGTGATGAAGGCAATAGTTGGCGGTGGAGCTGAATTCAATGACCTTCTTATTTATGGTTCCCTCTCGTGCATTTTCTGGACACTCACACTGCAAACAACTACAAAGTATATAATAATTGCCCTCAGGGTTGACAATAACGGAGAAGGCGGCATACTTTCGCTGTTTGCGCTGATACGCAGAAAGACATCATGGGCGGCGCTTCTTACAATGATTGGGGGAGCGGCCCTGCTGGCCGATGGTGTTATAACTCCGGCTATTACAGTAACATCATCAGTTGAAGGATTGAGGTTGCTTAATCCCGAGATTCCTGTTGTTCCAATAGTACTGTTCATTTTTGCCATACTGTTTTTCATACAACAGTTCGGCTCAAACAAGGTTGGCAGCTCCTTTGGTCCTTTAATGGTTCTGTGGTTTGGCATCCTTGCTGTTATGGGCATTCTGCATTTTATTAAAATGCCTGAGATAATAAAGGCTGTAAACCCTGTGTATGCTTTCAGGCTGCTGAGTGAATACCCCGGTGGCTTTGTTTTGCTCGGAGCAGTCTTTCTCTGTACAACAGGGGCTGAGGCTCTTTACGCTGATCTTGGACATTGCGGACGTTCGAATATTCAGGTAGCCTGGCTTTTTGTAAAGGTGTCGCTTCTGATGAATTATTTCGGACAGGGAGCCTGGCTGCTTGAGCATGGGAAGCCGGAGCCAGGTGTTAATCCCTTCTTTGCAATAATGCCTTCCTGGTTTCTCATTCCGGGCATCATTGCTGCCACTGCCGCTTCGATTATTGCCAGCCAGGCGATTATAAGCGGCTCATTTACAATAGTTAAGGAGGCTATTTCACTTAACCTGTGGCCAAAGGTGAGAGTTCACAATCCTACTCATGTTAAAGGACAGGTTTACCTTCCCTTTGTTAACTGGTACCTGTGGTTTGCCTGCAGTCTTGTTGTTATCTTCTTCAGGGCTTCGGCAAATATGGAAGCCGCTTATGGGCTTGCAATAAACCTTACTGAACTTATGACAACCTTCCTGCTGACATATTACCTGTATCAGAAAGGTGTCAATCACAGGCTTGTACTGATAATTTTTATGGTTTACCTTACAATTGAAAGCAGCTTCCTGATAGCAAACCTTCATAAATTCAACGATGGAGGCTGGTTCACAATTCTTGTTGCTTCAGTGTTCTTTATCATAATGTACGGATGGTATTTTGGCAGAAAGCTGAAAAACCGCTACGTTACATTCACAAATCTTGAAAAATATATCGAACCATTGAAGGATTTGTCGGCAGATGAGTCTGTTCCGCGTATAGCAACAAATCTTGTCTATATAATTAAAGCCAACAGGATCGACCAGGTTGAATCAAAGATCATATATTCAATTTTTCACAAGCAGCCGAAAAGGGCTGATACATACTGGTTCCTGCATGTGAATGTTGTAGATGAGCCCAATACATTTGAATACAAGGTAACACAAATTATTCCGGGTATTCTTGTAAGGATTGATTTCAATCTTGGTTTTAAGGTGGAGCCGAAGATAAACCTTTATTTTCGGGAGGTGCTTGAGGATATGGTTAATGCCGGGGAAATTAAGCTTCAAAGCAGCTATGATTCACTGAAACGGCATGAACTTCCGGCCGACTTCAAATTCGTCCTTATCGACAGAATAATGCCTCGCGATTACAACCTGTCGAACAGTGAGAACTTCACACTGACACTGCACAGCCTGTCGCGCCTTGTATGCATTTCGGACATTAAAGCTCTGCATCTCGATTCCTGCATAACAATTGAAGAGCAGGTTCCTATAACAATCAACCAGCCGATAAGCCAGAGGATCACGAGGGCAAAATAAACAATCAGAAAATCATTTGTCAGAATTCGGGAAATGACTATTTTGACGATTCATTTAAGAACTGAGCTTTTATGAACGCCATGCCATTTGTAATCGGGACGGTAGCCTTGTTTGCCCTGGCCTACAGGTTCTATTTCAGCTTTGTAGCAGCTAAGGTTGCTGTGCGCAATGATCTTGCACAGACACCTGCTCACAGGTTATATGACGGCCAGAATTATTACCCGATGAACAAATGGGTGCTGTTCGGCCATCATTTTGCTGCAATTGCCGGAGCAGGGCCGCTTGTTGGTCCGGTACTGGCAGCCCAGTTCGGATTCATGCCGGGCTTTCTCTGGATGATCATTGGAGCTGTTGTTGCCGGAGCCGTTCATGACTTTGTGATCCTGACAGCATCGGTGCAGCACGATGGCAAGTCGCTTGCTGAGATTGCACGCACTGAGATCAGCAGAACGGGAGGGGTTACAACATCCGTTGCAATTATCATAATTATTATTGTGGCAATGGCCGGGCTCGGTCTTGTGGTCGTAAATGCACTGGCCGAAAGTTCGTGGGGTACCTTTACTATTGCAATGACAATACCTATTGCATTGTTCATGGGAGTATGGATGTTCAAAATAAGGAAAGGCAAAACTGCTGACGGAACTGTAATCGGAATCATATTGCTTGTTATGGCAGTTATTTTCGGAAGGTATATACCTGAATCGCAATTTGCATCATGGTTCACATTCGATCACAAGACTCTCACAATACTTATTGCCATCTACGGATTCTTTGCATCTGTGCTTCCCGTGTGGCTTCTGCTTTCTCCGCGCGATTACCTGAGCTCTATAATGAAGATCACAGTCATTGGCCTGCTTGCTGTAGGACTTATAATTGTTGCACCGGAGATTAAGATGCCTTCAGTTACTGAGTTCACAAAGGGAGGAGGTCCCATAATTCCGGGGAAGCTGTTCCCTTACCTGTTCATTACTATTGCCTGCGGCGCCATCTCGGGTTTTCATTCGCTTGTAAGCTCCGGGACAACACCGAAAATGATAATGAAAGAGTCTGATATAAAGGTTATTGCAGTTGGATCTATGCTAACAGAAGGAGCAGTAAGTATAATGGCGCTTATAGCTGCAACAAGCCTCCTGCCACTTGATTATTTCCAGATAAATGTACCTGTTGAAAAGTTTCAGGCTCTTCTGCCAAAGCTTCATGCGATGGGATTTACGGAATCCAACCTCGATCAGCTTTCACAGGCTGTTGGTGAGAAAATTGCCGGCAGGACAGGAGGAGCTGTATCGTTGGGAGTGGGGATGGCTTATATCTTTTCATCAATACCCGGCATGGATCACCTGATGTCGTACTGGTACCATTTTGCCATTATGTTCGAGGCTCTCTTCATCCTAACAACAATTGATGCGGGAACAAGGATTGGAAGGTTCCTTCTGCAGGAAGCACTTGGAAGGGCTTACAAGCCATTCGGGCGAACAGACTGGCTGCCCGGTAATCTTCTTGCAAGCGGCATAGTGGTGTTTGCATGGGCTTATTTTATTTATACCGGCTCAGTATCAACAATATGGCCCATGTTTGGAACTGCTAATCAGCTGCTTGCAACAATAGCCCTTGCTGTCGGGACTTCCTTTGTGATTAACCGGGGAAGGATAAGGTATGCCTGGATAACGATAGTTCCAATGCTGTTTGTAGGTGTAACAACTATTACGGCAGCAATACTCAATATTAAAAACATCTACCTTCCCATGGTCTCTTCGCCTGCCACAGCGCTTCCGGGAATTATAAATCTTATACTTACCCTTGTTATACTGGTTTGTGTTGTGATTATCTTTTACAATGCAATTCCCGGCTGGGTGAAAGCATTCAGGAAGGAAGTGCTTGCTGTTGCAAAAAGCTGAGATGAGGATTATTTCGCCCCTACGGGGCTTAGATTCAGTGAAGTAGACTTTTGAAGGGCTGCGCCCTTCCGGAACACACCAAAGGCCTACGGCCTAAACTATAATTCCAGGATTTTCTTGATTACATGTATACTAGTAAGTCATACCATTTTGCAAATCGTAACATACTAACGGCCTACTGCTCGAACTACAATCCCAGGATTTTCTTGATTACATGTATATTAATAAGTCATTCCATTGTGCAAATCGGAACATACTAACGGCCTACTGTTTGAACTAAAGTCCCGGGATATTCTTGATTACATGTATACTAATAAGACATTCCATTTTGCAAATCGTAACATACTAACGGCCTACTGCTTGAACTACAATCCCGGAATTGTCTTGATTACATGTATACTAGTAAGTCATACCATTTTGCAAATCGGAACACACAAAAGGCATACGGCCTGAACTTCAGCTCCTGATATATTTGGAGTAACATGCTGTCAAATAGCTATTTGTGTTTTGCAAAATCTCAGGATATCTACATGTTTTATAGCTTCCTTTAGCCTCGGAGAGGCTTTCATATTTTCCGCCGGGCATCGCCTGGCAAAAAATACAAAGACCGCTTAAAAGCCCCGTAGGGGCGAAATAAGAACTGGAAAAAAAGAAGCAAAAAGATCTTTGTTAATTCCTTAACAATTACTACTTTAGTATTCTCTGATAAATATGCAGAATTTATTGACATAAAAATACCCCCGTATTGAAAGACGAGGGCGGCTTGAATGTTTTCACATTTATGAATAATAGTAATGATTTTTAAATGTTATTTGAAACAAAAATCCCACGGAGTACGCGGGATTCAGAATTCTTCGGCTTATAGCCTTGTTGTGAATTGTCTTTCAATTACAAATATAGTAATAAAGAAATTATAATAATAAATTATATGGAGAAAATATTGGGAGTTGATCTGGGCACAAACTCTATAGGGTTAACAATAAGAGAAGATAATGAATTTATATGGTATGGAGTCTATACTTTTAAAAAAGGAGTCGGTGAGGGAAAATCCGGTGAATTTTCTTATGCAGGAGAACGAACCAAACATCGTTCTTCGCGTAGACTATATAATGCTCGCAGATATAGAAAATGGGAGACTTTAAAAGTTCTGATTGAATCTGACTTTTGCCCATTATCTGAAGATAATCTAAGTAGATGGAAACATTATGAAAAAGGAATCGGAAGAATTTTTCCAATCAAGGATGTAGCTTTTGAGCAATGGATTAAACTGGATTTTGACAATGACGGTGTACCTGATTTTTCAAGTCCATATCAGTTAAGAAGATTATTGATTTCTGAAAAGCTTGATTTATCTGTTTCAGAGAATCGGTATAAAGTTGGCAGGGCACTATATCATATTGCACAAAGGAGAGGATTTAAAAGCAGCCGAAAAAGCGGGGCAAATGAAAAAACGGCTGTTTACAAAGGTAGTAACGAAACCAAAACAATTGGAAGAAATGAATATGAGAGTTTAATTGCTGAGAACGGAAGTCTTGGGGCTGCTTTTGCTTATCTGGAAGATAATAGCCTTCGTGTGCGAAACAGGTATACATTGCGTTCGGATTATCAACAAGAAGTTGTCAAAATTATTGAAATTCAACAGATAGATAATGAGTTGTTTAAAGATAGTGTGCAAAAAGCAATTTTCTTTCAAAGGCCGTTGCGTTCTCAGAAAGGGTTAATTGGTAAGTGCACTTTAGAAATCCAGAAATCACGTTGTCCGATAAGCCACCCAAAATTTGAAGAATATCGAGCATGGTCTTTGATCAATAACATTAAATATCGGGATAATGAAAATTCCGATTTTAAGCCAATACCTTTAGAACTGAAAGAAAAAATATATCACGAGAAATTCTTTTTCAAAAGTAAAAGGGAGTTTAAATTTTCGGAAATCAGGAAATTTATTCAAGAAAATGGGAACAAAAACTGGGAACTTAATTATAGTAAGAGAATGGACGATACTTCAGTTCAAAGTTGTTATGTCTCGGCTCGGCTAAAATCTGTTTTTGGTAAAGATTGGCAAAACTTTGAGAAGACTGTTGAAAGAATTAACAAAAAAAATGCTAAAGAGAAGGTAACTTATTCGATTCATGATATATGGCATATTTTATTCTCATTTGAAGACGAAGAATATTTTACCGAGTTCTTATTGAAAACTCTCGAATTAAATGAAAATCAATTCAAGGAGTTATCTACATTATTCAATGCATTTCCTGTTGGTTATGCAAATCTGAGTTTAAAAGCGATAAGCAACATTTTACCCTTTTTACGTGAGGGATTAATATACACAGAAGCAGTCATTCTGGCGAAAATTCCCGAGATTATTGGAAAACAGCTTTTCAGCGAAAACAAAGAAATTATTTTGTCTGCGATTAAAAGCGAGATAGAAAATAATCGTTACGAAAAAACAATTATTTCTATTGTCAATAATTTGGTTTTTAAATATTATGCTTTGAGTTATAATGAACGATTTGCTTGGAAAGATTTTTCTTATAAGTTGAATAATTCTGATTATGAAAACATTGAAAAAACAGTAATTGAATATTTTGGAGAAAAGACATGGAGCGATGGGATGGCTGAGACTGAACATGTTACAATTTTAGCGGATGTTGCTAATAAGTATCAATCGTTTTTTGCCGATGAAAAACGTGAACATATTAAACCACCACACCTGGTGAATCAAATCAAAGAGTTTCTACTTACAAATTTTGAAATTGACGATAAAAAGATAGACAAAATTTATCATCCTTCTCAAATTGACATTTACTCAAGAACTGAGGAACAGCAATTTTTGAAAAGCCCGAAAACAGCGGCTTTTAAAAATCCTATGGCTTATAAATCACTTTACAAGTTGCGTGACATTATCAATTATTTAATTGAGAATAAAAAGATTGATAAAGAGACACGAATTGTTGTCGAAATTGCCCGCGACCTGAATGATTCAAACAAACGATGGGCAATTGAGACGTATCAACGCAGACGAGAAGCTGAAAACATTGAATTTAAAACAGCTATTTCGGAATTGATCAGAGACAATAATTTCAAAGGAAATGCAAACCCTGAAAGTAGCGAAGATATTGATAAATTACGTCTTTGGGCAGAACAAATTGAAAATTATGAAGAAGTTTCAAAAGTGATTACAGAAATAGAAAAAGATAAATCTGTTTCGGAAAAAGATGTTCAAAAATATCGTCTTTGGAAAGAGCAAGAATGCAAATGTTTATATACTGGGAAGGTCATTAATCTTACAGATTTATTCGACCAGAATAAAATCGATTTTGAGCATACGATTCCACGTAGCAAATCTTTTGATAATTCGTTGGCAAACCTAACGGTTTGCTATGCAGATTACAACCGTAATGTTAAGCAAAACCGATTGCCGGTGGAGCTTCCTAATTACGATTCAGAAGCACAAGGATATCCTGCCATAAAGCAGAGGTTGGAGACCTGGGAAAAGAAAGTAACTGATTTGGAAAAGCAAATAGATTTTTGGAAAACAAAATCTAAACATGCGCAAGAAAAAGGAGACAAGGATAACGCTATTCGTCAACGTCTTTTACGACAAATGGAATATAACTATTGGAAAAATAAATTGGATAGGTTTACGAGAACAGAGGTTTCCCAAGGTTTTATTAATAGCCAATTGACAGACACACAAATTATTACAAAATATGCTTTTCATTATCTGAAAACCGTTTTTGCTAATGTAGATGTGATAAAGGGCGCCAATACAGCACAGTTCCGGAGAATATATTGTATTCAGTCCAAATTTGAGAAAAAGGACAGAACTAAACATTTCCACCATGCTGTGGATGCAGCTGTTCTTACATTGATCCCTTCTGCCAAAAAGCGCGAAGATATATTAAAGAAGGCTTACGAGTTTGAAGAGAAACCTGAAAATAAAAACAAACAATATCACGAAAAGCCCTTTTCTTCATTTAATCACACAATGATCGAGGCAATTCAAAACAATATTCTGATAAACAATATTGCAGATAAAGATCAAACTTTAGCACCATCAAGACGAATAGTCCGCAAGCGAGGAAAGATTGTCTGGATTGACAAAGAAAAGCGAATACCCAAAATTGCACAGGGTGACTCTATCAGAGGCGAATTACATTTGCAAACCTATTATGGGAAAATAAAGATTGCTGCAAAAACTGAAAATGGCTGCTTGTTACGTGATGAAAATGGGAATATCGTGTACAATAAAGTAGATGGCAAGGATGAAGTTTGGATGGTTATACGCAAAAAGATTGAAGATATTAAATTTAATTCTGATGTAATAATAGATGTCCATTTGGCTGATTTTCTAAAAAATCAATTAGAGAAAGGTGTAAAGCAAATTGCCTTAATTGACTTTCAGGGCAATAGACTTAGACATTTGCGTTGTAGAGTAAAAGCGGCTAGAGGTTTTATGAATCCTGATAATGTTACAATTGTAAAGGAGCAAATCTACAAATCATCAAAGGATTACAAAAACTACATATACGCTGATTCTGGTGAAAATTATTTGTTTGGTTTGTATAGAAACAACAAAGGCAGACAGATTGTCGCTATAAATAAATTTGAAGCCTCGCAGCAAATAATTGATAATCAAATCCCAACAAAGGCAGAGTTATTCAAATTCAAAGAGCCGATTTTAATAAAAGGAGAGGAAGCAGTACTTATTCATGTTTTTAAAGTGGGGCAAAAAGTGATCTTTTACGAAAATAGTATTGATGAATTGAGAGATTTGGACAAGACTGAATTGTCAAAAAGATTGTATTATATTAAAACATTAGCAGATGCAAAACAAGGCTTGATCAAATTCCAACATCATTTAGAAGCAAGAGAAGATAATCAATTAACAGAGGATTTTCCAGAGAATATTTTTGGAAAGAAAGGGAAAAATGGTTTTTCGAAATTCACAAATAGTTTTATAGCTCCACGACTATTATTAAGCCCAGGCAACTTCAATTTTATTGTAGAAGGCAAAGATTTTAAAATGAACATTGACGGAACGATTGAATTTAATGATTGACGTGATGAGATAACATGATATAGACAAATTCTTACAATTTAGGTGGAATTATTTCTGTAGTGCCTCAGTTATGATAAAGCACACACTGTATTTCAGCAACCCATGTTTCCTCAGGAAAAAGGATATGCAACTTAACATCAGCTTTCCTGAGGAAGAAAAAAAAGACGACTCTGCAGTGCCTATCGAAGATATCGGTCTTATAGTCCTTGATAATCCGCATATTACACTGACAAATGCCTTGTTAATGGCACTTAACGAAAATAATGCAGCGATTATCAGTTGCGACAAGTCTCATCTGCCATTGGGACTTATGTTGCCAATGTTTTCACACAATACTTTTACAGAAAAGCTTCAATTCCAGCTTGAAGCCAGTCAACCCCTGACTAAGAATCTATGGCAGCAGACTGTTATTGCAAAAATCGAAAACCAGAAAGCGCTTCTGGAAAGAGAGGGAATTGATATTAAAAAGATGGATTTTCTGATAACCGAAGTTAAAAGCGGTGATCCGGGCAATGTTGAGGGCAGGGCTGCATCATATTACTGGGACAATTTATTCGGGTCCGGAGAGTTCCTGAGGAGCCGGTTTGGAGAGCCACCCAATAATTTGCTGAATTATGGATATGCAGTTTTAAGAGCAATAGTCGCAAGATCTCTGGTCGCTTCAGGCCTCTTCCCGTCGATTGGAATTCATCACCGGAATAAATATAATCCTTATTGCCTGGCTGATGACATTATGGAACCTTTTCGTCCGTTTGTTGATTCGCTTGTGCTTGATATTGCCCGGGCTAATCCTGAAATGGAGGATCTCACTCCTGATCTGAAGAGGCAATTGCTGCAAATACCTGTTATTGATGTAGTTATTGATGACAAAAGCAGCCCGCTTATGGTTGGGATTCAGCGTACGACATCAAGTCTTGCATCTTGTTTCGAAGGAGATTTAAGAAAAATACTTTACCCTGTTTTTCAATGATTTTCAGAAATGGAAGAGCTGTCAAGGCTTAATCAATATCGAATTATGTGGGTTTTTGTTTTTTTTGACCTTCCGACTGATACAAAAAAAGATCGGAAGAACTACGCATTATTCAGGAAGTCGCTTCAGAAAGATGGATTTGCAATGCTCCAGTACTCGATTTATATCAGACATTGCAACAGTAGGGAAAATGCAGATGTTCACGTAAAAAGAATAAAAACTTTTCTTGCTCCAAAGGGTGAGATCATCATTTTTACTTTAACTGATAAGCAGTTCGGGATGATGGAGTATTTCAGAAGCCGTGATCCTGCAAACAGGCCAGAGACGCCTCAGCAACTGGAAATGTTTTAAAACTGATAGACAGGCAACGCATCGTCACTCTGCTTGGAATCACAAATATTTCTCGTCGTAATCAATGCCGTTTTCATGAAGAAGAGTTTTATATTCTTCTAAAAAGGGAATCTTCCCGTGATGCAATTTTTGATTTCGGATGTATGCCTTTACCATTTTAACCTGCGACCAGCCTACTGAAAAACCTCCATAACCCTCATGCCAGTAAAAGTTACTAAAAGAAGGATTTTTTGTTTTGATCCATTTGGAAGAACTTTTTTTTATTTCTTCAGCCAGCTTGGCAGGAGTCATCGTTTTTGGAAGAGTACAGAGGATATGGATATGATCTGAAACTCCACCGATCTTTACAGGTACTGACTTGCATGCCTTCAGTATTCCTCCAAGGTATGCATATAGCTCATCTTCAATATCTTCTGTGATCAGGTCTTTGCTGTACTTTGTA
The DNA here is from genome assembly GCA_022703405.1 of Bacteroidota bacterium. GTDB lineage: Bacteria > Bacteroidota > Bacteroidia > Bacteroidales > VadinHA17 > LD21. Next base: position 205 of record JAKLDT010000059.1, on the reverse strand, counting down.
TGAAATACAATATGTACAAAGAATTGAGTGTAGGACTGGGACATATTTTTCTTTTTAGCACGATTAAAGATAATGAAAATTTTCTTGAATTTAACCACTTTTATTTCGCCCCTACGGGGCTTAAAGTCATTAATAGAGACTTTTGAAGGGCTGCGCCCTTCCGGAACACACCAAAGGCCTACGGCCTAAACTATAATTCCAGGAT
>JAKLDT010000058.1 GCA_022703405.1 Bacteroidota bacterium | reverse complement strand
CCTTCTGAGATTGATGAAGGAAAATACTGGTCTGTTGATGAGATAATAAGTCATTCGGGAAAGGGAGTATTCACACCGAATTTCGAACATGAATTCGGGCTGCTTCTCCTCCCACAGCTCAATAAAAACCTTTAAGACTATGGACAAAACGGTAAAAATACTGGCTATTCAGAACGAAATTGAAGCAATACTCCTCGATGACATCCTGAATGAAAGAGGCATTCCGCACATAATGAAATCATACCGTGATATCGTCTATGACGGTCTGTGGCAGACAGATACAAGCTGGGGACATATTGAAGCTCCGGAACAGTACAGAGATGAAATTTTGGAGATATTTAACAGTATAAAACAATAATCAGCACCGCATTAACTGTTTTGTTAATTCTAATCTTTCTATATTTGCCGGCGGAATGTTAAAGTCGAAATTATGGCCGTACAGTCAAAAAGCGCCGGATCAAAATATATATCTGATACAATCAGCCAGCTGATACCTGTTTTAAAGAGCAAGTATCTTTATCTCGGTATTCTTGCCGTGCTTTCAGGCATGGCACTGAACATTGCATCACAGACTTACCTTCACAACTACATGAGTGAAGGGAAGACCCTGCCTATGCTTTCCGACCTCATACTCGACAACCTGCCCGTGATGGATCTTTCCCTTGTATATGATATTGTTTGCATGATCCCCATCCTGCTCATCTTCATTTACATGTTCCACAAAAGGGATTTTAACCGTTTCCCGTTTATCCTGCTCATGGTAGGTCTTTTCTATCTTGTGAGAGGCGTTTTCATTGTCCTTACTCCTTTTGGCAACCCTCCGATGTTCATGGGTTCCGATCCTCTCTTCAACGGCTTTTCGAAATATGAACTCGGCGTTTATCCTTCGGGACATACAGGCAATGTTTTCATGCTCTATCTTCTTGCAAATGACTCGCTTTACAAGAAGCTCATTCTTATCTGCCTCAGCATAGTTGTTATAGCCCTGCTTCTTTCACACGGGCATTACAGCATAGATATTTTCTCAGGAGTCTTCTTTGCCTATGCAATAAAATCCTACGGGATGAAGCATCTGCGCATGTTCGACCTGAATCCGGTAAATGAAGGCACAAGGCGGCTCTGAACTATTTCAGTAAGCGGCCTTTCTTTTCTATCCTGCGGATTACAACATAATTAACCACAGAAATCACAGCCATCGCTACGATGAACAGGGAATATGAGACCTTCCAGTCCAAACCTGAAGTCATCATTGTGTATTCCGACATTCCGCCTATTGAGGCAATAAGTGTCAGCGGCATGAACACTGTTGCAATCAGAGTCAGCCTGCGTACCGAAGCGTTTGTCTCATTTGCCGACCTGCTCATGAGGTTATTCTGCAGTGAGGTGTACAACTCCATAAGGCTTGTCACGTTATCGCGGTAAGTTTCCGTAAGGTCAAAGAACCTGGCCAGATGATCATAAATGTCGCGGTAATGCGCCAGGGCCTTCTCTGGTATAAGGGGAAAATCATGACGAGTGATCTTTACCAGGATCTCGCGCTCATGAAAAAGGCTTTTTCTTAAGGTCTGCAGGCATTTCCTTATCCTCATCAGTTCAGAAGGATCAAATGTTGCCGTTTTATCAAGTATCGCGTCTTCTGCTTCCTCAAGTTCATCTTCAATTATATCGAAGGCAGAGAACTTCTGGTCAACAATATAATCGAGGATCCTGTGCATCAGAGCAGAAGGTCCATGTTTAAGGTTTCCCGGATCGGTTGAAAGTGTTTTCTCAATTGCCATAAGCGGTCTTCTGTCATCAGAATTTATCCCGCTGACAGTGATGAGGAAGCTTCTTCCTATGAAAAGGTTTATCTCATCAACTTTAAGGTCCTTGTTTTCATACCTGAAGGCATTGAAAATTATAAATGTATTTTCGGTGAAATATTCAATTTTAGGAACCTGTGACGCATCCATGCAGTCTTCAACCGACAGCGGATGGATGCCAAGTTTATCTACGAGCACCATAAGATCCTCCTTGTCAGGCTTGTAATAGTCAAGCCAGATAAATCCTCCCTCATTCATCGAATCAATGGCATCGTCAAGGTTTTTCATCCCGTAAGACAATCCAGTCTTCGATATATGGTAATACTTTCTTTCCGACATAAAGCTGTTTTTAAAAAGGATAAACGAAGTTATACAAAAAGTTGGAAGTGACTTAATGCAGACTCCCGGAATAAACACCAACTCACCCCAACCCCTCTCTGCGTGGCAAAGAGGGGCTAATTACCCTACTTTATTTCGCAAAACAATATAATTATATATATGTCTGTCATGCAAATTTTGGGACTGCAGACTCCCCCTTCTTTTTGTCAAAAGAGAAGGGGGCCGGGGGGATGAGTTCATGCAACACCTGAACTCACCCCAACCCCTCTCTGCGTGGCAAAGAGGGGCTATGTACCATACTTAATTTCTGCAATACAATGTAATTATATGTATTTCTGTATGTTATGCAAATTTTGGAGACTGCAGACTCCCCCTTCTTTTTGCTAAAAGAGAAGGGGGCTGGGGGGATGAGTTCATGCAGAGAAAAGCGGCTGTTACAATGAGCATTTATAGTTACTCCCTGCCCCTTCCCTGAACATCTGCTTATGCCAAATGTTATAGTCAAAGGAGACTTTTATCATTTCAACTATCTGCAGAGCATCTTATACTTGTTATTAAAACTGCAATCATGAACAATGCCATATATAATTTCAGGGAACCAAAAAATGAACCGGTGTTTTCTTATAAGCCGGGAAGTGATGAACGGAGACTGCTGGAGGAAGAACTGAAAAGACAGAGCAGTCTTGTTGCAGATATCCCGCTTATTATAGGAGGGAAGGAGATCCGTACCGGAAAAACCGGGAAGATAATCAATCCTTCTGACCGCAGTCATATCCTTGGAACCTATCACCTGGCAGGAGAAATGGAAGTAAGGATGGCCATTGACGCTGCAAATGCTGCAAAGAATGAATGGATGACATTAGCCTGGATGGAAAGAGCTGCAATAATGGCCCGCGCTGCCGAGCTGATATCAAAAAAATACAGGTTCATGCTTAATGCAGCAACAATGCTGGGGCAGGGAAAGAATGTCATTCAGGCTGAAATAGACTCGGCCTGCGAGGTGATTGACTACCTGCGCTTCAATAATTTCTTCGCCTCAATTATCTACATGGACCAGCCAATTTCTGAAAATGGTACAATCAACAGACTGGAATACCGGCCGCTTGAAGGCTTTGTTTATACTGTGACTCCATTTAACTTCACTGCAATTGCCTCAAACCTGAATACAAGTGTGGCACTGATGGGAAATACAACTGTCTGGAAACCTGCCACTACCTCGCTTCTCTCAAACTATTATTTCATGAAGATCCTTGAGGAAGCCGGACTGCCTGCCGGAGTAATTAATTTCGTGCCCGGATCAGGTGCACTCATCAGCAGCATAGTTCTGAAGCACGAAGACCTTGCCGGAATTCATTTCACAGGTTCAAATGCTACTTTCAACACCCTCTGGAAAGAGGTCTCTGAAAACCTTTCAATTTATAAATCATATCCTAAAATAGTCGGGGAAACAGGAGGAAAAGACTTCATTTTTGCCCATTCTTCAGCTTCGGTACCTGAACTGTCAACTGCAATAATCCGTGGCGCTTTCGAATATCAGGGGCAGAAATGCTCTGCGGCATCCAGAGCATATATTCCCGCTTCGCTATGGGAGGAAACAAGGAAAAGCATCCTTGCCATGCTTTCAGAAATTAAAACCGGCGATGTAAGGGACTTCCGGAACTTCATGAATCCGGTTATCGATGAACCTGCTTTCGACAGGATAATGAAGTACATCGAAACTGCAAAAGCATCAAAGGAAGCAACTATACTTTCAGGCGGAAGTGGTGATAAATCGAAAGGTTTCTATATTGAACCGACTGTAATACTTGCCCGGAATCCTCATTTCATCACAATGGAAGAGGAGATATTTGGTCCGGTAATGACAATATATGTCTATGAAGATGACAAGTTTGAAGAAACACTTAAATTATGTGATGACACTTCTCCTTACGGCCTCACAGGTGCAATATTCAGCAACGACAAATATGCCATGATAACAGCCTGCAGGGCTCTCAGATATGCCGCAGGTAATTTCTATATCAACGACAAACCAACCGGGGCAATGGTGGGTCAGCAGCCTTTTGGAGGCGCAAGGGCTTCGGGAACAAACGACAAGGCCGGCAGTCACCTCAATCTGATAAGGTGGGTGAGTCCCAGGACAGTGAAGGAAACCCTCATTCCTGCAACTGATTATAAATATCCATTCATGGAGTAGATTAGGAAAACTTGCTTACCTTTGGGCATGAAAATACCCGAAAAAGGAAACAGGAAAAAACCACTTTTCATAGTCAACCCCGATTCGGGTGTAATCCCAGTCAATTATATAATGTCTCTCGGCCTCGATCTGAGGAAGGAAGAACTCACTGCTGTTAAATCGCTGTCAAAGGAAGAAACAATCAGGCTGATCACAGATAACTGGGAAAAACACGATGTATATGTCGCTTCAGGTGGTGATGGCACAGTACATACTGTGGCAACTCAACTTGTAAACTCCGACAAGATACTGGGGGTGCTGCCCCTCGGCTCAGGGAATGGTTTTGCTCGTGAATTTGGTTTTAAGCTCAATGTCAATTCCCTTCTTTCCGACGTCAGAAAAGCAGAAACAATGTCAATCGACATAATTGAGGTCAACGATAAGATGTGCCTCAACGTTGCCGGAATCGGTCTCGACAGCTTCGTAGCCCATTCGTTCAACAATCTCAGGCTCAGAGGAATCATCCCGTATATCTGGCTCAGCCTCAAAACTTTTGCGCAGCTTCGTCCCTTCCATGTAAAAATATCATGCGAAGGAAAGGAGCTTGTCAATGAAGAGCTTTTTGTTGTAACAATAGCCAATACACGGCAATTCGGAAACAATGCCTTTATTGCACCCGACGCCAGGCCCAATGACGGAATAATCGACCTTGTCCTCATCAAACCTTTCCCTAAAATACTGGGCCCCTCTTTTGTAATACGCCTGTTCACAAAAAGAATAAACCGGTCGAAATATGTGAATCATATCCGTACTGAAAAGGAGATTGTTATTGAGACTCACGAAAACAGGATGCACATCGACGGTGAACCTGTAAGCTCAGACGGGAAGGTACACGTAAGAATAAAAAGAGAAGTACTGAAGGTGCTTAAAACACCACGGAATAAATTTATCTGAGAACATTTCTTACATTCACTGAAAATTCTTCTTTTTAACAATATTATCATGAAAAACAGGATACTTTTCGTATTGCTATTCACAATGGTTTCTGTCCTGAACATCCAGGCACAGCAAAAAACAAACAAACCTGAAAGAGAACAATGGTTCATGGACATGGGATTCGGAATGTTCATACACTGGAGCATGGATTCACAGGTTGGTGCAGTGATAAGCCATTCAATGGCCGGTGCTTCAAAAGACTATATCGAAAGGTTCATAAGCGAACTACCTGCCACTTTCAACCCGAAGAAATTTGATCCGGAAAGCTGGGCAGTGCTGGCCAGGCTGGCAGGAATGAAATATGTTGTCTTCACTTCAAAACACCATTCAGGCTTCTGCATGTGGGATACAAAGACAACTGACTTCAACATAATGAACACTCCATACAAACAGGATATTATGAAACAGATCCTTGAAGCCTTTCGGAAACAGGGTCTTGCTGTCGGACTCTATTTTTCGCCGGAGGATTTTCATTATTTCTATAAACACAATATCCCTGTTGGAAGACTCCAGGACAAAATGCATTACCCTGCTAACAATCCCGGGCTTATGGAACACGACAAGGCCCAGGTTAAAGAACTGCTTACAAACTACGGTAAGATTGATATCTTCTTTTTCGATGGACCCGAAGAGGGACTTAAAGAATACGCCTGGCAGCTGCAGCCCGACCTTATTGTAACCCGCGGCCAGATGCAGACACCGGAACAGAACCTTCCCGGGAAACCCATCCCGGGTCCCTGGGAAGCCTGCTTCACAATGGGCACCGACTGGCAGTACAAACCTACAAATGACCCGCATAAATCGGGAACAGAGATAATTAACATGCTCATAGAAATTAGGGCTAAGGGAGGAAACCTGCTTCTGAATGTCGGCCCGAAACCTGATGGCGAGATCCAGATTGAACAGGAAGCCCTTCTTCGTGAAATAGCATTATGGAACCTTGTTAACAGGGAAGGTATACATAATATCAGGCCCTGGGAAATCACAAAAGAAAGAGATATCTGGTTCACAAAGGCTAAGGATGAAAACACCGTTTATGCTTTCGTCCCTGCAGGTAAGGAATGGAAATATGGTGACAGGAAAGATTTTGTTTTCAAAACTCTTGAAGGAAATGAAAAAACAAAGGTCAGCATTCTTGGCTATGCGAGTGAGCTCGTTGAATACCGCCCCGGATATGATGCTTCAATATACACTTCAAATACACCGGTGGGTCTTGTAATCAGCGCTGTTAATGGACACAGGCTCTATACGAACAACCAGTGGCCCAACCCGGTTGTTCTTAGAATTGAAAATGTAAAATTCAGACCTCCGGTTAATACAGAAGGCAGAAGAAGCACAAGAGACGGTGCAAAATAAGAACCTGCATTGTTGATATCCCTTTTTACTCTGAGTCACTCAGTGAACCTCTGTGTCTCTCTGTGAATCTCTGTGTTATAAAAAATTATACTTACAATTATTTTATTTCCTAATTTTAAGGGCGTAACCTGACCTTAATTTTTATATATCATGAAAATAAATATCCTGACAAAAAGAGCATTGATCATTAGTGTAATTATTGTTGCCTTTACTATTCTGAAGACTCAGGCTCAATCGCTGGAACAGATTGAATCACAAAGGGTAGTACTTCCCAACGGATGGAGCCTCACACCTGTGGGGAAACAGCTTCCCCTGGGAGATCTTCCACTCAATATCGCAATATCACCTGACAAAAAACTTGCTGTTGTTACAAATAACGGCCAGAGCGACCAGACCCTTCAGCTCATCGATATAGAAAAAGAGCTTACCCTTGACACTCTGGTGATAGCCAAATCATGGCTTGGACTGGCATTCTCAAATGACGGCAAATATGTATATGCTTCAGGAGGCAATGATAACAGGATAATAAAATACTCCGTAAGTAACAATAAGCTTGCAGGAGCAGATACAATAATTATCGGCAAGCCATGGCCGGAGAGGATCTCCGTGGCCGGACTTGCAGTTGATGATGCCCGTAAACTTCTTTATACAGTTACAAAGGAAAATAACTCACTGTATGTAATTGACCTGGCTAAAAAGACCGTCGCCGGGAAATACGATCTCGGGGGAGAAGGATATACCTGCATCCTCTCACCGGACAAAAAAACATTGTATGCCACCTGCTGGGGCTGCGACAAGGTGATAATCTTTGATACCCGCCTTCAGAAAATAACTGGCAACATTCCGGTAGGAGATAATCCCAATGACATGTGCATTTCCTCAAACGGGAAATATCTTTATGTTGCAAATGCCAATGACAATAATGTATCTGTTATTGACTGTAAAAAATTAAGTGTAACCGAGACACTTAATTCCGCATTATATCCTGATGCCCTTTGCGGTTCAACAACAAACAGCGTTGCCCTCTCACCTGATGAGAAGACTTTATACATAGCAAATGCCGATAATAACTGCCTTGCAGTGTTCGATGTTTCAGTACCCGGCGCTTCAAAAAGCAAGGGATTCATTCCCACTGCCTGGTACCCTACCTGTGTAAGAACTGCAAAAGGAAAGATCCTTGTCAGTAATGGCAAGGGACTTACCTCAAAAGCAAATCCTTATGGTCCTCAGCCAACAATGAGAAGCCAGGAGGTAATACATCATGAAGGAGGCAGGGAACTGAAAACAAAGGTGCAGTACATCGGTGGCTTGTTACGCGGAACAATGAGCTTTATAGCCAGGCATGATGATGCCCGGCTGGCTGTTTATTCAAAGGCTGTTTATAACAATACCCCGTACATAAAAGATAAGGAACTTGTTGCCGGGGAAGAAAGCAACAATCCTGTGCCTGCCAGAGTAGGAGATAAATCACCGATAAAATATGTCTTTTACGTAATAAAGGAAAACAGGACTTATGACCAGGTACTTGGAGATATGAAGGAAGGCAATGGCGATCCGTCACTTTGTCTTTTTGGAGAGAACATAACTCCAAACCAGCATGCACTTGCAAGGGAATTTGTTTTACTCGACAATTTCTATGTTAACGGGGAAGTAAGCGCTGATGGACATCACTGGACAATGGGAGCCTATGCAACAGATTATCTCGAAAAGAACTGGCCTACCTCTTACGGTGGCAGGGGCGGTGACTATCCCGGAGAAGGACAGAGAAAAGTTGCAAATAACAAGGGTGGTTTTCTGTGGGATGCATGTGCCAGGAATAACGTCACTTTCAGATCATACGGGGAATTTATTGGCGATAACGGACCAAGCATCCCGGTACTTGAAGGACATTATTGCAAGGATTATTCACTCTGGGTTCCCTCAATTCGCGATACAACAAGATTCAATCAGTGGAAAAGGGACTTTGAAAAACTACTTGCCCGCAACGAGGTGCCACAACTTAATACAGTCCGCTTTATAAACGACCATACAGAAGGACTAAGCCTTGGAAAACCCTCTCCCTTTGCTCATGTTGCTGATAATGACCTTGCTGTTGGCCTCTTTGTCGATTACCTGAGCCACAGCCCTATATGGAAGGAATGTGTTGTTATTATAGTTGAAGATGATGCTCAGAACGGTCCTGATCATGTCGATGCCCACAGAAGCCCTGCATTTATTGCCGGGGGTTTTGTGAAACAGGGCTTTGTAGATCATACAGTATATACAACTTCTTCCCTACTCAGAACAATTGAATTAATACTCGGATTGCCTCCAATGACCCAGTACGATGCATCAGCAACACCAATCTGGAAATGTTTCGATAATACACCTGACCACCCTGTATTCAATGCAAGGCCAAATCAGTATAACCTTGATGAGAAAAACCTTACAGAAAGCATCTGGCAGAAGAAGAGTGAAAAATTCAACTTCACCCGCGAAGACGCTGTGGATGATAATGAGTTCAACCAGGTGATATGGAAGGCTGTAAAGGGGCTCGATTCTCCATGCCCTCCTTCTGTAAGGGCTGCATTCTTCCTGCAGAACGAAGGCGGTGATGGCGATGATGATTAATTGGTAATTATGGTGATTTATGTTTAACCCTTACGGGGAAATATTTATCTTTTAATGCCTTTTGCTACAATAATCTAACCGCTACGCGGTAAAGAAAAATTATCCTTAGCTGCAGGAATAAGTTATAGCTGTCTGATATTGTCTATTGCCCGTAGGGCATAAATTATTGTAGTCATATTATAAAGAAAGATCCATTTTCCCCGTAGGGGATACACCATTTCATTTCAATGCAGCAAGAGCATCCACAAGAGCATCCAGCTCCTTCGTTGTAGTGTAAACATTAGGTGTTATGCGGCAGCCATGTACATTTGCCCCGTCAATCGGTGCACAATAGATTTTGTATTTTTTCCATAATACATCACCCAGTTCACCGGGCTTAAGGCTCCTGACTCCAACATTGGCAATTGCGCATGACCTCTGTTTGTCTTCAGGAGTATTCAGTACCACATGAGACAAATTCCTGACCTTGTCGGTCCAGTAATTCTGAATATATCTCAGCCTCGCCTCTTTCCGCTCTGCCCCAAGCATGTTGTAATAATCAATTGCATCTTCCACAGTCAGGTCAGTGTAAACAGGGTGAGTACCAATATGATTCAACCGCCTGATATCATCAGGACTCATGTCATAAGGAGCAAACATGGGCCATATTTTGCTTATGTTCTCTTTTTTAACCCACAGCAGACCCGATCCCAGCGGAACGCTCAGCCATTTATGCAGACTGGCCCCATAATAATCACAACCAAGCTCAGGTATTGTAAACCTGAAATGACCGAATGCATGGGCTCCGTCGACCATTACCTGTACCCCTTTTGCATGAGCCATGTCGCAGATCTTGCGAACAGGAAGTATCTGGCCGGTCAGGTTTATCATGTGACAGATCATCATCAGCCTTGTTTTGGGTGTGATTGCATCGGCATACAGTTTTACTATCTCCTCATCAGATGAAGGATTATTCGGTACTGAGACAATCCTGTTTACAACACCCTGGCGTTTTGCAACCTGTTTGAACATGCTGAGCATTGCAGGATAGTCCTGCTCGGCTATTATTGCCTCATCACCAGGTTTCCAGTCGAAACCTGCAATTATTGTATCAAGAGATTCAGTGGTGTTTCTTGTAATCACAACCTCATCCGCCGGCGCCCCTGCAAGTGCTGCAAGCTTTGCAGCCATGGCAGCCTTTTTCTCAAACTGGACCGTGCGCATGTAATATGAAGCCTGGTAATTAATGTCCCTGATATGAGAGATCAGTTTTTCAAGAGTCTGTTCAGGAAGGAAATTATAATATCCGTTCTCGAGATTTATCATATCCGGATTCAAGCGGTATCCTTTTCTAATTGTAAGCCAGAAATCCTCTTCCTTTGCAAGGTCGCCTGCAGGCACTTTTGAGACCGATCCTATCAGATCAGTAAATTTTTCAGCACTCAGCAACGAGCCAATACCAAGCAGTCCTGATGTCTTGATGAACGTTCTTTTATCCATGATAGTAATTATTAAATACCGGTTAATGTTAAATTTAATAAAAGAATAAAAAGAAAACACACAGGGGACACAAAGAAATAATTTCCTCTGTGTCCCCTGTGTAACGCTCTGTGCTCTCTGTGGTTAAAAAGCCTGTCTACCTGAGCTTGAATTCCACAGGTATCATGTAATAAACATCAACCTTCTTTCCGTTCTGGCTTCCCGGTTTCCAGTCGGGCATTATACCGGCCATTCTTAAAGCTTCTTCGTTGAAAATTGCATTATCAGATCTGAGGACAGAGATCTCTCCCACCTTACCTGTTGAGTACACAACCAGCCTGAGGACAACCTTTCCTTCAATTTTCTGCTGCCGGGCTGCTTCCGGGTACCTTATATTCTGATTTATCCAGTCCAGAAGGCCTTTTTTTCCTCCGGGGAACTCCGGCATCTCCTCAACAACTACAAAGGGAATATTTTCATTCGCGCCAGGAGGTGTTTTAAATACCTCATAATATCCGGGCTTGTTAGTTTCGCTCTCAGCACCAGGTTTTCTCGATATTATTACAATCAGATCCTGCTTCCCGTATTCTCCAAATTCTCTTTCCCCGGTACCATCCCTGTAAAACCCGATCGACTTGATTTTTTCAGGCTCAAGGCTCTGCTTTGAAAGATCCACAAGCCTTCCGTCGAACAGGGTCAGCAGTTTATCAGCACTGGCTGATTTGATCACAAGCCGCTTGTCCTTTGTAATCAACGCATCTCCTTTTGTATCAAGCATTAAAGGCAGCACAACCGGTTCTTTCTTAACACTCCCGGAAGGCGGAGGTGGAGGTGGAGGTGGAGGAGCAGCTGGATCGATAAAATATCCATAGTCTATTGTATCCCTCTCCATCGGTATTTCCATATCCCTGCCAAATACTGGTTTAATTACCTTCGATTTGTATCCGACATGTGTAACAACAAGGGCTCCGTCCTCAGGCACGTTTTCAAGCTTAAATCGACCGTTTGCATCTGTAGGAGTACCTATTGTTGTTCCTTTCAGGATTACAATTACATTCTCTATGGGCTTACGGCTATCAGACTGAAAAGCAGTGCCTTTTACTGTTTTATCCTGAAATGTGCCAGTTGCTGACTTGACTGTTTCTGTATCTTCATAACTGTATTCCGGTTCTGAAAATGCAAACAGCACAAGTGTAAATACAGGAAGTATTGTTAATATCTTCAGCTTCCTGTATGGTGAACTGATTATATTTTTCATCATCTCAAATCTCTTTTTAGTAAGTGAATAGTTGAATGAATTCACCAGGATGACAAGCTGAGCGCCTGCAGCCTGATTAAGAAGAGTAGCCCTGTATGCTGCCGGATCGGCGGTTTGCTGCAGCGCCGCCTCATCAGCAATAAATTCATGATTCTGCCTTATCAGCCTGGAATATAACCAGGCCAGTGGATTGAACCATTGAAAAACACAGAGCATCCAGACAAGGGCAAGGTCAATCCAGTGCCTCTGCCTGATGTGTACCAGTTCGTGGTTCACAATTTCCCTGGCTTCAATTTCTGTTGCTGAAGGATTGACGAAGATCCAGGAAAAAAATGAAAACGAAGTGGTGAAATTATGGTTCCGGATTATCCCGCCGGAAAAGCCCGGCTTACCTCCCGCCTTTACAACAGACAGGAGAAGCAACCTGCTTTGCCAGACCATTACCGAAACCAGTGAGACAACACCCGACATGTAAACTAGTAAAAGCAAAAAACGAGGGCTGGGTGTTGACTGTACGGAAATACCCTCTGCCAGAGGCTCTGAAACTTCTGTTGTAATTGCAGGCTCCGGAGCAGGCAATAAAACAGAATAGTGTATAGTAAGCAAAGGCATAAGAGTGGAAGCCATAATACCCGCCAGCAGGAAAAACCTGTTCAGCGTGAAGAACCTTTCATTCCTGAGAAACAAGAGGTAGACAGTCATAAAGCCTGCAAGCCATACTGCCGACTTAAGCAGGTACAGGGCAAATGCTTCCATTATTTCCGTTTTTTATTGTTTGCCAGTTCTTTTTTTGTATCCTCAAGCAGCTCTTCAAGCTCTTTGACACTAAGATCCTTTTCCCTGGCGAAAAATGACGCCATGGCAGGAAAAGAATTGTTGAAATAACTCTCCATAAGGCTGAACAGCTGTTTTTTCGAATATTCCCTTTTCGAAACCAGGGGATGATAAAGATGAACATTACCATAAGCCTTGTGTCCTGCAAAGCCCTTCTTTTCGAGTATTCTCAGGACAGTTGAAACCGTATTCCTTGCCGGTTTCGGATCCTCAAAACTGTCTCTGATATCCTTTACAAGTCCTTCTTTCCTCTCCCACAGGATCTGCATTACCTGTTCTTCTGCACGAGTTAGCTGCATGATATACAATTTATTAATTAGCAATTCACGGCGTACGGCTCACGGCTAACGACTCACGACTCACGACTCACGGCTCACGGCTCACGGCCCTCAGTTCCTAAAGTTTGTAATCAACGCCTTCCGCCTTCCGCCTTTTCATCAATCCTTCAATACAAATATATGACTATATTTTTAGTCATCCAAATATTTTTATGAAAAAATGACTATTTATTTAGTCGCTGTGATTAATAATTCTTTGTGCTCTCTGTGTTTTACCTCTGTGAACTCTGTGGTTAAAGGATTTCAACTTCTTTTTTTACCCCCAAACCCCCCAAGGGGGGCTTTATAACATCCGCCAGGTTCTGCAAAAATACGAAGTACTATCTCCCTTTGGGGAATTATGGAGAGAGATATTTTCCATAAACGACTTTAAAATATTTTACCTAATTTGCACATCAATAACTTTAATTCATCAAACTATGAAAAGGAATATTTTATCATTTGCGATAATCATGCTAATAATGGTTTCTGCTTCTGCCCAGAAACCAAATACTCTGAATGATAAGGAGAAAAAAGAAGGCTGGACATTATTATTCAATGGAAAGGATTTCACAGGATGGCGTCAGTGCAATGGAACTGCAATGCCAAAGAACTGGGTTATTGAGGACAATGCCATGAAGGTTTTCACAGGTGAAGGCAAGGAACCCGGCCAGGGAGCCAACGGCGATATACTCTACGGAACGAAAAAATTTAAGAATTTCGAACTCACAATCGACTGGAAAGCAAGTAAAATGGCTAACTCTGGTATCTTCTTCAATGTCAGGGAAGTACCCGGTAAACCAATTTATTATGCTTCTCCTGAAATACAGGTACTTGATAATGCTGATGCAACTGATAACAAGATAGCAAGTCATCTTGCAGGTTCTCTGTACGACATGATAGCTGCTGATCCGAAAACAGTTAATCCTGCCGGCCAGTGGAACACAATAGTAATAAAGGTAAAAGACGGTAAAGTGACACATACACAGAACGGTGTTAAAGTGCTTGAGTATGAACTCTGGACCCCGGCCTGGGATGCTCTTGTACAGAACAGCAAATTCAAAACCTTTCCAGGTTTTACCGAAGGTATTTCAAAGGAAGGCTTCATAGGACTTCAGGACCATGGATATACTGTATGGTTCAGGAATATCAAAATCAGGGAATTATAGAATTACCTGCAGCACATGTTTCAGAATCGTCGCAGCTTCATTAAAACAAATGCCCTGCTTGGCGTGGGAGCACTGGCCTCAGGAGCCGTATCACAGTCATGCTCAGGCAGTGAAAGTCGTCCTGTTTCAGAATCAGATCAAACAGACAGCCTGCTTTCAAAATACCAGGAATGTCTCGGAGGGCCATTCCCCGATCCTTTGCCATTGAATACTGTGCTGAGGGAAACAATTAAAAAAGACGGGTACAGGATTGAATCTGTCACATATCAGGTCGGGCCGGATGAGCGAATTCCCGCACTGGTTCTTATCCCCGATAATGCAACAAGAGAGAATCCTGTACCTGGTATTGCAGTATGGCACCAGCATAACGGTGAATACCACCTGGGCAAGAATGAACCTGCCGGCCTGGCAGGAAATCCTATGCACCATACTGCAGTTGCTCTTGTCAGGGAGGGCTATGTTGTGCTCTGCCCCGATTCATTATGTTTTGAAGAACGGCAGGATCCGACAGGTATACTAAAAAGAGGTGAATTTGAGAGATTTGAATTCCTGAGATATGTTGTCAGGGGAAAATCACTCGCATGGAAAGATGTTCTTGACATGAAAACATCTGTAGACTATCTCAGCCAGAGGCCGGAGGTTATTCCCGACAAGCTTGGCTGCTATGGCCATTCAATGGGATCGACCCATGCCTGGCTGGCTGGTCCGCTCGAAACAAGACTAAAGTGTGTTATCGGTAATTGCTGCCTCCCTGCTTATGATGCCATTGAGGCAACTCATATACTTCACTGCTTTCCGAATTTTGTTCCCGGATGGAAAAAATACGGAGATACACCGGAAATAGCTGCCCTTATTGCTCCCAGAGCCCTGCATCTTAATTTTGGAGAAAAAGATTCAGGAAGCCCGATAGAATTTGTCAAAGAGGGAGTTAAAAGAATTGCGTCCGTTTATGAAAAGGCTGGAAAACCTGAAAACTTCACATACTATATCGAACCCGGCGCTGAACATGTATTATCAGAAACTATGTGGATGCATGTGAGGGAGTGTTTCGAAAAACACCTGAAAACTAGCTGAAATCTATTGGGGAATAAGTGATTTGACAAATGATCTTCCCTTGGCTGATTTCAATTGTTTCTCTCTTAGCATAGCCGTTTTCTTATCTGGCAACTCTTCTGAATATATTATTATCCAGGGTCTGAATTTAGATGTAAATGTATTTATTGAAGCGTAATTGTGGAAGAACAAGCGCTTTTCAATATTAGATGTAAATCCAATATATATCTTGTTGTACTTTGGTGAGTACAAACAATAAACATAATACATGTTAAATAATATTCGCAGCGAACTTGTGAGACGTACTGGAATCGAACCAGTGACCTCTTGCCTGTCAAGCAAGCGCTCTAAACCAACTGAGCTAACGTCTCTTATTTTAATGAACCAGTGATCTCTACCCTGTCATCCGCCAACCGGCGGACTAAACCAACTGAGCTAACGTCTCTTATTTTAATGAACCAGTGATCTCTACCCTGTCATCCGCCAGCCGGCGGACTAAACCAACTGAGCTAACGTCTCTTATTTTAATGAACCAGTGATCTCTACCCTGTCATCCGCCAGCCGGCGGACTAAACCAACTGAGCTAACGTCTCTTATTTTAATGAACCAGTGAT
>JAKLDT010000057.1 GCA_022703405.1 Bacteroidota bacterium | reverse complement strand
TGATATACATGTTAATCCGACAATGATAGGGCACGAATTTGCAGGCATAATCCTTGAAGTGGGCAAAAAATGGAAGGATAGTTTCAAACCCGGTCAGAAATTCTCAATTCAGCCGGCAATGAACCACATGGGAACACTTAATGCTCCCGGTTATTCATACAGGTATATCGGAGGTGATGCGACACACATACTTATTCCACCCATTGTAATGGAGGCAAACTGTCTTCTCCCCTATGACGGGGAAGCATTTTTCCCGGCATCCCTCTCAGAACCAATGTCATGCATCGTTGGCGCTTTCCATGCAAGCTATCATGTTCCACCCGGAACCTACAGGCATGAGATGGGAATCAGGAAAGGAGGCAAAATGGCAATTCTCGCGGGAGTTGGTCCTATGGGCCTCGGAGCCATCGACTATGCCCTGCACCAGGAAAGGAAACCCGGATTGCTTGTTGTGACCGATATAGATGATAACAGGCTGGCGAGGGCTGCCTGTCTTTTTACTCCGGAACAGGCAGAAAAAGCAGGAGTTAAACTTATGTATGTCAATACCGGCAAAATGAACAATCCCGTTAAGCACCTGCGGGAACTGGCAGGGGGAACCGGTTTTGACGATGTTTTTGTTTTTGCCCCAGTCAAAAGTGTTGTCGAACAGGGAGATGCAATACTAGGATTCGATGGTTGCCTGAATTTCTTTGCAGGCCCCACTAATCCCGAATTCAGGGCAGAATTCAATTTCTACAATGTACATTATGCATTCACGCATATAGTTGGAACCTCCGGAGGTAATACAGACGACATGCTTGAATCGCTTAAGATGATGGGTGAAGGAAAGATCAATCCTGCAGTGATGATCACCCATGTGGGCGGACTGGATGCTGTTGTTGATACTACGCTAAACCTTCCACAGATACCAGGAGGCAAAAAACTCATTTATACAAACATCTCAATGCCTCTGACATCTCTCTATAAACTTGAGGAACTGGGCCATCAGAATATATTATACGCAGGATTGCATGAAATTGTTTCAAAAAACGACTATATATGGTCGCTTGAGGCAGAGAAATACCTGCTGGCCAATGCAAAGCATATATAGCTAATAATGGAAGGAAGAGACCGGGACAGATACAGTGTAAATAATGTCACTTATATACCTGGCTGGCGAATTCCTCAGAAATATAATTTTCGTAGCTGAGACAAACGTGAGTTGCGAAGTTAACGGCTGTTTCAATTATTGATGTCCATTCCTTCTGACCTGTCATGGCAAGCTGATCCCTGCCAATCCCATTCCGGTATATTGATGTGATCATTCCTGCATTGAAATTATCTCCTGCACCGATTGTACTCACCGGTATTATGCTTTTTACCGGAAACTTTCCGGAAAATGACCTTGTCCTTACATAAACGCCTTCTGTACTTGCAGTATAAACAAGGCAATTGCAGTAGTTCTTAACAATCTCCCAGGCCTCATCCGGACTATTAACCCTGAATATATTCCTGAAATCCTCATCAGAAGCCCTGACAAGGCTTGCCATCCGCATGTTTTCTATTATCAGGGGTTTAAGAGCCGACAACTCATCAAGATGTGACTTTCTGAAGTTCGGATCATATACAACTAGTGCACCGGAATTATGAGATTCCTGCACAAATTTCCTGATCTGAGTTCTTATCTCCGGCCAGATTGCATAAAATGACCCAAACTGAAGAATATCATCCTGCTGAAGATGAGGAAATTCTATATTAAGCCTGCGTGAAGGATAATCCTTGTAAAATGAATAATGGGCATCATTCCTTTCATTGAGGAAGGCAAGGGCCAGTGTTGTTTTTCCATCCTCATAACGATGTACAGATGAGGTGTTTACTCCATTTTTATTAAGAAAACTGTCGATAATGTCACCTACATCGTCCGCTCCATACTCGCTTATAAATGAAACCGGCAATCCCATCCGTCCCATCGACACAACGCTGTTCAGCACCGATCCTCCGGCTTTTGCTGCCTGCGGCTGACCTTCCTTGAATATAACATCCAGAACCGTCTCTCCTATTCCGAAAATCTTCCTCATATAAGAATAAAATGATGGTGAATTTAGTACTTTTATTTGTCAGTATATTTAATATCAATTTTTAATGTTGATATTCAATACACAAAGTTCTCTATTTTTCAAAAAACCTCTCCCCAAACCCCTCCCCCGGAGTGGGAAGGGCTTAATGCACTACTGTATTCAATTGTTTTTGAAATTAATATGGTGAAATTCAAAAAGGTAATTGAAAAAGATATGTTCTTCGGCGCTGAGGCTGAAACATTTTCACTGGCAAAACAGATGAGAAAGAAACCAACTGATGCAGAAAAGGCTATGTGGAAGATCCTTAGAAAGTATCGAACGACAGGTTATATATTCCGCAGACAGCATCCGGTTGAATTTTATATTGCTGATTTTTATTGTCACAGACTGAAACTTGTAGTTGAGGTGGATGGAGATATCCATTTAAAAAAGGAAGCTCAGGATCACGATGAAGGAAGAACTGGTGAAATGGAGAGATATAGCATTGAAGTACTGAGGTTTACAAACTGCGAAGTATTAGAAAATCCCGAACTTGTCACTAAAAAATTAAGTGAGTTCATCCATAAACAGACCAAAAATCTGAATGACCTTCCCCCTCTCACCCCGGGAGAGGGGGAACGAGGGGGTGAGGTCGTTAATACATAAAATCAACTCTTTCTTTCAAATATAAAAACAGGCATTCATGAAAAACCTTTCACGTCGCAACTTCATCTCAACAGGAACTGTTGCCAGCCTCGGAGCCCTGACAACTATTGGTAGTTGTAAACAGAATTCTCCTTCACCTGAAATAAAGACTTTCAGGAATCATCCTCTTGATGGCGTAACAAGGGAAAACATTAAAATCACCGGCCTCAAAGTCACCCTTCTCTCCTGCCCCCTGCCACCTGATGAACAGTGGTATCTCGACTGGATACCTGAACGATATAAATGCTGGAAGACAGATTCCATCCTGGTTGAGGTCTTTACTGACCTGGGTATAAAAGGCATAGGCGGTTCCACCCAGTATGGTGGTCCTGATGTCGTGAAAAAGTATCTCGAGGAAATCATAAAACCTGCAATAACCAGCAAGAATCCATTTGATATTGAATACCTTACAAGCGGAGTAAAGCAAAGGGGTCCTATGGTTGGCTGGGCTGGTGTTGATGCAGCCTTATGGGACATAATAGGAAAGGTAAAAGGCAAACCTGTGTATGAATTCCTTGCCACCGATCATACCCCGGACAGAAAAATACCGGTTTATGCCAGCGCAGGTGAAATGTATGACGGCGACATCTGGCCTGATAACCTTATTGAAGAAGCACTCAGACTGAAGGAAAGAGGATTCAAAGCCTATAAGTTCCGCCCGGGTACTCACTGGTCAGTCAGCGGAATGAACATGACAAAGTATATTGACGGCGTTTGGAAAATCAGGGATGCCGTGGGTCCTGAATTCGGACTCATACAGGAGGCAAATGCCCAATGGAACATGGAACAGACTATGCAGTTTATCCCCGAGGCGGAAAAGATGAACCTTGTATGGCTCGAAGATCCGGTGGAAAGGATGGGACCACAGGCAAAAGATAATTATAAGAAGATAAAAGACTCTCTGTCAAAGGTTAAGCTGTCGTATGGCGGTGATGTGATGGACAACAGGTTCGATTACAAGGAATGGATTGACAGGAATGCCATGGACATAGTGCAACCCGACGCCGGCGTGATGGGGCTGACTGAAGCATGGTTTGTTTCGAGGATGGCACACCTGCAGGGACAGCTCTGTGCTCCGCATAACTGGCATGATGCCCTCCTTACGGCTGCAAATGGTTCACTGGCTGCCGGAATACCAAACCTTATAATGCTTGAGACAAACCAGACGATGAATCCATTAAGGACTGAATTATTTAAGGATCCTCTTGTTCCAAAAGACGGCTTCCTGGAATTACCTGATAAACCGGGATTCGGTGTTGAGCTTATTGACGATGCTGAAAAAAGGTTTCCTTTTATTGAAGGAAGGTATGACAGACCAAGACCGGGAACTACTTAACCAACCGTGAAATACTTTTAAAGGTTTCTGTTCCTGCACATTGTGTAAGTTCAAAAAGTATGCTTTCGAGTGTGGTAATGCGCGCACCCTCCTGTCGCATACGTTCAATGGCAATAAGCTTATCCTGAGGCTTCCTCGAAGAAACACAGTCCTCAACAACAACGGGAATATAACCTGACTCCAGAAGATCAAGACAGGTCTGCAATACACAAACGTGAGTCTCTATTCCGGAAAGTATGACATACTTCTTCCCTAAAGTTGCAAGCTTATCCTTAAATACTGGTTCTCCGTAACAGCTGAATGTATTCTTTTCTATAAAACTGAATCCTGTTATTTTATTAACAATAGCCGGATCAGTCGGCCCAAGTCCTTTTGTATACTGCTGTGTAACAACTAAAGGCACCGACAGTACCTGAAGTCCGTCAATAAGCCTGGTGCAGTTCTGAAGCACCTGTTCCCACTGATGAATATGAGGCAGAAGTCTCTCCTGAATATCAATAACAACTGCAACTGAATTTTCTTTAATAATTCTCATTATTCCAAAATATTGTTACTTAACAAAAATAGAGCTTTTACCGAAGCAGTAATAAGTTTTACTTCATAAATTCCTCTTTCGAAGGGGTTAAGAGGTATGTTATTTTAAAAAGAAAATGAACTAAAATTTAATTTTCGTAAGTTTGGATAAAATGATACAGAATGAAAGCAATGCTTCTTACGGGCATAAGGAAAATGGAGATGAGAGAAGTTCCTGAACCTGTGCTGGTAAATAAAGATGATGTTAAGATCAGGATGTCCGTTGTTGGCATCTGTGGTTCGGATATACATTACTATACCCAGGGACAGATTGGTTCACAGGTAGTTGAATACCCCTTTGCTGTGGGGCACGAGGGAGCAGGCATTGTTGTTGAAGTCGGCCCTTCAGTAAAAAAGGTCAGGCCGGGCGATGCCATAGCTATTGAACCTGCTATGCCTTGCTGGACCTGTGATCAGTGTCTTTCTGGAAGGCATCACACCTGCCGAAAACTGAGATTCCTCGGATGTCCGGGTCAGGCTGAAGGTTGTCTTACCGAATATATTGTAATGCCTGAAACAAGCTGCTTCCCGCTTAAAGGAGGACTCAGGACCGACCATGGCTCAATTTCAGAACCGCTTGCCATTGGAGTATATTCGGTTAAAAAAGCAGCCGGAGTAAAAGACAGAAAAATTGGAATACTTGGTTACGGACCTATCGGGATGAGTGTGATGCTTGCTGCCAGGGCTGAAGGTGCAGAATCATTTTTCGTTTCAGATAAGATTAATGCCAGGCTAGCAATAGCAAAAAAGGAAAAAGCATTTCTTACTGTAAATCCTGCAAATGAGGATCTTGTTAAAAAAGTGCTTGCAGCGGAAAACCTGGGACTGGATGTTGTTTTTGAATGCTGCGGTCAGCAGGATGCTATGGATCAGGCTATTGAAATACTCAAGCCGGGCGGCAAACTGGTTGTTGTTGGAATCCCCGAATTCGACAACTGGATAGTAAATGTTGAAAAGACAAGACGAAAGGAAATATCGTTGCAGTTTATCAGGAGGCAGGTGGATTGTGTTGAAACAGCTCTTTCTCTTATGGAAAAAGGAAAGATAAATATCGATAACATGATCACACACCGCTTCTCTTTCGGAAAAACTAAAGAAGCATTTGATCTTGTTGCAGAATATAGTGATGGTGTAATGAAGGCGATGATTGATTTTTAAATATCCACATATTAAATCATGGTGAGACTTGGTGTCTTTGTGGCACCAGGCCACAAAGAATCACAAAGAAATAAACACCAATAAATCAAAGTATCAGACAAGAAATGAATAGAGAAAACACGATAATACATAACAAGATTTCAAACGACTTCTCAAGAACAATAGCTCATCTTGAAAATGTGATGGTTGTTATTTGTGATTTCACAAATGGTCCGATGAAGGAACCTGACCTGCTGCATTCTCATACGCATGAACAGATAACTTATGTGGCTGAGGGTGAGGTAATATTCTACAGGGGAGGCAGTGAACACCACCTCAGAAAGGGCGATCTGATAACAGTCCCTTCAGGTGTGAAACACTGTATCAAAACACTTACTGCTGAGGTCAGACTGGTTGACAGCTTCAGCCCGATAAGAAATGATTTTTTACCAAAACAACAGTAGTGATGAAAAGCAAGAGCCTGCTGAAACTGATAATTTTCCTTATCTGCACAGCTGAGATCGTCCTTAACAGCAGTTGTGTAACAATTGTTACATATCCGACCCCTCCCGGTTTGAAGACCAGCCCAGACCTGAAGCTCACAGTAAGCAACAAACCTGTATGGGTTGAACGCATTGAAACAAAGCTTGACACCTTTAATTATACAACAGGCATCTACGGGGGAATGAAAATGGAGGCCATGGATGCTGCAGGATTCTCTTTTGAAGGAAAGGTAAGAATTAACATAACGGTGAGTGATGATATAGTCCGCTATGTCATCAGGCCAAAAAGCAGAAACATCAGCGCCAGCGTTAATGGCAATGAGCTCAGCTTCGAAATCGACAGTCCGCAGAAGCTTTATATTGAGATAAATGATCTGCCTCATCTTGCAATATTCGCTGATGCACCGGAAAAGGAACCTCAAAGTGAAGGCAGCAGGGATATTTTATATTTCGGACCCGGAGAACACAAACCCGGAAAGATTGAACTTCAGAGCAATCAGACTCTTTATATCGCAGCCGGTGCAATTGTTTATGCCGATATCACAGGCAGGGATCTTGCAAATGTCACTATCCGGGGAAGAGGCATGCTCAATGGAAATGTCAGGATTTCGGGCACAAGAAATCTGAATGTAAGCGATGTGTTCATAAGAAACACAAAGGGATGGACAAATACCTTAACTGACTGTCAATATTGCAGATACAGCAATATTAAAGTATTCAGTTATGAAGGAATATGGGGACTTGACGGAATAAATCCTGTATCATCAAAAAACTTTTCCATTGACAACTGCTTCATGAGATGCAGAGATGATTGCGTGGCAATAAAATCAATGGATCCTAAACTCAGCGTCGATTCTGTAAGTGTAACAAACTGTGTAATGGTTGGCTGGTCATGCAGCGATGGTGTGACACTTGGATTTGAGCTTAATGGTGGTCCGGTACAGAATATCAGCGTGAAAAACTGTGATATATTGTATGCCCGGGGAGGAGGCAGAACCGGAGGTCATGCAGGCTTCAGCATAGTCTGTGACGGCCCGGCGACAGTACAGAATATACTGTTTGAGGATATAAGGATTGAAGAACAGGTTGAATTCAGGAATCTTGAACTGATTATTACCGATGGAACACTATATGGAATTGATCCTCCCGGTCACATAAAAAATGTAATTATGCGGAACATCAGCTGGGAAAATGGTGATAAACCTTTCATAATCAGTGGATTCTCATCTGAAAACAAAGTTGAAAACGTAATTTTTCAGAATTGCACTTCAGGGGGAAAACCTCTCAGGTCATCAGCTGATGCTGACTTCAGAATTAATGAATTTACAGATAATATTATATTTCAGGCTGACTGACAATGAATCTGATAGGAATCGATATAGGCGGTACAAAATGCGCAGTATTACTGGGGGAGCTTACCGAAACAGGAGAACTGAAGGTTACTGACAAAACCAGGTACAGGACTGCAGATTATCCTTCACCTCTGGCACTCATTGAGCAGTTCAGTAAAGATATTGAAGCTATTATTGCAGCAAATAACCTGACAATAAGAGATATAGCTACTATAGGAATAAGCTGCGGCGGACCGCTCGACAGTAAAAAGGGGATAATACTCTCACCGCCAAACCTTCCCGGATGGGATGAGATCCATATTGTTGAAATCCTTGAAAAGAAACTGAAGCTGCCTGTCGCTATTCAGAATGACGCAAATGCCTGTGCACTCGCTGAATGGAAATTCGGTGCCGGAAGAGGAACTCAGAATATGGTTTTTCTGACATTTGGCACCGGCATGGGATCAGGGCTTATACTAAACGGTAAGTTATATTCCGGTACAAATGACAATGCAGGTGAGGTCGGTCACCTCCGGCTCGACAGGCTGGGACCGGTAGGTTACGGAAAAGCCGGATCATTTGAAGGCTTCTGCAGCGGAGGCGGAATAGCACAGCTTGCCAGGACTAAAGCCCTTGAGAAGCTTCAGATGGGGGAAAAGGTCTCGTTTTGCAATTCCTTGGATGAATTACAGAACATAAGCGCTCTTAGTGTTGCAGAGGCAGCAAACAATGGCGACAAACTAGCCCTGGAGATTTATGAGATCTGCGGCAGCTACCTTGGAAAAGGACTGTCAGTAATAATAGATATACTTAATCCTGAATGCATTGTAATCGGCAGCATTTTTGTAAGGTCGGCAAAACTCCTGATCAGGTCAATGGAAAAGGCAATTGAAAAGGAAGCTCTTCCCCTTGCAAGGAAAGTTTGCAGGATAGTACCTGCAGAACTTGAAGAGACAATTGGAGATATAGCCTCATTATCAGTTGCTGCCGATAAAGCCATGACATTAACTAACCTGCAATCAATATGAAAGACAACAGAAGGGAATTCCTTAAGAAGGGCGGAGCAATGGCAGCTGTGGCAATCACAGGTCTGGGCTCATGCACAACACAGGCAACTGAACCTGAAAAGAAAAAAGGCAGCCTTGTAAAAGATCCCTCATTCAACCCAAAACAGGAACCATACATCAAGATTGCCTACCAGGCTCCTGCTGAACCAACAACTGATGATATAAGCTTCATACAGCAGCTTGGCATTGATAATGTTGTGCTCTGGACAGATGCAAAGAAAGCAGGTTACGAATATTATAACAGCAGAAGAGAGCTCTACGAAGCTGCAGGTATTAAGGTCTATGGTTTTGGCAACTGGGACGTTCATAACCAGGATAAAATTACTCTTGGGCTGCCAGGCCGTGATGAAAAGATCGAAGAATATCTTACTCACCTCCGCAACCTGGGAAAAGCCGGGATACACTATACAACCTATGCGCACATGGCAAATGGTATCTGGAGCACAGAACCTGAGACCTGGAGGGGAGGATCAAAGGCAAGAGCCTTCGATCTCAGCAAGGCAGATAAAGGATACTGGCACGGAGTAACTTATGAAGCTCCTCTTTCACATGGCCGGAAATATTCAAAGGATGAGCTTTGGGCAAACTATGAGTACTTCATCAAAAAGGCAGCAGCTGTTGCAGAGGAGCAGAAAGTAAGAATAGGTATCCACCCCGACGATCCTCCTGTTGAGGAACTTGGTGGTATCCCACGATGCATATTTGGCAATTTTGATGGATACAAAAGGGCTCTTGAAATAGCTGACAGTCCTAATGTTGGCATGTGCCTGTGTGTAGGCTGCTGGCTTGAAGGCGGAACCATGATGGGAAAAGATGTAATTGAAACAATAAGGTATTTTGGCGCTCAGAAAAAAATATTCAAGGTTCACTTCAGGAATGTTAACCAGCCAATGCCCCATTTCACCGAGACCTTCCTCGATGACGGCTATGCAGATATGTACGAGATACTCAAGGCCCTCAAAGAGGTTGATTTTGACGGTGTTATAATTGCAGATCACATACCCGGAATGGTATATCCGCATATCGGATCTGCTTTCTCAATAGGTTATATGAAAGGGCTTGTTGAGAGGGTTATTGCTGAAGGGTAAACGGCATAGCCGTCAACCTAAGGGTAGTTTTATGGCGGTAAAGATTGTAATAAGTTTCCCCTCCTTTTGAAGGAGGGGTGGCCGGGACTATTGATTATCTGATATATACAAAGTTCTTTACCCGGCCGGGGTGGTTGATTAAATTGATCTTAGAGTTTAGATTATAAATAGGTTACTTATTACACGGGTTTCAGAATGATAATAATATCAGTAGCCAGGTATGGATTATGTAATAAATTCTGAAAACAGTTTTGCATTTCATAATTTTCTTTGAAAAGAAGACGATAAAATTTTAAATATGATAATGCATTTATTTGACATAAAAATCAACCACCCAGGCCGCAATTAGACTTTACAATACTCTTATAAACATTGTACTGCGGCCACCCCTCCTTCAAAAGGAGGGGAAAATGCAAACTTGCAATTCCACCATAAACCACTCTTAAGTTGACGGCTATGGGGTAAACGGCTACCGCTTACCTGAACTTATAAACACTAACCTTCTGTATTGATACCCGTTCCTCAGGAAAGCGGAGACCAGCCCCATCAAATGTAGTAGCGTGGGTTTCATCACCGTTAAGGCGGCGTTCAGCCATCCATCTGCCGCCGGAAAAAGTACCCTCCTCAACTGTATCAAGGGCTACTCTTTCCGAGCCTTCCTTTGATATGAAGAATACATCAAGGGCCCTTCCCGTGCAGATAAATTCCTCAGGACCAGTCTGTATTATAAGTCCCCCTGTAGTTTTAAGTCTGCGTGAATCAAGCTTTGCCTCCACAATAAAATCACCCAGTTCAAAACGGCAAACCGGTTCTTTTTCACTTACCAGTATGCCTTTCATAGTGCCCATACCCTGGTGTTCAAGTATTAGCGGTTCGAGCTTTCTGAGAGCACCATATGCCATATCAAGGGGATCATCGTTCTCCCACATCCTGTTGTCGATACCAAAAGGTGCAAAGCATCCCGCACTGTATTCACCAAAAGTATAAAAAGCCCTGGCTGCACCGGCCTCGCCTCCCCTTGTCTCAGGAACAAAAAGCGGGTTTCCTCCCCTCATGAATTCCTCACAGGTCCATTGATACTCATCTATATAAATATCCGGAGCAATAAATGATATTGAAGGTGCTGCAGCTCTCCAGATATCAAGCACCTGTGGCAGCGGGCCACCTGACGGGTACCTCCCGGGCCAGCGTGTTCCGGGTTGTTTCAACCATGCATTTACATACATTGGTAAAGGATATTCAGCTTTCCCGGCAGAAGCGATACTCTCAACATAACTTGCATAATGCCAGGCCATAAACAACTCTTCAGTATAAAAAGAATAGTGTTTCCAGTCTGCAGGATCAGGCCTGAAAGTGCTTTTTCCGAAAACCTGTTCCCATGTGCCTTCTGTCCTGAAGCCGTTTGCTGCCCATACCTTTTTGAGTTCCGGGAATAATGTTTCCTTGTTTGAAATGAGGTAATCAATCAGTTTTTGTGGTACAGGCCTGTTATACGCAGCATCAGCAATATCTGAAAAATCACGTCTTGCTGCAGCAGGATCAGTACCGGGCATGTCAAGTATTCCAATCTCATTTTCAACCTGGATAAGAATAACAGTATGATCGGTATCGACCTCTCTGATATGTTTCATTAGTGCCGCAAAAGCCTTTGCATCAGCCCTTTCTGATTCTTTTCCAAATGTTGATAATATCTCAAGAGCTTTTCCGTGTTCATCAAGCACACGGGGATATTTTTTATAATCCCTCTTTACCCACGAAGGAATATATACAGAGCCTGAATTCTTCCAGCTGCCGAACCAGATGAGGGCAAGTTTCAAACCCTCCTTCCCTGCACCTGTTATTGTACTGTCGACAAGGTCAAAATTAAAATGCCCTTCCTCCGGTTCCACAAGCTCCCATGAAACAGTCGCAATTACCGAGTTCAGGTTTTTGTCAGCCATCCTTTTCCATACAGGACGCATGTACTCAAAGCCTCCACAGGTGGAATTATGAAGTTCACCCGAAATCATCAGGAATGGTTTTCCGTCAACAACAAGCCGTGCAGCCGATCCATGCTTCTCAAGATAAGGAATCTGTTTATTGGCGTTCTCATCGCCTGCCACCGGAGTGTTTATTTGCTGCCTGCATGCTGTCAGCATAAGAATAATTAATATACCTGATGCAGTAAAAGCTTTCTTCATGTTTACACTTTTTAAGAACAATATTCAAACTGAGATTATTAATAATTTCTATTTCAGAAAGTTGCTGATGAATTCTTCTCTTGGTTTGTAATATGCCTCCTGCCAGGCCCTGTCAAGATCGGTACCGGCAGCAGGCTGATGATGGGCCCGGTAAGGAACTCCCATAATTGTTTTTCTGCCCTTCGACATGTTTATTGCCGCATAGACTGAAGCAGGGGGGCAGGTAATATCAATAAAGCCTATCTCAACGAAGATTTCGGCTTTTGAATTTCTCAGAAGGTTTGCTGCATCGAAATAGGGAATTGAGGACTTAAGGTCATCTGAAGTTTCCCTGTTCGATTCAACAGGCTGTGGCCATCCACCTCTTCTATCGGAAGCAGAACCATACCAGTCGCACATGGCCGGAACAAGAGCCACAACATGACTTACCCTTTTGTCAAGCCCGGCTGCAGCAAGAGCCTGCCCTCCTCCCTGGCTCTCTCCTATCACAATAAGACGTTTACCATCCCACTCCGGCTGAAGGGCAAGGAATTCAATTCCCCGTAATAGCCTCAGGTACATTCCCCTGAAGTAGAAATCATCCCTTTTGCCAACACCCTGATTCCAGTATCCTTTAAGTTCACCCTTCTCGAGCTGATCGTAATAATCATCCGGCTGGCTGTTGAGCATACCATGTGCATTAAGGTCAAAACAGATTGCACCTCTGGCAGCATAGCGCATGGCATTTTCTACCTCCGACCGGCACCATGATCCCTTCACTCCTGCTGCATGAACTAGAAGAACAGCAGGTAAGGAGCCGGGTGCTGCCCCTTCAGGACGGGCATAATATCCACGTGCGGGTTTAGGTCCCGGACAATTAATTTCAACATTATCACACAAATAGCCTGACGGAACATTTGCCCCTGTTACCTTCACGGAGGTTACATTCCAGTTCATTTTCTGCAGAGCCTTCTTCTGGCTTTTCCAGTAACGGTCAAAATCAGAGGGAGTATCCATGCCTGGTCTGACAAGTTCAGGATCAACAAAGGAACCTATTCCTCCGAATCCTCCTTTGTAGCGGGCAAGAAGCATAACAGAGCAGGGCATGTCGAAAGTGCCACTGTAGATCAGCATGCTGTCTGTCTCCGGCACAAAAGCCCTGCTGAGCAATTCGGTCTTGTTGTTCTTAAGTACAACTATATTCAATGAATCCCTGTATGTTTTGTCAAAAAGGGCATAAAACTCAATTGTTTCACCATTCTTATACAGCCCGTCTGCTTTTCTCTGAGCAAACTTTACCGGCTGTGCATTGAGCACGTAAAGTCCGCTTAAAAGAAAAAATGCGACTATCAGGCCGGATCTTTCTGTTATTAATCTGAATCTCATCTTACAAGCAATATTAATGTGGAATAATCCAAAAGGAATCATCGATGTATTCTTCCTGATAGCTCTTCTTTCCATATTATTTATGATATTTAGAAGTAAGGATTAAATTTAAATCAAATACTCGAAACTTATAATCACTTATTTAAATGTAAGCAAAACATTTAAAAGTCAGCAAAACAATTATTTATGACAACACAGTCATTTTAATATACATAACTGATTAACAACCTGTTAATATTTAAAATATTCTAAGGAATCTTGATTTCTTAAAAAAACCAAAAAGCACCTGCAGGGTGATTTAATTATTAGGCTTTTAAAATTTCAAGACTTATATTTGTAAAAATCGTACTTTATTTAATCAGAATTTATTAAACTAAACTGAATTATACCTGACATGAAAAAATTTACTTTTCACCAATGGGCACTTGTTTTTGCCCTGGTAATGCTTGTCGTTTCGCTGGGACTAGTTTTCACCGGTAACGGAAAGCATGCCGGAATATTTCTAATTGCATTTTTCATTTCGCTTTCATACGGAGTTAAAGCTTTTCAGGCTACAAAGGGTTTGTCTTTCACGATGTGGATGTTCACAGCGGTAACTGCAGCAATGTATTTCCCCCAGTTCTTTGTATCCTATGGTGATTTTCAGTTCAAGAGGCTTATAACCCCCCTCCTTCAGATCATCATGTTTGGCATGGGCGCTCAGATGAGCCTTAATGATTTTACAGGGGTTATCAAAATGCCGAAAGGAGTTGCAATCGGGGTTGTTGCCCACTACCTTGTTATGCCGCTCATGGCATTTTTTATTACTGTCGTTTTCAATTTTCCTCCCGAGATTGCCGCAGGAATCATACTTGCAGGCTGCGTACCCAGCGGACTTGCATCAAATGTAATGTCGCTTCTCGCAAATGCCAACCTTGCCCTTGCAGTTACAATCGGCGCCACAACCACATTAATAGCCCCCTTTGTTACACCTTTCCTCATGAAGATAATCGGAGGGCAGTTCATTGCAGTTGACGTATGGAAGATGATGCTTGATATTTTTGAAATGATGATCCTTCCAATTATTGCCGGATTTATTTTCAACCTTTATAACATCGGAAAAGACAGCAGAAAATCAAAGACAATCCAGATGTTTGCCTATTTTATTATAATTCTCCTTGCAAACATAATATACATGAAGGTGCATAAGACTGACTTCGCTGGTTACCTTAAGGAATCAGCCTTCTCACTTGCCATCTTCTTTGTTTTACCAGCTATTGCTGCCCTTGTTCTGAGATATTTCCTCAAGGGAGATCAGAAAATAATTAAGAAAGTTCTTTCAATGCTGTCGATGGTTGGAATTGCTATAATTGTTACAGTTATCACTGCTGCAGGTCGCGACAGCCTTTTATCGGTCGGAGCTCTGCTGCTTGTACTTGTTATTGTTCACAACTTAGCTGGCTACCTGTTTGGTTACAGCATTGCATGGGCATTCAAGATGCCTGAACAGGACAGAAGGACTATAGCATTTGAGGTTGGAATGCCAAATGCCGGCCTTGCTTCCGGACTTGCAATGACAATAGGTGACATAGCAACAATCGGACTTGCTCCAGCTGTCTACGGGCCACTCATGAACGTAACAGGATCCACTCTGGCCAGCTGGTGGAGAACTAAAGTACCAAAGGATCAGAAGGAAAAAGAAGACAAGTAATTCAATAGATACAGCTTTTCAAATACTAACAAACCAATAAACAAAATGATATGGAAAACAAAATTGTAACATTCGGAGAGATAATGCTCAGGCTTGTGCCACCGGGATTTGAAAGGTTCAGCCAGGCAAAGCAGCTTTGTTCATCCTTCGGAGGAGGTGAAGCTAACGTCGCTGTTTCACTCGCCAACTTCGGAATGAAGGTTGACTACGTTACCCGTCTTCCCAAGAATGATATAGCAGAATCATGCATAATGGACCTCAGAAGATATAAGGTTGGAACTGACAAGATAGTTTTCGGCGGAGACAGGATGGGAATCTATTTCCTTGAAAATGGCGCTGTTGCAAGAGCCAGTAAGGTGATCTACGACCGTGCACATTCTGCAATTGCTGAAATTAAGCCGGGAATGATTAACTGGGATACAGTTTTTGAGGGAGTAACCTGGTTTCACTGGACAGGCATCACACCTGCCATCTCAGAGGGCGCTGCCCTTGTATGCAAGGAAGCAATTGAAGCTGCAAACAAGAAAGGAATTACAGTTTCAACCGACCTTAACTACAGGAAGAACCTTTGGAAATGGGGCAAAAAAGCTTCTGAAGTAATGCCTGACCTCGTTAAAGGCTGCGACATTATTCTTGGAAATGAAGAAGATGCTGCCATGGTATTCGGAATTCATCCTGAGGGTGTTGATGTCACAAAAGGTCACGTTGAAGCAGCTGCATATGAATCAGTCTGCAAACAGCTGATGACAAAATTCCCCAGGGCAAAGAAAGTGATAATCACACTCCGTGGCTCAATTAACGCTAACCATAATACATGGTCTGGTGTACTGTGGGATGGCAAGAAGCTTTTCCAGGCACCTGAATACGATATAACTCACATCGTTGACAGAGTAGGCGGCGGTGACAGTTTCATGGGCGGTCTGATCTATGGCTTGCTGACTTATACAAATGACGACCAGAAAGCTCTCAATTTCGCAGTTGCAGCATCATGTCTGAAACATACTATAATCGGGGACTTCAACCTTGTAACAGTCAAGGAAGTTGAAACCCTGATGGGCGGAGATGCATCCGGACGTGTTTCAAGATA
>JAKLDT010000056.1 GCA_022703405.1 Bacteroidota bacterium | reverse complement strand
TACTTGATGGCAAAACACAGATCATTACTTTACCGGAAAGGGCCATCAGGTTTCTTAAGATAGAAAGCAGCGGACAATGTACTGTAAATTCAATAAAATTTGAAGCCAAAGTCTGGCCGGCAGAACATTTATTTAAGTTTGAAAGTAATGATGAGAAATTAAATAAAATATGGAGTATCGCCTCAGCAACGATGCATACCGGAATGCATAGTTTTTTCCTTGATGGCATTAAGCGGGACGGATTGCCATGGTCAATGGATTTAATTCAGTCATCTTTAGTTGGTGATTACTTATTTGGAGACGAACAGATTGCACGCAATGGCCTTTCAATTGCATTGCTGCCAAAGAATCCCCAAAAAGAGAAAGTGCAATTGGTTGATTTCCCGCTTTATGCCTTAATAGGGTTTAAGCATAACTATCTGTATTATGGTGATATTCAAACCTCACTGCTCTTTAAAGACAGAATCATTGAACTTTTAGAACTATATGAATCCATGCAGGATAAAAATGGTTTTATTTCAGGAGACAGTACGGAATGGGGACTTTTACCCTCATGGGCGACAATGCTGGGTCCGGACAAGAATGAAAAATCCACATACGCACAAATGCTTTTGTACGAAAATTTTTCTATCGGAGCCTATTTTGCTGACTTATGGGGTGATAAGAAATTAGCCCGAAAGTATAACGAAAAGTCAGTTCAGTTAAGAGAAAACATCCTGAAGCATTTCTGGAATGAGGAAAGCCAGGCTTTTATCAATGGATATTATCCTGATGGTGAGAAAGATAACAGGATTTCTCATCATGCACAGTTCTGGGGTATCTATACTGATATTTTTCCGGAGTATGCATATAAAAACCTATTTGACAAAATACTTCCGAAAATGACCTATTACCAGGAAACATACAGCATCGAAAAAGGATACGAATATTTATCGTATATCAAAGCCAACCAGGTGGAGAGGTTGATGGCAATTATCAACGATGTCTGGGGCGGCTGGGCAGATAAAGGTTTTACGAGGTTCCCTGAAAATATCTTTCCGGAAGCCAACAGGCAACAACAGCTGTCATTTTATGACCGGCCTTTCGGTATGAGCCTTTGCCATCCCTGCAATGCTGTTCCACCCATTATTGCAATACTCCATGGTGTGCTTGGCTTTTCACAGTCAGACCAGAAGATCAACGAATATACAATTAAACCTGATCTGGTCAATTTAAAAAGGGTCGATGCAAGGATTCCTGTAAAAGAAGGTTTTATCGGACTTCATATCAATAAGGAAAGTAACTGTTTCATTGAAATTCCAGAGAATTGCAGCGTCAGTTTATTGGATTCTAAAACATCAGAAGTGAAACTGAAGCTGGATAAAGCCGGAAAATATAATTTCAGGTATTAGTACATGTTTTATCTTACAAAAATAAACAAAAATGAATTCAATTTTGGAACAATATTTGCTGTTAAATAGTTAACAATCAAGACTAAACACTATGAGACCTCCTTATAAATTGATCATCCTGATTATACTTTCAGGATTAGCTGCCTGTGAGAAAAAAGGAGATAATACTGAGGTTGAGACATACATCAGTCAATTAAAATCAAATTCGTATGAAGCTTCTGAATTACCAGCATTTAAGCCTTCTGATATTCCTGCATTGTTAAAATACAGGAACTCTGCTTTGGTAATTTCAAATTTCCCTCACAATGGAATTTCATCACTTTGGGGTCCGGATTGTAAACTTGGGATGTACGTTTTATGGACAATCGAATCAATAAGAGCTGTTGAAATAAATAGCAAATATTTAATTGGCAGATTCCCGTCACAGAATCCGATTCTTGCCTTAAAAGATGCTCCTGAGCTTGATTTAGTATATGACAATAAATCTCATGAAGAAGCCGCAAAAGCATATTATGAATGGTGGTACTCGAGCTACAAACCTGACGATAAAATGAAAATAGATCCACTGGAAAATACTCCTTACAGATGGCATTAAATATATCATAAAAGAAATCTCCCTAAAATGTACATTAATATACACAAAGCTGTTACTGTAGAGCTAATACTTTTACTCCCAAAATTGCCGGACTATTATGCTTACAACATAAAATGAAGTATATGAAAAACCTCACTATTGTAATTGCTATTCTGCTTTTATTCTCAGGTAGCTTACTAAGCCAGGAAATAAATAAGGGATTATATATTACCTTTAAAGGTGGCTTGACTCTGGCAAACCAGTATGGGAGAGATGTTGAGTCCGAGACTCAGTTAAATAGTAATCCTCCATCTTTCTATGCTAATCAGCCTGCAAGTAATAAACTAAAAAGTGGAATAAATATCGGCAGCTTATTCGAATATAGATTTAACAATCGTTATTCATTAGGGCTGTGTATCGGTTACATTCAAAAAGGTTCGGCAATAAATGCCAATAAACATTTTAATAATACAACACAATCATACGAAAGTGTAAATGGGAAAGTTAACTGGAATCAAAATTATTGGACCGCTGACATACCTTTGAAACTGTATTTGCCAGCAAAACAAAATGGATTTAATTTACTGGGTGGATTTTCTTATGGGCATTTGGCCAACTCAATAGAGAAAGGAGATATTGAAATAGCTGGAATTAATTATGAATATACCAGGGACAGATGGGCGAATAAAAATGAAATTGGATTTATACTTGGATGTGGTTACAACTACTTAATCCCAAATACAAACAGCAACCTGATTATTGAATTCATTTGGAATAGAAGTTTTTATGAATCTATTGGAGCAGATTTTATTCCAACACGTCTCAAATATTTCAACCAGACTTTTAATATTAATCTCGGATATAAACTTGGTTTAAACAAGAATAAAAAATAGTTTCAAGCTCGCCTGTTCGCTAAAATAGCCCACCGGGCTATTTCTTAACGCTCCAGCCTCCCCATGGGGGAAAATTTGAAAGGAGGGTTAATAAATAGAAAACCGTGTTTCATGGTAACGCTTACTACCACAACCGCCTGACTGTAATGGTGCATTTAAAAATTTGTTTTGTACGACAAAATACCGTACATTTGTAAGAAATATTATGGAAACACAAATGGTAAATAAAACAGAAAGAGTCGAAATAAGAATATCATCTTACGATAAACAGATTTTCAGGAAAGCTCAAAAATTAAGTGGAGATAAGTCCTTTAGCAGTTTTATTATTCGAATTGTTAAGGAACAGTCTGAAGAAATTGTTGCAAAAAAAGACAGAATTATAGCAAGTGAAAGAGACCGCAATAAATTTTTCGATGCTGTTTTCAGGGATACTGAGCCGAATCAAAATTTAGTTGAAGCAGCTAATAAGTATAAATTGCAAAATACAATCAAGTGAAGATTCAACTACTGGAAAAAGCTCATAACAGGAGAAATTTTACTTGTGAAGAAAATTCATTAACAGAATATATCAGAAAACAGGTTAGTCAGGATATACGCAAGAGACTTGCTATCTGTTTTGTTGCGCTCGACAGCGGCCAAAATGTTATTGGCTATTATACTTTAACAAGTGAGAGTCTTGGTAGAGAATTAATACCTGAAAAATATTTAAAGCAAGTACCAAAAAATTATAATGCTCCGGTAATTTTGCTAGGCAGGTTAGCAAGAGACATTTCTACAAAAGGGACAGGACTTGGAGAATATCTCCTGATTGATGCATTATTTAGAAGTTATAAATTGTCTATTGAAAGTATAGGAGCAATGGCTGTGATTGTAGACCCAATAAACGAAAAGGCAATTGAGTTCTATAAAAAGTATGGGTTTGAACAACTACCAGATAGTGAAAAGATGTTTCTCCCGATGAAAATTATTGAGCAACTAATTTAGAAAACGCACCACAACAAACAGTATAGGTCATGGCTGCCTTCTGTATACACTGAAGGTTTGTAATAAAAATTTAATTTTGTATAATCCGTCAGTAAACTGCCCTTTAGTTGGCGCTCCCCATACTGTAAAACGTCAGGTGGCACAGATCTGACCTGAGGAAACAAGTAAAATTAAGACAGATATGAACCAGATTAAACTTCGCTTATCCATCTTTCTTCTATGCCTGCTTCACCTTTTTCTGGGTATTAATGGTTTAATTGGAGGAACACTTTTGGTAATAAAAACTGATGGCTCTCTGCTCGGTATGCAATCTGACTGGTTAAAGAATTCTCCATTCTCAACTTATTTTATTCCCGGATTCTTACTGGCCTTTTTTCTTGGAGTAATTCCATTGATAACTTTTATTGGAATAATATCAAAAAGTAACTGGAGATTGACAAATGTATTTAACATATACAGGAATAGTCATTGGTCATGGTCCTTTTCATTATATACAGGCATTATAGCAATCTCCTGGATAACTATTCAGCTAGTGTTGACACAATATTTCTGGATTCAACCAATAATTATATTCACGGGTCTTTTTATTATAATCATAAGCTTGTTACCGGTAGTCATGAAACACTTTGAATCAGCCGGTAAAGCATGACAAACTCTCAGGAATAGAAAATTCGAATAAAACAAACAAATAAAAGAAGGAAATCCCATGCAGAAAAAGGCTTTAGTTGTAATTGACATTCAGAATGACATCACAAAAAATTACAAAGAAATCATTGACAATGTTAACCGGGCAATAGACTGGGCAGTGGAAAATGAAATTCATGTTATCTACATAAGGCATTATAACTTATCGGAAGGCACAAGGACTTTCAAACCCAATACCCGTGGTTCTGAATTAGTTCCGGACATGAAATTAGTCTCCGGAAACATTTTTGAAAAATCAAAAGGCAACGCATTGACAAGCGAAAATTTTGCAGACTTCATCAGGAAAAATGAAATAAACGAATTTTACATTACGGGAGCAGACGCCATTGCCTGTGTAAAATCAACAGTATTCAATATGTGCAGGGAAAACTACAAAGTCACAGTCCTGTCAGATTGTATAACGAGTTATG
The DNA here is from genome assembly GCA_022703405.1 of Bacteroidota bacterium. Classification (GTDB taxonomy): domain Bacteria; phylum Bacteroidota; class Bacteroidia; order Bacteroidales; family VadinHA17; genus LD21. Next base: position 11,484 of record JAKLDT010000056.1, on the reverse strand, counting down.
ATAAAAGGAAAATTGACGAAATGTTGAATTATTACAAAAAGAATGGCAGCCGGATAATAAATCTGAATGACTTGTCAGATGCTAAATAGAAATGCCGCTGCTGACAAGCGGTTATACCCCATCATTAAGCCATTAAAATTAAAAAAGCCCCGACTTTATTAATTGTCAAGGCTTTAAGCATCTTTCTTTGTTGACCCATCAGGTCTCGAACCTGAACTCTTCAGAACCAAAATCTGACGTGTTGCCAATTACACCATGGGTCAGTTCAGCTGATTGCGCTGCAAAAATATGATTTTTTTTGATTTGGGCCAGAAATATGCTCAGAGATGCTTAAAGGCTATCCTGAAATCACTTCTTTCCCTCCTGTATCAGGTCATAAACCCCATTGTCAAGCTCCTCAACCTCAATCATCCTGAACGGACATGTAACAAGCGATTTCAGTATGAATCCAAGCTCCTTCATGTCCTCATCTCCCTCTTCATAATACCAGGCAATTGAAGCATTCATCGATATTTCCTTTACCTGCGACACTTCCTTGAGTATAGTATAGATCCATTTCATTGAAGCAGTGTTGATATACTCAAAACCAAGGATTATTTTCGTTGACCCCCTGTATTGCTTTGCGTATTCACTGATCCAGGCATGAACGGTGCGATAGAAATCTCCGGGATTTTCGGGAATTGACCTTCCCATTATAAAAATCCTGCCGTTTTCAAGAATGATCCACGGGGTTCTCTTTGTAATTTCATTTATATGCTTCTCAGGGTAGGCCATCCTTCTTCTGTTCTAATTTTATTAACCGGCAGCCGGTGTATAAACTGCCCTAAGGGTTTATGTGAAATCGCAACATGTAAAATTATGAAAAGAAGGCAATTTTCCAAATGCTACCTTGTAACATTCTGATTGAAAAGCGTAGGTTCGGTCTCTTCCCACAGCGTAGGATGCTCTTCCTCAAACCTTTTTACAATTGCTTTCATGATTGTAGCCCTGAGAAATTCCGATTTGTTTTTAACCCGGTACCTGCTGCAGTAGATGCCAAGAGCCCTCAGCTCCCTGTTGTTGAGCATGAGCGAAAGCCGGTTGTTTCTCCGTAACCGGTCCTCCTTGTATATTGCCCTGCGACCGTCCATTATGAACTTATGAGCGCTAATTTAAAAAAAAGTGTACGGCAGCAGGGAACAGCAGGCAGCTGAGTTTTTAACACAAAAAAAACAGTCAGCCTTTATATAGCTGACTGTTTGTCTGTTATGATATTCACAACTTTCTTATTGCGGCCCTTCAGCCCTTTCGCCGTTAAGCCTTTACGCCTTATTTCTATGCTTTACCTGCGCTTCCTAGCACACTTACAACTTTATGCTTGTAAAGCTCCTTCAGCTTATCGCGAGCAGGACCCAGATAGTTGCGCGGATCAAATTCACCCGGCTTCTCAACAAACACCTTGCGGATGGCTGCTGTCATTGCCAGACGGCCATCACTGTCGATGTTGATCTTGCATACAGCTGATGCAGCAGCTCTTCTGAGCTGATCTTCGGAAACACCTGCAGTGTTTTCCATCTTGCCGCCATACTTGTTGATCTCAGCAACAATATCCTGAGGTACTGATGAGGCTCCGTGGAGAACGATCGGGAAGCCCGGTATGCGCTTTTCACACTCCTCAAGGATATCAAAACGGAGAGGGGGAGGAAGTTCTCCCGGCTTAACCTTGAATTTGAAGGCTCCGTGAGATGTTCCTATTGATATTGCAAGTGAATCAACACCTGTTTTCTTAACGAAATCCTCAACCTCCTCGGGACGTGTATATGAAGTATGTTCCGATGAAACCTCATCTTCAATGCCGGCAAGAACACCAAGTTCTCCCTCCACAGTAACATCATGCTTATGGGCAAACTCAACAACCTGCCTTGTAAGCCTTACATTTTCCTCATAAGGGAAATGAGATCCGTCAATCATAACTGATGAAAATCCTGTTTCAATACAGGCCTTGCATGTTTCGAAAGTGTCACCGTGGTCGAGGTGAAGCACTATAGGAATAGCATGTCCAAGCTCCTTAGCATACTCAACAGCTCCCTTTGCCAGATACTGCAGGAGAGTCTGGTTAGCATACTTCCTTGCACCCTTCGACACCTGCAGAATAACAGGTGATTTAGTCTCAACACAGGCGCTTATGATTGCCTGAAGCTGCTCAAGGTTATTGAAGTTAAAGGCAGGTATAGCATATCCGCCCTTAACGGCATTCCTGAACAACTCCCTTGAATTGACCAGTCCTAATTCTTTATAATGTAACATATCTTTATGTTTTTAAATGAGTCGCGAAAGTTAGAGATTTTAGCTTTCAGCGCAAAAATATTTGGGAAAATTTTATTTACAGATACTTATATATTAATTATCTTCGTTGGCTCAATTTTGAACCATTCGATAACATAAATGTGAAATGTCATCGTTATAAATATAAAGCCTGGCTGCAGGCAGAGGTGTTTCGCTCAAATCAGTCTTTTATGAAAAAGTGCTTTACAGTATTATCCCTGCTCCTTATTCTGATAAACGGGGAAGTATTCTCCCAGAAGAAGGTATGGACCCTTGACGAATGTATTTTCTATGCTATTGACAACAATATCCAGATAAAACAACAGGGCCTTCAGACTCAGTATCAGAAAAACGCTCTCGATCTCTCAAAGTACAAATTGCTGCCAACCCTTAACGGATCAGGTTCACAGAATTATTCCTGGGGCCGTTCTCTCGACCAGACAACTTACGAATATGTAAAGGACCAGAGAGTAGTTTCAAATAACTTCTACCTCGGCGGCAGCATGACCCTTTTCAGCGGCCTGCAGAATTACAATTCAATAAAAAAATATGAATATGAACTGCTGGCAGGTGAACAGGACCTCCAGAATATCAGGGACAATATTTCACTAACTGTTGCCCTCAATTACCTGCAGATACTTCTTAACAAGGAACTTGTGTCAGCCACAAATGAGCAGTTGCAGATAAGCCTTCAGCAGATTGAAAAAACAAGAAAGCTTGTTGATGCCGGCAGCGTGGCCCTTGGAAACCTTCTGCAGATAGAAGCGCAGGCAGCACAGGAAGAGGTGCAGCTTGTGAACATGCAGAACCAGCTCGATATCTCATACCTCGATATCACCCAGTTGCTTGAACTGAAGACACCCGAAGGTTTTGAAGTTGTTGTACCGGGCATAAGCATCGATTCAAATGAAGTGATAGGTGAATCAATTGACGATATTTTTCAGATAGCTCTGGGAACCAGGCCTGACATCAAAGGCCCTGAATTGCTGCTTTCTGCACGGGAATATGACCTTAAAGTGGCAAAAGGCGGCAGGAGTCCCAAACTTAGCATGAACCATTCCGTAACAACCGGTTACTCTGACCTCAGGAAAAAAATTCTGGGCCTTGATCCTAATTCAGGTGATGTAATCTACGGTAACTACTCTTTTGCCGATCAGTTTTCCGACAACAGGAGCTACCAGCTGGGCCTCAGCCTGAGTATCCCGATCCTTAACGGCTGGCAGGTTAACAAGAATATTGCCAACTCAAAACTTAATATCGAAAACAGCAGGTATGCTCTCGACGGAGCCAAAAAGCAACTGTACAAAAACATACAGCAGGCTTATGCTGATGCATCTGCAGCGCTTAAGAAATATACAGCAAGCGGAAAGGCTGTAAAATCAATGCAGGAATCCTTCAGGTACACCGAACAGAAATTCAATGTCGGACTTGTGACTCCTGTCGATTATAATGCTTCAAAAACACAGCTCCTTAAAGCCCAGTCCGATCTGGCACAGTCGAAGTATGAATACATCTTCAAGACAAAGGTTCTTGATTTTTACAGAGGCATTCCCTTAAGTCTTACAAATCAGTAAACACAATAGCTCATAGAATCATGAAACCCACATGTAATACATACACAACCGGGCTTGCGAGCTCAGCGAAGCTAAACACGTATAAATATAATCTGTGGATTCCATCATTCAATTAAAATCAAAATCATATTATGATGAAAAACAATAAGATACTTAAAATATTACTGCCGGCTGTCCTGGTGCTTATAATATTTGCCATTATCGGAAAGAAGCAGGGCTGGTTCGGAAAAGCTGTAATGGTGAAGGTTGCCGTTGAAAAAGCTGAAAGACGGACAATAATAGAGACTATTACGGCAAACGGTAAAATACAGCCTGAGAAGGAGGTAAAGCTTACACCTGATGTGTCGGGTGAGATTGTTGAACTGACAGTGAAAGAGGGCGACCAGGTTCAGAAAGGTCAGCTTCTGCTCAGGATAAAGCCTGACACATATATTTCGCAGAGGGACAGATCGACTGCTGCAATAAGTTCGGCAAGGGCAAGATTAGCACAGGCTGAAGCCCAGTTCATCCAGGCAGAACTTTCGTACAAGAGAAACAAACAGCTTTTTTCGGAACAGACAATTTCAAAGTCGGATTATGAACAGGCTGAAGCTTCATATTCAGTGGCAAAAGCTGAGGTTGATGCTGCTAAATTCTCAGTTACAAGCGCTGAAGCTTCTCTGAAGGAAGCAAATGAAAACCTTACAAAAACATCAATTTATGCACCCATGACAGGTACCGTCTCAATGCTTCTTGTTGAGCTTGGCGAAAGGGTTGCAGGAACAAACCTTATGGCCGGAACAGAAATGCTTAGAGTGGCCGACCTTTCAAGGATGGAAGCCCAGGTTGAGGTCAATGAGAATGATATTGTCAGGGTGGAACTTGGCGATACTGCTTCAATTGAGGTCGATGCCTACCTTGATAAAAAATTCAAGGGCATAGTCACCGAAATAGCAAACTCTGCAAAAACAACAGGTGTCTCAGCCGACCAGGTCACAAACTTTGATGTCAAGATACTCGTGCTGCCAGAGTCGTATGCCAGCCTCACTGACGGCGGTAAAATAAATCCCTTCAGACCGGGAATGTCGGCAACAGTCGAGATCCAGACTGAGATCAGGGATAAGGTATTAACAGTGCCCATACAGTCTGTGACAACACGCACCGACACTACAAATGTCTCCACGGGTAAAACAAAACAGGATGACGAGATCCGCACTCTTGTTTTCATAACAGATGGCGCACGTGCTCTAGCAAAGGATGTAAAAACAGGTATCCAGGATAATAATTACATAGAGATCACTTCAGGAATTGAGGACAGTGTAAGGGTTATCTCGGCGCCGTTCAGCGCGATAAGCAAAAAGCTTTCTGACAGTACTCTTGTTGAGATTCTTAAGAAAGAGGAACTCTTCAAGGTAAAATAAGGACCATTATTCTCAGATGATCATTTGCATTGAAACGGCGACCAATTTATGTTCAGTTGCCCTGTGCTCTGATAAGGAGGTAATCTCATTGCGCGAAAGCAATGATCAGCGCACACATGCCTCCATGCTCACAGTTTTTATTGACGAGATGCTGAAGGAAAGCGGCATAAGACCAGGAGATCTGGGCGCGGTGGCTGTCAGCAAGGGACCTGGATCCTATACAGGTCTGAGAATTGGAGTTTCAGTTGCAAAGGGAATAGCCTTTGCCGCTTCAATCCCTCTCATCGGAATAGAAACGACACTCTCGATGTTCCATGGCATGAAGAGCAGGCTCGAAGGGGAAAAAGACATGGATGACAATACCCTTCTATGCCCCATGCTCGACGCAAGGAGGATGGAGGTTTATACAGCCCTGTACTCATCATCACCTGAAAAAATAAGGGATATATCTGCCGAAATAATAACTGAAGTTTCATTCAGTGACATTGATATTGCCAGGCGGATCGTCTTTTTCGGCGACGGAGCGGAAAAATGCAGTAAGGTTATTGGCAGAAAAAACTCAGTCTTCATAAAGGATTTCAGCATGTCAGCCTCTTACATGAGAATACCTGTCTTTGAAGCTTTTTCAAAAGGTCAATTCGAGGATCTTGCTTATTTTGAGCCTTTCTACCTTAAAGATTTTATTACAACGACTCAACGGAAAAACATACTTTGAAAAACGGCACAAAAGATGCTGTATATCTGAAAAATGAGAAAGCTTGCCTACATATTGCTGACCGGCTTATTTGCATACCAGGCAGGATTCAGTCAGCCCACAACATACAAGCCGGGCGAAGCTGTCTATTACACAATACATTACGGCCCCATAAGTGCGGGAGAGGCATCCCTTGTGCTTAAGGAATCAAAATACAAAGGGGCAACAGTATGGCATTCAAAGCTTATTGGAAAGACAACCGGGATGGCCGATGCTCTCTTCAAGGTGCTCGACAGCTATGAAAGTTATATTGATCCTGCTACGGAACTGCCTGTTTTTACAATCAGGAACATCCGCGAGGGAAGATACAGGAAATACAATGAAGTGGCCTTTGATCATGTCACAAGGAAAGACTCGGCTATCCTGATGAGCGACCTAACAGGAAAACATATTGCCCAGAAAGGCATACTCGACATTATTTCCTGCTTCTACTATTTCAGGGACAACATTCTTACTGTCAGAAAGGACCTTAAGGAAGGGGATATGATAACCCTCGTGACCTGGTTCACTGACGAACTTTATCCGGTGAGGCTGAAATATGTGAAAACAGAAGAGGTTAAAACGAAGCTGGGGAAGATAAAATGCCATAAGTTCAACCCTGTCACTGAAAAGGGAAGGCTGTTCAAAACAGAGGAAGATGTATCATTCTGGTTTACTGCTGATAAAAATTATTTACCAATTAAAATCCGTTTTGATATCTTTGTCGGGGCTTTTACGGTTGAAATTACAAACTATGAGGGGCTTGCATACCCTCTTGATATAAAAAATTAGATAACTTAAATAAATACTGAGAAGATAAGATTTTATGGCAACGACTGCAGATTTCAGGAACGGACTGGTCATTGAGTACAACAATGACCTCTATACAATTGTACAATTCCAGCATGTTAAACCGGGCAAAGGTCCTGCTTTTGTAAGGACAAAGCTTAAAAACCTCAAAACAGGAAGAGTAATAGACAATACCTTCTCATCGGGAGTTAAAATCAATGTTGCGCGTGTTGAAAGACGCCCGTACCAGTATCTCTATAAAGACGATGTGGGCTATTACTTCATGCACATGGAAACTTATGAGCAGATACATGTCGACAGCGTCCTTATCGACAATCCCGAATTCCTCCTTGAAGGTGCAAACGTTGAAGTCGTTGTTCATGCCGAGACAGAAACAGTGCTTACAGTCGATCTGCCGCAGTTTGTTGTTATGGAAGTTACCTATTCAGAACCGGGCTTAAGGGGCGATACTGCCACAAACACCCTCAAACAGGCTACTGTTGAGAACGGATCGGTTATAATGGTTCCCCTCTTTGTTAATGTCGGGGATAAAATTAAAATCGACACCCACGATAAAACTTATGTTGAAAGGGTAAAGGCATAGCTCTTCAACATAGCTCAGAATGCAATGATGGACAGGCTTAAAATCAACAAATTCAAACTGGATGCATTGCTCGACATCACCTTGTCAATCAATGCAAATCTGCCTGTCGATGAGCTTCTTGCAAAATATGAAAGCATTCTCAGGGACAATCTGAGTATTGGTAAAATCCTTATTTACAAACGCTCCAATACCTGGGAATGCATCCTCAACGGAGGCTTTTCAAAAAAGCTTGAATCAGTGGACGTTGAGAAGAATCTCCTCAAAATTACAGAGATCTCCTTTGATGCCGATAAAATGGGCTTTGAAGGCGTTGATATAATAGTTCCTGTTTTCAATAACAATGTCCCGATTGCCTACGTATTTATCGGGGATATTGAAGAAGAGGGAGAAGGAATGAGCCCTGTGCTCAAGCACCTTAACTTCATCCAGACCTTTTCAAGCATTATTATAGTTGCAATTGAAAACATGAGGCTTTTCAAAGAGAGCCTGCGGCAGGAAGCTCTGAAAAAAGAGCTTGAGCTTGCTGCAAGGATGCAGAAGATGCTTATTCCCGATAACAACTCGATGCCCAAAAATCCACTGTTAATTGTCCATGGTTTCTATTTTCCGCATTATGAAGTAGGAGGTGATTATTACGACTGCCTCAGACTGTCGGACACTAAAACAGGCTTCTGCATTGCCGATGTATCGGGAAAAGGTATTTCCGCGGCAATCCTGATGTCGAATTTCCAGGCCAGCTTCAGAGCTCTCTTCACACACGACATCGCGCTTGAAACGCTTATAAACAAGCTCAATTCGATAGTTGTCACTAATGCTGCAGGCGAAAAATTCATTACATTTTTCGTTGCCAGATACGACACAGCCACAGGTATTCTTGAATACGTCAATGCCGCACACAATCCGCCGGTGGTTTACAATACAGTTACCGGCGAAGTGCTGCACCTTCACGCCTCATGCGTGGGAATAGGAATGCTTGATGAGATCCCGAACATAAAGAAATCGGAACTTAATATAAGCAACACTTCAAAAATTGTGTGCTATACCGACGGGCTTTCAGAGCTTAAGGGAGATGACGGCAAGGACATCGGGACCAAAGTAATAATCAGACATATATCAAATACCAGCCCCGTTGAAGGTAACATAAGGGAGATGATTAAGGAGCTGGGACTGCCTGACAATAATCCCTATACCTTTGACGATGTGTCAATAATTGTGGCTGACCTTCCAAGGCAGCTCACACAATCTTAATAAGGAAGTAATTCTTTTTCCCCTTCTGAACAAGAAGGTATTTGTCATTGAGAAGTGACTCACTGCCAATCTTTTCGTCGGGATTCTCAACCTTCGCCTTATTGATGCTCAGTCCGCCGCCCTGTACAAGCCTGCGAAGCTCTCCCTTCGACGGGAAAACCTGGGTATGTCCGGCACAGAGATCAGCTATTGTAACACCGCTTTCGATTATATTTCTGGCCACATCAAAAACCGGAACTCCTTCAAAAACTGACAGGAAGGTGCTTTCATTCATTTTCTTCAGCGACTCTGTTGTTCCCTTTCCGAAAAGGATCTGGGAAGCCTCAACAGCTCCTTCATAATCCTCCCGTGAATGCACCATCACAGTCACCTCTTCAGCCAGTCTTCTCTGAAGAAAACGCTCATGAGGAGCCTTATTATGCTCGCTTATAATATTATCAATCTCCTCTTTTCCGAGGATTGTAAAGATCTTAATATACCTGGCAGCATCCTCATCCGACACGTTAAGCCAGAACTGGTAGAACTGGTAAGGAGTTGTTTTATCCGGATCGAGCCAGACGTTTCCTGATTCTGTCTTGCCAAACTTGCTGCCGTCAGCCTTTGTAATAAGTGGACAGGTAAGCGCATAAGCTTCTCCCCCCGCCTTTCTGCGTATCAGCTCAGTTCCCGTGACTATATTTCCCCACTGGTCCGAGCCTCCCATCTGAAGCTTGCAGCCATGACTGTTAAAAAGATGCAGGAAATCAGTGCCCTGAACGAGCTGATATGAAAATTCGGTGAATGACATCCCCTCCTTTGACTCTGAACCTATCCTTTTCTTTACAGAGTCCTTCGACATCATGTAGTTGACAGTGATATGCTTGCCTATTTCCCTTATGAACTGCAGAAAGGAATATTCCTTCATCCAGTCGTAATTGTTCACCATTAAAGCCCGGTTTGACCTGTCGGACTGAAAATCAAGAAAATGCGAAAGCTGTTTCTTTATTGCATCCTGGTTTTTACGGAGAGTAACCTCATCAAGAAGGTTTCTTTCCTCCGATTTACCTGAAGGATCGCCTATCATTCCTGTAGCCCCTCCAACAAGAGCAATTGGCGTGTGGCCTGCCCTCTGGAAATGTACAAGCAGCATCACCTGCACCATGTGACCTATGTGAAGGGAGTCGGCTGTGGGATCGAAACCTATATAACCTGAAGTCTTTTCCTTACTTAGTAATTCTTCCGTTCCGGGCATGATATCGTGAATCATGCCTCGCCATTTCAGTTCATCAACAAAATTCATTCTGCAAAGTTTTGGACTGCAAATATACTAAAAGGCTTATATTGCAACCTCCTCCGACTTCTTTTTAAACCTGTCGAAGCTCTGATCGAGTCCCCCCTCGCCTATTATCGGGAATATTGCAGGTGCAATGTCCGATATGGGATTATAGAACATTGACTCTTCTATCTTGTCTTTTGGCAGGAAAGGCCTGCGGGAATCAATTGAATTGAGCACAACGAAGATCACGCTCAGTATAAGCACCGACTTGATAAGTGAAAAAAGTATCCCGAGCAGCTTATTTACAAAACTGAGGGCTGTTGCATCTATCACCTTGTCGACAATTATGCCAATAAAATGTATCAGCACAACAATAATCCCGAATGTTACAAGGAAGGCAACTATCCCTACATACTGACCTGACATGTCGAAGTAATCGTAGAGTTTTGCAGCCGTGAATGAGGAGAATTTAATTGCGCCCCAGATGCCCAGGATAAGAGCTGCAAGCGAAGCGATTTCCTTTACAAGGCCGTTTGTAAAGCCCGATATCATTGACAAGGCCAGGATTATAATGATTACCAAATCGATCCAGTTCATACATTTTTATGTTAGCAGGATCAAAGATAGTTTTTTTTCGTTTTGGAAAGAAAACGGGGAACCATTAACGACGCTGGGCGAAGGACGCTGGACGCTTGGCGATAGACACTGCGAAATAGACACTGGGCGAATCGGAATTTTAGGATAAAATATTCTGAAAAAGGTTCTGAATACCTGATTTCATGAAAGCTGTTTCATTAAGAAATAAATCCGTTAAGACTATTTATTAATCTAACCTTGATTTAATAAGATTTGTCAGCATTGCAGAAATACCTCTGCACTCATTCAGATAATATGAATTCTCATCTCCTGAAATATAACCTATCTTTTCCGAAATGATGAGTTGCGTGAACAATTCAGCAGCTGATCCTTTGGCAATATAAAATTGGCGAATTGCCTGTTTATCTGTTCCAAGCTGATCACCTTCAGAGATATTACTTGAGATGCTTACAGAACATCTTCTTATTTGATCCTTTAAGCCAAAATCTCTCTTAAAGGAAATATTAGAATCAGTCAGTTTGTAAATAGAAACAGCGAGATCTACAGCTTTTTGCCATACGTTAAGATTTTCATAATTACTCATAGCACATTGAATTTTAATTAGTAATATTTATTCCATTACCAATTTACCAATCATATTCCAGAAATCAAAAAGAACCATAAATCCTTCATATATCATCCAGAGCCCAGCGACCAGGGCCTAGCGTCCAGCGCCCAGCACCCAGGGTCCATCGCCTAGCGCCCAGCGTCCAGCGTCCAGCACCTTTCATCTAACCTGAATTTGATATGATAAAAAAATAATATATTTTTGCACCGGATTTGGTCCCATAGTTCAATGGATAGAATGGAGGTTTCCTAAACCTTAGATTCAGGTTCGATTCCTGGTGGGACTACAAAAACAGAGCGGGAGTGAGAGCGGGAGCGGGTTTGAAAACGTGACCGGGCACTCTCCTTTTTTTTTACAGGCCTTCGTTTCTTAT
>JAKLDT010000055.1 GCA_022703405.1 Bacteroidota bacterium | reverse complement strand
GCGCCAGTGCCATTTTTTCGCCTGAAAGCTTTGACCTTGCGTAAGCTGATTCAGGATCGGGTTCAGTATCTTCACTGCAGGGGACATTATTCCTGCTTCCGTAAATATAGTCGGTTGAAACATGTATAAACCTGCAGTCGGTGTCTTTGATTGCATCTGTTAAATTTTTAACAGAATGACTGTTTATTTTCATAGCAGCTTCAGGCTCGCTTTCAGCCCTGTCGACAAGGTTATAAGCGGCACAGTTAACAATCCATGCGGGATTCAGCTTTGAAATGTATTCGCTTGTTTTCTCAGGATCAGTTATGTCAAGTGTATCTATGTCAGTGAACACAAATTCATAACCGTAATACTGTTTTGAAAGCTCCCTGAGTTCGCTTCCCAGCTGACCGTTTGCACCAGTTATCAGAATTGCTGACATAGCATCTTTCCTGTTAATAATTGAAATTGTATTCAGCCCTTTCAAAAGCAGGGTTTCTCAGATCTTTATCACTTATAACAGGAGGCAGATTGTTCAGCTTCCAGTCAATATTGATGACAGGATCATTCAGATTAATACCCCTTTCAAGCTGAGGATTGTACACATTGTCACATTTATACTGAATTACGGCTGTTTCGCTTAACACTGAAAAACCGTGTGCAAAACCTCTGGGTATGAACAGCTGTTTCTTTGTTTCAGAATCGAGTTCAATGCCAAACCATTTCCCGAAGGTGGGAGATCCTTTTCTTATATCAAGTGCAACATCGAAGATCCTGCCCTGCACCACCCTTATCAGTTTTGACTGGGCCTGAGGGTTCAGCTGATAATGAAGGCCGCGGATCACTCCCCGGGTGGATTTTGATTCATTATCCTGTACAGGCCGGAATTCAATACCTGATTCAGTGAATCGTTCCTGGTTATAGCTTTCAAAAAAGTAACCCCTGCTGTCGTTGAAGACCCTGGGTTCTATAATTATCAGACCTTTTAATCCTGTTTCTATAATATTCATACTGCTACTAATATTCCGTCTTAAACGTTTATTTCATCCCTGGCAATTCTCAGAAGGTATTTGCCATACTGACTGTTTTTTACTGGTTCGGCAATAGCAATTAGCTGTTCTCTTGTAATAAAGCCTCTCTTTAAGGCTATTTCCTCAATGCAGGAGGCTTTCAGTCCCTGTCTTTGCTCAAGGGTTGCTATAAAGTTTGATGCCTGCAGCAGGCTTTCATAGGTTCCTGTGTCGAGCCATGCCATACCTCTGCCCATAAGCCTTATCTCAAGGCTACCTTCTTCAAGGTAGAGCCTGTTAAGGTCAGTTATCTCAAGCTCACCACGTGCTGAAGGCTTAAGTGATTTTGCCTTTGCATAAACTGTATTGTCGTAAAAATATAATCCGGTTACTGCATAGTTCGATTTTGGATTCTTTGGTTTCTCTTCAAGGCTTAATACCTTTTTGTTACCGTCGAATTCAACAACTCCATAACGCTCAGGATCATTCACATAATAACCGAAAACGCATGCCCCTCTTTTCAGTTCAGCTGTTTTAAGCAGCACATCTCCGAAACCATGACCATAGAAGATATTGTCACCCAGGATCATACATACGGTGTCGTTGCCGATAAACTTTTCACCAAGAATGAAAGCCTGGGCAAGACCGTCGGGCGAGGGCTGCTCCATATAACTGAAATTCAGACCTATTGAATGACCGTCTCCAAGCAGGTTCCTGAAACCGGGCAGGTCCCTTGGGGTTGAAATAACAAGTATTTCCCTAATTCCGGCCAGCATAAGCACCGACAGCGGATAATAAATCATAGGTTTGTCGTAAACCGGAAGCATCTGTTTTGAGATAGAACTTGTTATGGGATAAAGCCTTGTCCCTGAGCCTCCTGCTAAAATAATGCCTTTCATGATTCTGTTATTGTGTTATCGGATCTGTTAAGTTCTGTTTCAATGTTAATGTATGCAAAGATAACATAACGGATTAAATGTGAAAATCCTGTTTCAGGCAACCGGCTACCGGCTATCGGCTATCGGCTATCGGCTCTCCTTCCGCCTGTTGCGTCCCGATAGCTATGTAACACTTCACAATTCAGGTAACAAGCTGTATAAATGAATTTTGAATACAGTTTTCTAATGTTAAAACCCCCATCCTGGCCTTCCCCCAGGGGGAAGGTACAAAAAGCCGTTTTGCACAGGAGAAAGTATAAAAAGGCGTTCCCCCCGTGGGGGGAAATTGAAAGGGGGGTTATAACGAAAAAAAGTGTTACATGAATTCTGAAGAAATACATAGCTATCGGGACGCCTGTCACCTTATAATAATGCCTGATAATTATGTCTTTATGAAAATTAATCATATCTTTGAGGCCGATTTTTTACAAAATAATGTCTAACTTATTAATTATTAGAAGATTAATTTAAAATCATGACTGAAAACAAGAAGAAAACAACGAAAAAAGAAGTTGTAACACCGGCACAGGGTGATGATAATCATCCCAAAAAAGCAAGAACTGTGAAGAAGGCAACAGATTCAGAGAATGAAGAATTGCATGGCGAAGGGGCAGAAAAGATCACAGCTGCCGATTATGGTATTGAACCAAGAGTAAAAAATGTAAAAAAAGCTGAGAAAGCTGTTTTTACTGAAGATGAAGACGGTGAAATACGTTTCAACGTCAGAACAGGAGCTCCTAAATCAGTTCCTGCTGAAGAATTTGACTGGGATCGCTACGAAAGTGAAGAGCTCCGTAATTCACCCAAATACAAGGAATATGAATCCATGTATGATGAAACACTCTCAACAGTTGCTGTTGACGAGGTTGTTATGGGTACAGTTATCCAGATGACTTCACGTGAAGTTGTAATAAACATCGGATACAAATCAGAAGGCGTAGTCAGCCTTAACGAATTCCGTTATAATCCTAACCTCAAGGTAGGGGACAGGGTTGAAGTTTATGTTGAAAGCCAGGAAGACAAGAAAGGTCAGCTCCTTCTTTCACACAAGAAGGCACGCGCTATCAATTCATGGGACAGGGTTAATGCCTCGCTTGAGAAAGATGAGATCATTACAGGTTACATCAAGTGCCGCACAAAAGGTGGTATGATAGTTGATGTTTTTGGAATTGAAGCCTTCCTCCCGGGTTCACAGATCGATGTGAAGCCAATCCGCGACTATGACGTTTTTGTTGGAAAAACAATGGAATTCAAGGTTGTAAAGATCAACCAGGAGTTCAAGAACGTTGTTGTGTCGCATAAAGCTCTAATTGAAGCTGAACTTGAACAGCAGAAGAAAGAGATTATTGCAAAACTTGAAAAAGGACAGGTTCTTGAAGGAACCGTTAAGAATATTACATCTTATGGTGTATTCATTGATCTTGGTGGCGTTGACGGACTTATCCACATCACCGACCTTTCATGGGGCAGGGTAAATCATCCTGAAGAGATCGTCAAGCTTGACCAGAAACTCAATGTTGTTATTCTCGACTTCGATGATGACAAGAAGAGAATTGCCCTTGGTCTGAAACAGCTTACAGCTCACCCATGGGATTCAATAGATCCTAATCTTGCCGTTGGTGATAAAGTAAAAGGTAAGGTTGTTGTTATGGCAGATTATGGAGCCTTTGTTGAAATTGCCCCTGGTGTTGAAGGTCTTATTCATGTATCTGAGATGTCATGGTCACAGCATCTTCGCAGCGCTCAGGAATTTCTTAAGGTTAGCGACGAGATTGAAGCTGTTATACTTACACTCGACAGGACCGAAAGGAAAATGTCTCTTGGCATCAAACAGCTCAAGGCAGATCCATGGCAGAACATTGACGACAAATACACAGTCGGTTCAAGGCACATGGCAAAAGTCAGGAATTTCACCAACTTCGGTGTATTTGTTGAGATCGAAGAAGGTGTTGACGGCCTGATTCATATATCTGACCTTTCATGGACAAAGAAAATCAAGCATCCTGCAGAATTCACATCAATCGATGCAGAGATAGAAGTTGTTGTTCTTGAAATTGACAAGGAAAACAGGAGACTGAGCCTTGGTCATAAGCAGCTTGAAGAGAATCCTTGGGATGTTTTCGAAACACTCTTTACACTCGATTCAGTTCATGAAGGTACTGTGATGGAAGTGTTTGACAAGGGTGCAGTTATTGCTCTGCCTTATGGTGTTGAAGGTTTTGTAACACCTAAGCATCTTGTTAAGGAAGACGGTCTGATGGCAAAGGTTGATGAAAAGCTTCAATTCAAGGTAATTGAATTCAATAAATCAGCCAAGAAGATCATCCTTTCTCACAGCAGGGTCTTTGAAGATGAAAAGAAAGCTGCTGAAGCACCTGCAAAGAAAGCTGAACAGGCTGCTGCTCCCAAGAAAAGCGCAAGAAAAGCAAAAACATCTTCTGAGAAAACAACACTCGGAGATATTACACAGCTTGCAGCTTTGAAGGAAGAAATGGAAGAAAAAGAGAATAAAGCTTCCAAGAAATAGAAAAATTGATTAAATTTAGGCTATCAAATATTTAATATTATGGATTTCAATATTGAAAGCCGCAATAACAGCACTGTAATCCAGATTCAGGCAGAAAAGCTTGACACGCACATAGCACCGGCATTAAAGTCGGAGCTTGTGCTTGTTTCAGGAAAAGGAGAGAAGAATATTATCCTTGACCTGAAGAAGTGTCAGTATTGTGACTCTTCTGGTCTTAGTGCAATATTGGTAGCCAACAGGTTGTGCAAAAATGCAGGTGGACTTTTTGTCCTCTGCGGCCTTAATGAAGCCGTGGAAAGACTTATAACAATTTCCCAGCTCGATACAGTCCTGACAATCACAGGCACTGTTGAAGATGCTGAAAAAATGATATCATAGGCTCGCCTGCCTTGTGCGATGAAACTGACAATACTTGGGAGTAGTTCTGCACTGCCGACCTCTGAAAGATTTCCTTCCGCTCATGTGCTCAATGCGCATGAGCGGTTGTATTTAATAGACTGTGGTGAAGGAACTCAGATGCAACTGCGGCGAAGCAGGTTACAGTTCGGAAAGATAAACCATATTTTCATCAGCCACCTTCATGGCGATCATGTTTTCGGTCTGTATGGCCTCCTGTCAACACTGAGCCTTATGGGCAGAAAAGCTCCCCTGTGCCTTTACGCACCTCAGAATTATGATTCCATCCTGAAATCGCATCTTGCTGATTTCGACATTCACCTCAACTTCGAAATCGAATTTACTCCTCTGCAGGGAAAAGAACCTCGCTTAATATTAGATGACAAACACCTTACGGTAACATCCTTTCCGCTTATTCACAGGGTACCATCGTATGGATTCCTTTTCAGGGAAAAAACCCGGGACAGAAATATTTTAAAAGAGAAAATAGCTCAGTATAATATTCCGGTTCAGCGCATTCCTGCGATAAAGAAAGGCGAAGATTTTATAACTGAAGAAGGCCTTAAGATAGCAAATGAGGAACTGACACTGCCCCCGGATAAAGCCTTGTCATACGCCTATTGCAGCGATACCCGGTTCTTTCCGCGTCTGCCTGACTTTGTTAAACAGGTAACAATGCTTTATCACGAGGCAACTTTCGACATGGAGAAAAATGAACTGGCAGCTGTCACTTTTCATTCAACAACAACTGATGCTGCTAACATTGCCCTGAAAGCTGAAGCAGGATCTCTGCTTATAGGGCATTTCTCTTCCAGGTACAGGAATACAGACAGCCTCGTTGAAGAGGCCCGCACTGTATTTCCGCGAACCTTTGCCGCAGTTGACGGGAAAAGCTATGAAATCACCAATGATTTAATAGACTACTGAGAAAAGAATCAATATCTTTGAATCCGTTATTACTTTTAAACTGAATTCAATTGCAGGAAAAAATTCTTATTCTGGATTTCGGTTCCCAGTATACACAGCTGATTGCGAGGCGAGTAAGGGAGCTGAACGTATATTGCGAGATACATCCTTACAATCATTTTCCCATACCTGATGCCAGCGTAAAGGGGGTTATCCTTTCAGGCAGCCCTTCATCTGTGCGCGACAAGGATGCTCCTTTTCCCGACCTGAAAGGCATAAAGAGCGTATTGCCTTTGCTTGGAGTCTGCTACGGGGCCCAGCTTCTTGTTCATAAGTATGGCGGAGAGGTAAAGGCTTCTGACAGCAGGGAGTACGGGAGGGCAAACCTTATTTCATTTAATCATGAAGATCCCTTGTTTAAGGGTGTTTCAACAGGTACACAGGTATGGATGTCACATGCCGATACAATTACAAGCTTGCCCGAGGGGTATGAGATAACAGGATCAACATCAGATGTTAAGGCTGGAGCATATCATGTCAGTGGAGAAAATACATGGGGTATTCAGTTTCATCCTGAAGTTTATCATACGACAGAAGGCTCTGTTATTCTCAGGAATTTTGTTGCAGGCATCTGTGGTTGCAGCCAGACCTGGACTCCTGAATCTTTTGTTGATACCACTGTAAGTGAACTCAGGGAGAAGCTTGGCAATGACAAGGTTATTCTGGGCCTCTCCGGCGGGGTGGATTCTTCCGTTGCAGCTTTCCTCCTGCATAAGGCAATAGGTAAAAACCTTACCTGCATCTTTGTAGATAATGGTCTGCTCAGAAAAAATGAATATTCGAGAGTAATAGATTCTTATCGCGGTCTTGGTCTGAATGTAGCTGGAGTTGATGCAACTGACAGGTTTCTGAATGAACTTGAGGGCGTTAGCGACCCTGAAACAAAACGGAAAATAATAGGAAGGGTTTTTATTGAAGTCTTCGATTCAGAGGCACATAAGGTCAGGGATGTTAAATGGCTGGCCCAGGGAACAATCTATCCCGATGTTATCGAATCAGTGTCAGTAAAAGGTCCATCAGCTACAATAAAGTCACATCATAACGTGGGCGGCCTTCCCGAAAAGATGCACCTGAAGGTTGTTGAACCGCTCAGACTGCTTTTTAAAGATGAGGTGAGGAAGGTTGGTTTCGCACTTGGACTGCCGGACTATATTCTTAAAAGACATCCTTTTCCCGGACCCGGTCTCGCAATAAGATTACTTGGCGCAGTATCAAGGGAGAAGCTGAGGATGCTTAAGGAAGCTGACGAAATATTCATTGAAGGACTCAGAAACAACGGTCTGTATGACTCAGTGTGGCAGGCAGGTGTGATTCTTCTGCCTGTACAGTCAGTAGGGGTTATGGGCGATGAACGAACCTATGAAAATGCTGTGGTGCTGAGGGCTGTCACATCAACTGACGGCATGACTGCCGACTGGTCACATCTGCCGTACGAGTTTCTGGGAGCTGTTTCAAATGAAATAATAAATAAGGTAAAAGGCATTAACAGAGTAGTTTACGATATCAGTTCAAAGCCTCCTTCAACAATTGAGTGGGAATAGCGTTTATACTTACGGTTTATAACAGTCAAATGAAAAGAAATATAATAAGGGTCGGGATATTATTCCTTTTCCTGATAACATCTGCTTTATCTGCTAAAGCTCAGGTTCTCACTGAAGAAACATTCAAAGTCGGAAGAACACTTAACCTTATTGAATCCTTCTATGTTGATACCGCAAACCTTGGCAGGCTGACCGAAAAGGCTATTATTGAAATTCTGAGAAACCTTGATCCTCATTCAACTTACATTTCTGCAAAGGATGTAAAGGATATGAACGAACCGCTTAACGGTAACTTTGATGGTATCGGCATACAGTTCAATATACTCAGGGATTCAATAATAGTTATAGAACCTATTGCAGGTGGACCTTCGGAAAAAGTAGGCCTCAGGGCAGGGGACCGGATTATTAATATTGATAATGAGAAAGTTACAGGTGTTAATATAAGCACCTCAGGTGTCCGTAAGAAACTTATGGGCCCGAAAGGAACAAAGGTTAATATCTCAATATACAGAAAGGGTGAGAAGGATCTGCTTGACTTCACAATTGTCAGGGATAAAATTCCCATAAACAGCCTTGATGCCGCTTATATGCTGAATAGCGAAACCGGTTATATAAAGCTGAATAAGTTTGCTGCCACAACAGAAAAAGAGTTTACAGCAGCAGTTGACAGTATGAGGAAGTTCAGCAGAATGCAAAACCTTGTACTTGACCTCAGGGGTAATGGCGGAGGCTATATGGCTGCTGCAACTCAGCTTGCTGAAAAATTCTTCCCCGACCAGAAGCTTCTTGTTTACATGTCGGGACGCAAAACACCAAGGCAGGACTATAAATCAAAAGGAGGCGGATCACTCTCTTCAGCCAGAGTAATTGTGCTTACCGATGAGAACTCGGCATCGGCAAGCGAAATTCTCTCGGGAGCGCTCCAGGACTGGGACCGGGCAGTTGTTATGGGCAGAAGGACTTTCGGTAAAGGACTCGTTCAGAATGGATTTTACCTTACTGACGGCTCAATGATAAGGCTTACGATTGCAAGATATTATACACCCACCGGAAGGTCAATTCAGAGTCCTTATGATGGTGGCTATGAAAAATACATTGAGAATTTCTATAAAAGGTATACAGATGGAGAAATGATGAGTGCCGACAGCATTCACCTTCCTGATTCACTGAAATTCAACACTCTGGTTAACAAGCGCATTGTTTATGGCGGCGGAGGGATTATGCCTGATGTGTTCGTGGCTGTTGATACTACATATAACACAGCCTATTTCAGGAGGCTTGCCGGAAAGAATGTACTCAATGGATTCACACTTGACTACTTCGACCGTAACAGGAAGGAAATTACTTCGCGGTATAAGACATTTAATGATTTCAATGCGAATTTCAGGTTTTCTCCTGAAGATATAAAGGCATTCATTGCCAAGGGAGAAGCTGAAGGAGTGAAATATGACGAAGCCCAATATAATATTTCAAAAGACGAAATATTATTGATTCTCAAGGGCTTGGTTGCTACAAATCTCTGGAAGACTTCAGAATACTACCAGATAATAAACAGCAATGATAAGGTGATTGACCAGGCTTTGAAGCTTATCACTGACAAGGATAAGTATAATTCGATTCTTGGCTATAAGTAGATTCTCAGAAAATCATTATGAAGCTGATTGCCAGAACACTCTATGGCCTGGAACAGGTGCTTGCCGATGAACTTGTTTCGTTGGGAGCCAAAGGTGTTTCTGCAGCTAACCGTGCAGTTATCTTCGAGGGCAGTAAATCCCTCCTTTACCTTGTGAATTACTCTTCAGCCACGGCCTTGTCCTTTCTTGTGCCGCTTGCTGAATTCAATATCAGGACGAAGGATGATCTGTATAACGGCTGTCTGAAAATTCACTGGAATGACTACCTGAAGAACGATTCAACATTCACTGTTGTACCTGTTGTCAACAGTCCTCTGTTCAAGCATACCGGATTTCCGGCCCTTGTTGTAAAAGACTCAATAGCAGATTATTTCAGGAAGAAAACAGGACGAAGGCCCTCTGTTGACGCATTAAACCCCGATATAGTCGTGAATCTGCATGTAAGCAATCAGAAAGTGACTGTTTCCCTTGATTCTACAGTGATTCCCCTTTATAAGAGGGGTTACAGGACAGAACAGACAATTGCTCCTGTAAATGAAGTGCTGGCAGCAGGGATACTAAGGCTTACAAGATGGAACAGACAGTCGTTGCTTATTGATCCTATGTGTGGTTCCGGAACTATACCGATAGAAGCTGCGATGCTGGCTTCAGGAATGCCGGCAGGCCGGTACAGGAGCTTTTTCGGCTTTCAGAAATGGCAGGATTATGATGAAAATCTGTTCAGGGAGATCAGGCTGAAAGAGGAAGAGAAAATACGAAAGACTGATATAAAGATTCAGGCAAGTGATATTTCCAATGAAGCTGTCGGATATGCCCGGTCGAATATTAAAAGGGCAGGCGTAGGAGAATTAATCGAACTTAATACAGCTGATTTCAAAGATATTAAGCCAGTTTCAGCAGAGGGAGTCCTTGTTATGAATCCCCCTTATGGCCAGAGAATTACTCCTGAAGATATTGACTCACTGTACAGCATGATTGGAACAACGCTTAAACATAATTTCAGCGGTTTTAATGCCTGGATATTGTCAGCAAACAGGGAGGCCCTTAAAAATGTGGGTCTGAAAACAGCTTCAAGGCATATACTTTTCAACGGGGCACTCGAATGCATGCTTGCAGGATATGAGCTTTATACCGGTTCAAGGAAAGCCGCCGGCAAGTCAACCATGTAAAAGCATTATTGGTCACAGAAATCGATACGCTTTATCAAAAAAGTATGTATTTTTAATTTATGAAAGTGGATTATAAGTAATTTGGAAACTTCATATTTTTATTATATTTGTTATTTGAATCATTTCACCTCACCAAAAATGAAGCTTAAATGAGCTTTAACATTGAGAGTTATTATTCTGGTCAGTCTAAGGAAAATGTTATCCTGCTTTATAAGGGTAATGTTGATTCAGATGTGATAAATCACGTACTCGATTCTGTTGAGGAGAAGATGGTTGCTGTTAATGACAATCCCAAGCTCAGGAAGAAAGTTTATAATGTACTTGTGGAAAGTTTGCAGAACCTGTATCACCATGTTGACAGGGTTCCGGACGACTTTGAGGACCAGGTAGAGAAATATGGTCTGCTTGTTGTGTCGCGTGTCAATGGCGGGTATAAGATAATAACAGGCAACTTTGTACAATCGGAGAATATTGAAAAGCTTGAGGAAAAGATAAAAAGGATCAACCGCTCATCGCATGAAGAAATTAAGGAACTATATAAGTTCATTCTGAATCATCAGCGAATCTCTGCCAAGGGCGGAGGAGGACTGGGCCTTGTTGATATAGCCAGGAAAACAGGTAATAAGCTTGATTATGCTTTTGTACAGTATAACAATAATTATTCGTTTTTTTACCTGGATATACTGGTTAACGAAGAGAAAGAAAATTAGGTAACTTTAAAAAGAAGAGAATATGGAACCGATCATTATCGAAGGAACACCAAAAACCCCGACAGTTAAATTTGATGCCGGTGCCGGCATTTTCGAAATCAAAGGACGTTCAATTCCCGAGAACTCTGTTGAATTTTATAAACCGCTTGTTGACTGGCTCGAGAGCTACAAGGAAAGTCCTCTCACAAAAACTACAGTTAATATAAGGCTGGAATATTTTAATACAAGCTCATCCAAATGCATTCTTGATGTTTTCAAGAAGCTTGAAGCCATTCATAAGGCCAAAAATGAAGTTGAAGTAAACTGGTATTATGAAGAGGACGATGAAGATATGCTTGAAGCAGGTGAGGATTATGAATCAATTATCAGGGTTCCTTTCAAAATGATTGAAATCACTGACTGAATTCATTGAGCTTGCTGAATCAGATCGGTTAATCATATACAAAAAGAGAGGCTGTCTTATCGGGGCAGCCTCTCTTTTTATTCAGGTATATCAGTCTTTGAACTTTTTACCCATAAGTACCTCGCCTGAATCAAGGAGGCGTTTAAGGAGTCTGAAGTACAGCACCAGATAGAGCATTATAGTCATTATCCACAGCACAATGACGTTTACAATAAAGGTGTCGACAAAGACGCCGAAGATCTGTTTTGTGGGTGAATAAAAGTGTGCCTTGATAAAAGAATATTGAGGATCGAGGAAGATCGGGTCCATTTTCTGGATCAATTCACCCTTGAATTCAATTATAGTTGTAGTCTCATTTTTATTAACAGCAAAATCCTCCAGTGCTTCATTATGATGCTTATCCCTTAAAGTCATGTACAGGTTGCCGTTTTCCTTTTCCAGTTTGCCAATCAGAGTATTTCTCTTGTTGTCGGCAAAATTATAATAATCAATGTAATACTTCCGGAGCAGTTCAACATAGTTCTGTGCTGCAGTTACAACCTCAGGCGTAATTTTCTGTGGAGTGATTGCATCGAGGTAATCGAACTTCAGCTTTGGAAGAAAGGCTAGTTCTTTCCTTATTTCATTTCTTACAACAAGCAGGTCATTTTCAAAATCCTCGCTCCGCTGTGGTTTTTTCAATTCATTTGCTATAGATTCAAGCTTTGATTTCATTTCAGTACACCAGAAATTCCTTTTAAAATTTCCACGGCTCTTCATCTTTTCGTACTGGTAGAATTGATTCTCGAATTTATTGTAGATGAATTGATTAACGGCAAGAGCCTCATATCCCCAGCGTGCTGTTATGAACTCACCATAGAAGGGTATGGAGGTTGGTGAGGACAAATTCGGATTCAGTTTTTCAAATTTAACCATTACACCGCTAAGGATGATCTGCGGAATAACAAGGAAGGGTATAAGGATATAAATTGTAACAACAGCCTTGAAGCTATCGGATATAACTAGTCCGAGCATATTGGCCCCGGCCCAGCATGAGAAAAGTACAAGCCAGTATTCGGGCAGCATTCCCCTGATCTCTGTTATGCCGTTTCCTACAAGCACAAAAGTGAAGGCCTGGATTGCTGAAATGCCAAACTGGACAAACACCTTCGACATAAGGTAGCTGTTCCAGCTGAGGTTGAGGAATGCTTCCCTCTTGAGTATTTTTCTGTCCTTTATTATCTCCTCTGCGCTAACCGTGAGGCCCATGAAGATTGCAACAATAACTGACATAAAAAGATACACCGGCAGGTTGCTGTTTTCATAGAGTGTATAATGTGCATGTTTCGCGCTCTCGTCAAAATATTTAATGAGGAAGGCAAGGAAGAATGCCAGTACAGGAGCTTCCAGAAGGGTTATAAGAAGGTATTGTGTGTCTGCAATTTTGGAAAGGATATCCCTTTTTGTAAACACCATGAACTGCTTAAGCTTGTTCGGGGTTTTAAAGTTTATTTCGGGTATTGCACCTCCCGGTTCCCTGATGTCAACCTTGTGCTCGTCAGCAAACAGCTTTCTCCAGTCAGCAGGTGAGGTTCTTCTTATTTCAGTTGGCTGACCGCTTTCTGTAAATACCCTGGTTTCAACAATATTGAATATCTGCTCGGGATTGACATTTCCGCAGACATAACATTCACTTTCATTGTAATTGGCCTGTTCCATCTTTCTTTTGAAATACTCGATGGAATCAATAGGATTGCCGTTATATATAAGGTATCCTCCTGTATCGAGGATAATCAGCTTATCGAACATTTTGAAGATATCCGACGAGGGCTGATGGATCACGATAAATAGCAGTTTCCCCTTTCTTGCAAGTTCCTTGAGCAGGTCAAGGATATTTTCAGAGTCGCGTGATGACAAACCTGAAGTCGGTTCATCAAGGAACATTATAGCCGGTTCGCGGATAAGTTCAAGTGAAATGTTCAGTCTCTTCCTCTGGCCGCCGCTGATCTTCTTGTTTAGCGGACTACCTACCTGTATATCCCTGATCTCATACAGCCCGAGGTTTTTCAGGACTGTATCAACCCTTGCCTGAACTTCTTCATCGGTGAGATTATCGAAACACAGTTTGGCATTATAATAAAGGTTCTGGAAAACAGTCAGTTCCTCAATAAGAAGATCGTCCTGCGATACATAACCTATAAGTCCCTTTACCTTTTCCTTGTCCTTGTGGATGCTTACGCCATTAATGAGGACTTCTCCGTCGTAAGGATTGTTTGTGCCGTTCAGGACACCCAGGAGGGTAGATTTCCCGGCGCCGCTTGCACCCATTATTCCTACCATCCTGCCCGATTCCTCCTTAAAGCTCATGTGGTGGATGCCGACTTTCCCGTTCTTGAACCTGTACTCGAGGTTATTGACTTCGTACACCACCCTCGATTCAAGAAATTCCTCCTTCAGGAACTGCATTGTAATGTCCCAGTAATAAATAGGGCTTATCTTATAGCCTTTTATTGAGGCTCCCTGGCTAAGCGGATACACTTTTTCTTCCTGGAGCAGCTGTCCGTTCATTACAAGTTCACCGCATCCCTTGAACCTGACAAAATACATCTGTACCGAGGGAACGAACAGAATCCATATCTGACCTTTCAGCTGGTCCTTGAAAATATGTTTTGCCTCACCGCACTGAAAATCAGCTATGCCATTAATAATAAGAAGATTAGATGTGGTTGGAGCATTTGAGAACTGATTCAGTACAAAACGCTCAATGAATTCGTATTCCTCTGTTGTGATATTCAGACCTTCAGCAAGAGTGCTTATAAATCCCAGTTCCATCTGGCTCACTTCCCCGTCACCTGATTTACAGAATTCAAGCACCTGGATGACTACAACTATTCTCTGATCCTGGGCAAGCTGTCCCTGTTCGTTGATTTCCTTGCAGAGCTTCCTGATCCTGATTGCGATAGCGCCTTCACGTCTTTCTGCAGAACTCTTTTCAAGTTTTTTCCTTGCTTCCTCATAAGCAGCATCATAAGTTGAAAGATACTGCTGAACCAGTTCCTGGTTGAGCAGGCGTTTCAGAAATGCTTCAACAACCCCTCTTCTCTCACTGTCATTACTGTGAGGTTTGGCAATTATTGCGAATAACTGCATCAGGGTTTCCAGAATCTTCTCACTCATCTTGTTCAGGTTTATTTAGGCATTGAAGATATGAAAATACTTATTTGCTTCAAAAATTTAGTGTAATTGTTTTCAGGATAATGTTAATGATTCTTCTTCCCTGCCTGTTTCTTTTTTTTCTTCTTCTGAACTGAATATCCGAATTTTCCGATATATTTTCCGATCTCAAAATATTTCCCGTGAGAATAGCAGAGCGGACATGAATCATTGAAACGGAACTGACCTGATCCGGGATCAAAATATGCTTCATCGGCATTTACCGCAACAACCTCTGAAATGAACATGTGGTGACTTCCCAGTTCCCTGATCTCCCTCACAACACATTCTATGTTTACAGGCGATTCAAGGATCATTGGAGCGCTTACTTTGCTTGCCGGGACAGGTGTCAGCTTCATCTCCTCAAACTTATTGTGCATGGCTCCCGATTTCACTCCGCACCAGTCTGTTGCAAAGGCAAGATCCCTGGTTGTCAGGTTTATAACATAATCCATGTTCTTCTTAATAATATTATAGGAATGCCTTCCGGGCCTGACAGAGATGTAACACATGGGAGGATCTGTGCACACTGTACCTGTCCATGAAATTGTAATTATATTATATTCAGATGGTTCAGAGCCGCAGCTTACCATAACTGCAGGCAGGGGATATATCATTGTCCCCGGTTTCCACAGTACCTTTGCCATAGTGTACTTTTTAGTTCAAATATACGCTTAATATTTGCCAGATTGGCATTATAAACACCTTACGTGGGTGTCAAAAAGGCAAAAAGTATCATTTTAATATACATGGCAGAACTTTTGTAAACGGGCTTTTAAAACTAACAGAAATGAATCTGAATAATTTCACATTAAAAGCACAGGAATCTGTTCAGCAGGCTTTCAACATCGCCAATTCAAAAGGCCAGCAGGCTGTTGAATGTGCACATATTCTTAAAGGGATAATGAGTGAAGCTGAAAATATAACCTCCTATATTTTCGGAAAAATAGGTGCAAATTCAGCTTCAATTGAAAAACAGACTGACAGGCTGATTGAGTCCTTCCCGAAAGTTTCAGGCGCTGAAACATATATATCAAATGGCGCTTCTGATGCACTGAGAAAGGCAAACAGCCATGCCTCGGCAATGAAGGACAAATTCGTCACTGCGGAACACCTGCTCATGGGAATAATTGATACTAACGACAAGGTTGCAGATATCCTTAAAGATCATGGTGTAACGATGAAGGCGCTGAAAAATGCAATAGCAGAGTTAAGGAAAGGTTCCTCTGTAGAAAGCCAGACCTCCGATGACACATTCAATGCTCTGAGCAGGTATGCCATAAATCTCAACGAACAGGCGAGAACAGGGAAGCTTGATCCGGTAATAGGGAGAGATGATGAGATAAGGAGAATCCTGCAGATACTTACGCGAAGGACCAAGAACAACCCTCTTCTTATAGGTGAGCCGGGCGTGGGAAAGACTGCCATAGCTGAGGGGCTGGCTCACAGGATTATAAGGGGTGATGTGCCCGAGGATATAAAGTCAAAGACTATATTTTCTCTTGACATGGGGGCGCTTATTGCCGGCGCCAAATACAAGGGTGAATTCGAAGAACGCCTTAAGTCGGTTGTAAATGAGGTGATCGGATCGAACGGCGACATAATTCTCTTTATTGATGAGATACATACACTTGTTGGAGCCGGAAAATCGGAAGGGGCTATGGATGCGGCTAACATACTGAAGCCTGCACTGGCAAGGGGTGAACTGAGGGCAATAGGCGCCACAACGCTTGGTGAGTTTCAGAAATACTTCGAAAAGGACAAGGCACTTGAGAGAAGGTTCCAGGTTGTGATTGTTGATGAACCGGGCAGAGAGGATGCAGTGTCAATACTCCGGGGCATCAGGGAGAAATATGAAACACACCATAAGGTTATAATCCGTGATGAAGCAATAATTGCTGCTGTTGACCTCTCATCCAGATATATTACTGACAGGTTTCTTCCCGACAAGGCAATAGATCTTATTGATGAAGCAGCTTCAAGGCTCAGGCTTGAGATGAATTCGGTTCCTGAGGAAATTGATGAAGCAGAAAGGACTATTACACGTCTTGAGATAGAAAAGGAAGCTCTGAGGAGAGACGGTGACACAGTAAAGGCCGATAAGATAGCCAGGGAGCTTGCCGAAACGCAGGCTGTGAGGGATGAGCTTATTGCAGGATGGAAGGCTGAAAAGGAAATGATAGAGGCTGTACAGTCGAAAAAAGAAGCTGTGGAAGCCCTCCGCCTTGAAGCTGATCAGGCTGAACGAAGCGGGGATTATGGTAAGGTTGCCGAGATCAGGTACGGAAAAATTACAGAGCTTGAAAAGGAAATTGCCGGTTTCAGAAACCAGATTGAAAGGAAAAG
>JAKLDT010000054.1 GCA_022703405.1 Bacteroidota bacterium | reverse complement strand
CCAATATAGATATTTTTTTCTGTCAATAATTAATTATCAGTGGTTTTTACTTTATTACGGCCAATAATATTACTTTTGCGGTCTAATTTTTTTGTATGCAGTCAATACGTAATATTGCAATAATTGCTCATGTCGACCATGGCAAAACAACGCTGGTAGACAGGATTATACAGGAGTGTCAGGTGATAGACAAGCGCAAGGATGCAGGAGAGCTGATACTCGACAACAATGACCTTGAGAGGGAAAGAGGCATTACAATACTATCAAAGAATGTAGCCGCCAACTATAACGGGGTAAAGATTAATATCATTGATACTCCGGGACATGCCGACTTCGGTGGTGAGGTTGAAAGGGTTCTTAAAATGGCAGACGGAGTGCTTCTCCTTGTCGATGCGCTTGAAGGACCCATGCCACAGACACGCTTCGTTCTCGGGAAAGCTGTTGCCCTCGGTCTTAAGCCAATTGTTGTAATTAACAAGGTTGATAAGGAAAATTGCAGGCCGGACGAGGTGCAGCAGGATGTATTTGAGCTTATGTTCAACCTTGATGCTTCCGAAGACCAGCTTAACTTCGAGACTGTGTTCGGATCTTCGAAGCTTGGATGGATGAGCGCTGACTGGAAGAAACCTGCTACCGATATTAAATATCTTCTTGATACTATTCTGAAAGAAATTCCTGAACCGAAATATAATGAAGGAACAGCACAGATGCAGGTTGCTTCCCTTGATTATTCAAGTTATGTAGGTAGGATTGCGATAGGCAGGGTATTCAGAGGCGATATCGTTACCGGGGAGGATTATACTCTCTGCAAGAAGGATGGCAAGGTAAAGAAGGTAAGGGTAAAGGAATTATATGTATTTGAAGGTCTTGGACGAATAAAGACTGAATCGGTGCGTTGCGGAGACCTGTGTGCAGTTATTGGCCTTGACGATTTTGAGATAGGAGATACCCTGGCTGATCTGCTTGAACCGGAGGCTCTTCAGCGTATTGAGGTCGATGAGCCTACAATGAGTATGGTTTTCACAATAAACAATTCACCCTTTTTCGGTAAGGAAGGGAAATTTGTTACATCAAGACATCTGAGAACCAGGTTGTTCAGAGAAACTGAGAAAAACCTGGCACTAAGGGTTGAGGAGACCAAATCGGAGGATACTTTCAATGTATATGGCCGCGGAATATTGCATCTCTCAATTTTGATTGAAACTATGCGCAGGGAGGGTTATGAATTTCAGGTGGGCAAGCCAAAGGTTATACTGAAGGATATTGACGGGATTAAATGTGAACCCTATGAAACACTTACAATAGATGTGCCTTCAGAGGTCTCCGGAAAAGCAATTGAGCTTGTTACCCAGCGTAAAGGGGAAATGCTGACAATTGAACCGAAGGGCGACCTTATCCATCTTGAATTCGATATCCCTTCAAGAGGTCTCATAGGTTTGCGTAACAATATGTTAACAGCTACTTCCGGTGAGGCTGTCATGCATCACAGGGTCAGGGCTTACGATAAGTACAAGGGTGACGATCTTATGCCACGACAGAACGGCTCACTGATCTCCATGGAGCAGGGAATGGCAACTGGCTATGCAATTGACCGGCTTCAGGACAGGGGAAGATTCTATATCGATCCGGGTGAAATGGTTTATAAAGGCCAGGTAATCGGAGAATACACAAGGCCGGGCGACCTTGAAGTAAATATTGTTAAAGGCAAGAAGCTCACAAACATGAGGGCTTCCGGAAGTGATGAAGGACTTAAGATTGCTCCGAAAATCAGGTTCTCACTTGAAGAATCAATGGAACAGATAAAGGATGATGAGTACCTTGAAGTTACTCCCGATAACCTCAGAATGAGGAAAATACCTGTTTTTCGCCAGTTCTAATCCAATAATATTCTGCTTATACTTCGGCTATTTTACCTGAATGTTAAGCCTGATGCCGGGATCAGTATTCCAGTCAGTTGATGTATAGGTATATGACTCTGTAACAGGAGATCCCGGGCATGAAGTACATGTCGCAGTATATGTGTCGCTTATACTGATAATCAGATTTTTTGTGTCCAGGCTGTTCTTTGAGTGAAAATCATAGATTCCTGCACCCTGATTTACAAGGCTTTCTGACAATGGTGCGAAGAAAATATTTTTCAATTCAACAGTTGTGCTTCCGGTATATGAAATTGTTTCAGTAGTATTAGTATTCACATCATAATAACCATAAGTTCCTGCTTTATTTTCAGTTATGCTCATATTCCCGTTTCTGAAATTGTAATATAATTCCATAACACCATTTGCTCTCTGTTCTGTTATTATAAAGGAGCTGTCGGTGTATACTTTTGAACGGCTGGCATTATCAGAGACCCAGAAGTAAATCCTCCTGTCAGTTCCATCATTGTATTTGTGATCATAACTCTCTGTACCTGCATCATTTCCAAACCAGAAAGTGTACAGGTAACTGAAGTCAGTAACAGGGGTAATTTCAAGTTGATATTCTGCTGTAATTTTATCATTACCATTTTTATTTATGAAGAGCAGGAAGGCCTGATTTGACTTTTCTTTCAGATTTTCATCACTGGCTGCAAGTACGAAGAAATGAGAGCTGTCAGTTCTCGATATATCAGTCATCTCCATAGTTTTACTGCTATTGTTGAACCTGCACAAATATACTTTTACAGAGGCTGTGTCAGTATGTTTTCTGACATACCTGATACAGAGTGACCGGTTCTGGCTCATGTTGTAGAAGTGTTCCATTTGTGCAGACAAGGGTTCCATGTCGACTGAAAGGTCTTCATTTTGTATTGGTATACTCGCCTGATCTTCAGGAAGCTTAATCAGGTGCTTTCTAGAAAAATCACTTGATGCCTGCAAAATGAATTTCAGCGGATCACCTGAATCCTCAGAGTTTGTATTTAGAACAGTGAAGTCAGGCTCTTTTCCACTGAATATGAATTTAATATAATCTGCATACTGGTCATTGATTGTTGATCCGAGATTATTCTTAATGTATGAATCAAGGTAATCTTTCCAGGATCCCAAAAGAGATGTTTCTTTCAGAAGTACATCGGGTTTAAGTTTTATGCCAGGCTTGTAGCTCCTCATAAAGTGAATAAAAGTCCCAGCCTGATAACAAAAATCGACATTTCCTGCAAGGTTCTGTGTCAGGATTGAGGCATCCCAGTAATCCCATGATTTAGAGAGGAACTGGAAAATGGAATTTGAAGACCCCCTGTTATCAAGCAGATAATGATCTGATTCACAGACAGGTACAATAGTGCTGTCCCATACAATTCTGTCTGCGAGATGTCCGTTGGCCTCCATCCAGAAAATGTTTCCTGGATGTGCTGAAATATAATAGTCCTGTGTAAAGTGCATGTATTCATGGGCAACCACACTTCGTAATAAAACAGGATCATCTATATATATACTTAATGTAAGATAGCCATTTGTCATTCCAAGCAGGCCCACAACTCCATAATCATCAATATTATCAGCATATATTGATATTTCATCAGGTACCTGTAAACCAAGTGTTCTGAATTTGGCCATAACCTCACCGGTAAAATGAGCCATATCCTGAACCTGCAATGGTGTGCCAAATTCCGGATCACCAGTAGGTACATGCCAGTTTTGTGTTGTCTGGTTTTTATCATATAATCCCATAAGATCCAGTAATTTTTTCTTGTAATACACTGTTACCCCGTCCTTTACAAATTTGTCGGTATAATCTCCATCTACAAGACTCCTTTCCCAGTATGCCAGTTTTGTAAGGTGATCAGTTTCAAATACAAGTGTTGAATCATCAAGGCTGACTGATGATTTGTCATATAAGGTCCATAAGTACTTTTCTTCATCAAAAAATGCTGCCCTGAACCTGTTGATGGTGTTTGCTCTAAGGGAATCAGAGGCTATTTTAAGTTTTATTTTTATCGGAATGCTGAAACTGGTTCCGCAACTTAGTTTTACATCATATACATTTCCTGTAATTACACTGTCAGGAGCAGCCGGGGGTGTTTCTATCCTATCTATTGTTAGTCTGAAATCGCTTCCTGATATTCCTGTAGGGATTGTCAGCACTATTTCAGGCAGCTTTATTTCAGCAGGAGAGGAGCTGACGTTTAATATTGTATCAAGAAGCGCAGTCGATTTCGATAACATAACCTTAATTGTATCACTATATAGAGGTTTGCATTCACCTTCCTTCAGCATGAATCTGTACAGTGCTGGTGTAACGGGTTGTATTATAATACTGTCAGCTGTAATTTTGGTAATGTTGTTCATAACCGGATCAGAAATTCCACTTGTCAGATTTATCCAGTTGACTGTGTCCTTCGAAGCCTGCCAGGTTAATATACCTCGGACATTTGCAGGCTTTACCAGGGTTATTTTTTTATCTGCCACAGTTAAAGTTGTACCTCTTTTTGAGGAAATTGTATCATTTGATAAATTATCTGAGTTTACCATTCTCACATATAGAGAATCAGATTTAATAGTCAGTCCAGGCCATAATTCATTTTCAATAATACAGTAATAATATCCCTGGTCTGCAGTACCGGGGTTAAATAGTCTAAGAACAGCACTGTCTGATATTTCGGATCCGTTTCTGATCCATTTGTAGCTGTTTTTCAGATGATTAGCTTCAGAGATTTCGCGGATATCAACTATCAGCGAATCACCCTTAACAAAAGTAAAAATGGTATCAGTAAGCCTAAGATTCCTCTGCTTAAAGTAAAGAAAGCTTGAAGGATCAAAGGAAAGAAAACCCGAAGCAGCAATATCTTCAAAAGACAGATTGTTATTACTTAAGTTAAGATTGTAAAAATTGATATGT
Organism: Bacteroidota bacterium; assembly: GCA_022703405.1. Taxonomy (GTDB): domain Bacteria; phylum Bacteroidota; class Bacteroidia; order Bacteroidales; family VadinHA17; genus LD21. Next base: position 12,035 of record JAKLDT010000054.1, on the reverse strand, counting down.
GAAAGTGGCGGCAATGGTTTATTCAACCTGTTTGCTGCAACATCAAGAAAGATCAGCTTCTTCATGAGGCTGATTCCCGGTGTAAGCTCTTCAAGATAATTGTGATCCAGTACAAGAGTGACCGTCTTTGGTAACTGACTGATCTCAAATGGTAATGAGGAAAGTTTATTCCCGGAAAAGTATATCTCCTGAACGGATGCAAGTCCTCCGAGTTCAATTGGTATTGCATTAATCTGGTTCAGGGAAAGAGAGAGATACTCAAGCTTCTTAAGATTTCCGATTGATTGAGGAATACCTTTAATCTGGTTATTGTTTAAACTGAGGTATTTCAGGTTCGTAAGGTTTCCTATTCCGTCAGGCAGATTTCCACTTAATTTGTTATTGTCAGCTGTGAACCTCTCAAGTGAAACAAGCAGTCCAATCTCATCCGGAATGGAAGTTAACAGGTTGTTATCCAGCTTCAGACTTTTAAGGAGAGTCATATTTCCTATACCCGCAGGCACATAGCCTTCAAATTTATTGTCATTAATCATGAATCCCGTCAGTTTCGTCAGACCTGATATTGTTGCGGGCAGGTTTCCCGAGAAATTATTCTTTTCAATGTTCAGGAAGCTCAGATTTGTCAGGTTGCCTAAATAAGCAGGAAGAGGTCCTGAAAGCTGGTTTTCACTAAGCTCGAGAGATGACAGGCTTTGAAGATTGCAGATTGAAGCAGGTATTGAGCCATTAAGCTGGTTTTGTGTAAGATTAAGTATCGAAAGGCTTGGAATGTTGCCTAAAGTCTCTGGAATATTTCCTGTGAGTTTATTTATGGCGAGAGATAACATCCTGAGATTATGCAGATTCCCGATACTTTCAGGTATTGTCCCGGTTAGTTTGTTCAGAGAAAGTGTCAGATCCATCAGATTTGTCAGAAGACCAATCTGTTCAGGTATTTCACCGGTAAGATTGTTGATTGCCAGATTAAGATAAGTGAGTCCGGTGAGTTTGCCTATTTCAGGCGGAATTGTTCCTGTAAGGTTATTGTCAGTAAGTATAAGATGTCTTACCCTTCCGTTTAGCACATCAACTCCATGCCAGGATGATAATTTGCCTGTCAGCCAGTTGGTATTAACTTTCCAGGCTTGTCCGTTGGTGGCATTATAAAATGCTACCAGTGTTAATGAATCCTGCACATTAGTGGCAATTCTTAAAGGAGAAATGCTCATAACTGAATTACCGCGGAATCCGAACTGATATACTGAGGCAAACTGTGTGCCTGATAACAGGAAGTATCCATTTTCTGAACCGCCCCATCCAAAGTTAATGTGGAAATAGTCACCATCATATCCATCAATAACAACAGCATGCCCTGGATCTCCACGGAGCTCATAAAAAACAGGGCGATCATTCTCAAGCTCTTCAATAAGAGCCAGATGATAGTCATTGGTACCCCATGCAAAATAATCTGAGTTAAAGTATCTGGCATCTTTATAACCAAAATATTCCGACAAAGCCAGCGGAACATTTGCAACATTGGCAGAACTCTCAGAAAGTCCGTAGTTCATGTCAACTGATACCCCTGCATGAAAAAGAACTTTCGCAACATCCTCATTATCTGCAGTTAATACGCCAGGCATGTTATTCCAGTCATATTCAGTTGCACCAAAATCGGCACTAATGGTTCCATAATAAGGATGCTGGTAAGTATGGCTGCCCCGGCCTTGTGCCGGATATTTATGATATCTGAGAATCTGCGCCATTGCTGTTGCAACACAGCCTGTAACTGCGTTTTGCCCTGTTGAAGGATCGACAGGGCATGCTTTATTGTAAAAACCTGTCTGATTCCAGTTTATATATTCGGTTTCAAGAAGGGGCGAAAGGCTTCCTTTCCTGATATTTCGTAATGGCATGCTTGTTTTTAGGATCTCTGAAGATTCATACGCCTTTATTAAACCTGACATTTGAATATTTGCTGTACCTGATTCGTATCTTCCTGATAATGAATATGCTGTGACTATAATAGTATCTTCCAGTTCAACTGCAAATACGTAACCACCGGTATTAGAATTGTATCCGTACAATCTGTTCCTGCATGTATCATTTGAGGAATAGATTAATGAAAGTTCTGTATCACTTGAAATGGGAGCACTGTTTTTCCTGTTGTTCTCGTCAAATTTTAGTTTCATGAATTTGGATGCAGCTTCTTTAACCCTGTCGGGAGTTGCATTTACATTATGGCAAAACAGTATAAAGACAACTGCTGTTATTGAGAATAATCTTATCAGGCTGAGAAAATTCATAAAGAAGCGATATTAAATATGAAGACAGTTATTTCCCGGAAACTATTATTTTTCTAATTGATAAACGGTTATTATGTTTAATTTCAAGAATATAGAAACCTGTTTTTACATCAAGCGGAAGAGTGGTCTTTCCGTTTAGCGTTTGGGAAATCAGCTTTACACCGGAAAGAGAGTAGAGTGTAACAGTAGCATTTTCGAGTCCTTCGCCAGGTTCGATAATCAGGTATGAAGTTGCTGGCACCGGGTACACTTTAACCGGCAGAAGGTCTTTCTCCTCTATGCCTACAACAATTGATACCTCACCTGTTACAGTGCAATCCATTGAATCAGTTATTATTATACTGTACCTGTAGGGGACATTTCCGGGGATTACTTCCAGTGTGGCACTTTCTGAAAGAACCTGATTATCACTCTTCCAGGCATAACGGTAAGGAAGCGTGCCTCCTGTAATCCGAATGCTATCGCCAAGATGCAGAGGAGATGTATCAACAGTGTTGATGCTGGCCGGAAGTTCGACTGCCAGCTTTTCAGCCTGGAGTATATTAAGTTTGACTACAGATTGACTATGTAATAAATTGAAAGACAATACTATAAACAAGAGAAGAAAATGTGGCTTGATACCTGGTGAGGCAAATACCTTCCTTACCCTGTTATCAGGTTTTCCGGGGAATAGAATCATAAAAAAGTTTTCTTTTAAATAAGTAAACAGCTTTTAATTTCGCAATAGTTTTTCCCGTGAAGGATATGAAGAATTTTTAACTGCCTTGAATTAAGGCAAATGGGAATTGTTAAAAATAGTTAAAAAGACTAAATGATAAACTTACTTCCCTGTCCAGAATTTTTCAATTTCCTCGAGCGATTTTCCTTTTGTCTCAGGAATAAATTTCACTACAAAAAGCAAAGCAAGCAGACACATAAGGCCGTATATCCAGTAGGAGAAACCATGATTGAATTTTTCAGTAAGCCAGACATTGTCATTCATCATCGGGAAGGTCCATGATATAATGAGATTTGAAATCCACAAACCGGCAACAGGGATCGATACTGCGCCTCTGATAGAGTTTGGATATATCTCGGCAAGGATTACCCACGCAACAGGTCCCCAGCTCATTGCAAACCCGGCAATGTACAATAGCATGAATATGAGCGCCATGAGACCAGTACTCTTCAGGTAAAACGATGTGCCAAGACTGAACATTGAAAGGGCCATTATAAAGGCTCCGGTAATGAGAAGCGGTTTTCTTCCAAAGCGGTCAACACTGAAAATTGCAATTATTGTGAACAGCATATTGATTACACCAACAATTATTGTCTGAAGAAGACTTGAATCTGTGCTCAGACCCATGTTGCGGAAAATATTCGCCGCATAGTACATAACGACATTAATTCCTATAAACTGCTGGAATACAGCGAGTATTAATCCCAAAATAATAACCTTGTATCCATAGGCCAGCCAGGGTGCATGTTTTTCACTTAATGATGTTTCAATATCCTTTTGTATTTCCGGAGCCTTGATTGATCCTGAGATTTTTACAATAAGGTCAAAAGCTTCCGACTTTCTGTTTTTCAACATAAGATATCTCGGAGTTTCAGGAATGAAAAATAACAAGGTTAGGAAAAGCAGCGATGGAATTACACCTGAAAAAAACATCCAGCGCCAGCCATCTGTAATAAGCCACTGTTCATTGCCAGACCTTGCTATAAGGTAATTAATGAAATAGATAATTACCATTCCTGATATTATTGCAAACTGGTTCCATGAAACAAGTTTACCCCTTATATCAGCAGGTGCTATCTCGGCAATGTACATTGGTGAAAGGATAGATGCAAAACCTATACCGGCGCCTCCTATAATTCTGTATATCATGAAGGAAAATACATCAAGGGTTCCGAAGATATTAAGCTTTTCAGGTTGCCAGGCTCCGAATGCTGACAGGGAAAGAAGAAATGCAGTGAGGATGAGGCCTTTTTTCCTTCCAATTGACCTGGCAATAAAACCTGACAGGGCTGCGCCAATTATACAACCAACTAATGCACTCGAGACAACAAAGCCTTTTATTGAATCAGTTATTTCCCTGATAGCTCCGGTATCATTTCCTTCAGGTAAAGCTGCTGAAAGATACTTCACAATGAAGATAGTAAGAGGTATCAGAAGAATAAAGCCTGTAATAAAACCCTTTCTCTTTCCTAAAAGATGTATCAGTTGCCCGGCAATTATCATGAATACTCCCAGGAACACCACTGACACAAGTATCCTGTACTGGGTTATTAGATCAAGGGCATAATTCTGATATTCAGGTAATAAGGCCTTTGAAATGAAGAGGTCGACAAGTGATTTTTCAGCACCATTGACAACTGCCGTGTCAAAACCGAAAAGAAAGCCACCCAGGGTGGCCACAAGTGTAAGCCCTGTGAGATACCTAGTATTCATTCAGGAAATCATTAAGTGGTTTCATGGACTTGAAAGTATCAGTCGCAAAGGAAAAATAATCCGGAGAAAGTACCTGTTTATCAGTTGTTTGTTTTACTGCCAGGTAACTTTTGTATTTCAGCAGTTCGATATGACTGCTGCCCGGATCGAATCCTTTCGGAGCCTTTTTCAGCTTTTCTCCTTCAATTTGTCCGAATTTTTTCCTGAATGAAGGATCGTTTATGATTTTGAGGAATTTCTCAGGGTAGTCATTTATATTTTCACGGATCGCATTAAGCCATTCAGCAGGAGGTACGTATGCTCCTCCGGCAAGCATACACTGGCCTGGCTCAATATGAAAATAGTACCCGGCGAATTTATTGCCGTTTTGTTTGCCGCCCCTTACAATAAAGGCCCCCATATTTGTCTTATATGGCGATTTGTCCTTAGAAAACCTTATGTCCCTGTTTATCCTGAAAATGACATTTTTTGCCTCCAGTCCCTTAAGTATCGGGTCAAATTCTGATATTTCTGTAATCAGCTCCTGAACAAAGAGTTCAAAATTGGCTTTAGCAGCAGCATAATCCGACCTGTGCTGGTCAAACCACTCCTTATTATTATTCCTCGAAAGTGTGGCAAGAAAGTCAAGTGTGCTCTTATTTATCTGTGGCATTGAATCTGGTATTTGATAAATACTTAATAATCAATAATTTCAAATATTACATTTAACAATAAACATAAAAATGTTTTATAACATATTTTTGCTGCATGATCAATGTTTGCTGATGAGTGTTGTAAAGGCTGCCTTATTCAGGTTAAACTCAAGTTTCCCGTTCATGGCTGTTGCTTCCCCGGTTTTTTCCATACCTTTTACTTTGTCGGTAACATATATCTCATAAACTGCAATGTCCTGTGGTAATCCTGAGATAACTGCCTTACATTCAGCGCCATTGTTCACTATGTGTATTGTATATTCTCCTCGTGTCCTGTTGCCGAAAGCAGCTGTGCACACACTTTTCTTATTAGTCCTTGTTGACAGGGAAAATGCACCGACAGGTGTTGATGCAAGCTGTTTCAGGTTCCAGAAGCGCTGGGTGGGGGTGAGCGGACCCTGTGTTCCGAAGATACCGGCGCCAGTAAGGACTGAATAATCGGCGGTGAGCTGCCACTGAAGAATAGATGCAGGCTGGCATATTGACAGTATCCTTGTATAAAGGTTAATTTCGTAAAAAGCAAACGATTCCTCCGAGAATATTTCAGGGTAATTCCATGCGGCTGCATCCGTGCTTCCCTCAGCAACAATGAGTGGCAGGTTCAACTGTTTTGCTGCAGCAGCCCATTTTTTAAGAGTCTCATCAGTGCAGCCCCTCCATGAGTGAAACGAAACTGCACCTATGTATTTATGTGTCTCAGGATCGTTCAATGAGGGTATTATAAAATCAAAAGTAGTTGCATCTGAATTGTCTCCCAGGAGTAACCTTGTTGCCAGACCGCGCCTGGAAAGATATTCTCCGAAGCCTTTAATGAATTCTGCATGTTCCTTACCAGAGTGACGAACATTAATACCCAGGTCAGATTCATTGAATGAAAACATTACAGCTTCAACTCCGTAGGAATTCTTCATGTACTCAAGATAATCTGCAAGTGACCTGTATATCTTATCTGTTTTGGCAGGATCGAGCTGATAACCGTAAATTCCTTTTGAACGGTTTCTGAAAGCATCCATCGGATCGCCAAGTATTGCCCAGTTTGGTGCAGACCAGGCGCTCACTATTACCGGCATTCCCATAGATGAAAGCCTTTGCGCCATCTTCATGGCAGCATCAACTCTTTGATTAAGGTTCCCTTTTCTTGCTGCATCAACAGGATTGGAATTTTCTTCCGGCTGCCAGAAACCCCATGGCATTTCTACGCGGCTCCATGCAACTCTCATATTATTAAGGCAGTAGTCTATTACCTGAGGATCTGTTGCTGGGTTCTGAAGTCTGAAATTTCCTCCGAATCCGTCATAGCGCCTTCCCGGATTCCTTGAATCAACAAAAATTTCAGCCGGCGAGTGATCAATCTCTCCTGAGGATGTTATATCTATATTCCTTTTAATAAGAGATCCTTTCTTTATTTTCTGACCGGCCAGCGATACAAGTACCTGAAAACCATTATTGTCAGCAGCTTTTTTTAACTGTACAGGCAGTGAAGCGTCGAAAGCAAATTCAAGTTTGATTCCCTGTGCTTCAGCAATAAAACCAGTTGCTGTTGGCTTCGAAGTATTGGAAGGTTTCATATCTGTCAGGCTGCCCAGATGAATCTCCGCTTTTCCGCCCGAAGAAGGCCTGATTAATTTTACACTTCCGGTATTAAACTTATTTTCAGGCAGATATATTGTGTAGAATATTCCTGCAAGTGTTGAATCGCTGTCGGAAGTCAGGGAAATGCTTACTTTTGCTTTGCCTGATCCGGTATCTTCAACAATCTGGTTTATTCCGATGGCTCCGATTTTCGTATTAACTGTCTGTTTATTTCCGTCTCTGTCATATTTTGGTCTTTGACGTTCCCTGCCTGTTGCATTAATTATTGTCCAGCCCGGATCAGCAACGGTGTAGCTTGTTTCAAACTCCATAAGCTGCCCGTCAATCCTGATTCCGGTAATGTTTCCCCAGGCCATGACTTCAGTCTGGGCACTGGCATTAATTAAGGAAATAAATTGAAAGCCGGCTATGCAGAAAGCATATATATACTTACTGAATAGTTTATTTACTTCTGAATGTGTTAAGATTGTTTTCATATCTATGATTTTATGCATGAAGATTACGAATTTAATCAAAACGGATAAACCTGCTTATTAAAAAAAGGTAAATTTGGACCTTATTACTGAAACGCATAAAGATGACAGGAGCAAATAAATGTCTGAAGATTGTGCTAATGCTGTTCATTTATATTTTAACAGCCTGCAATCAGAATGTATCTGACAAAGATAAAATTAAGCATATTCAGGAAGTTGCCGGGAGTATTTCGGACCTCCTTGTGCCAGACAGGAGGGAAGGTATAGCGGATATTAATTTAAGTTTCATTGAAGGATCTGTAATAATTAAAGGAGAAACTGATAATCCTGTTCTTAGAACACAGATAGCTGATTCAGTCAAAAGCATGGGATACAAGCTAATTGACAGTGTGGTGTTATTACCAACTGTTGCTTTAGGTGGGATTGATAAAGGTGTTGCAGGTCTGAGTGTTATAAATCTGCGTATTGAGCCGGGACATGATTCAGAGATGGGTTCCCAGGCATTGATGGGTGAACCGCTTAAGGTTCTGAAAAGGGATGGAAGCTGGATACTTGTGCAGACTCCTGACAAATATATTTCCTGGGCTGAAGCTGGTTCTGTTGAAATGATGGATGAAGCAGAATGGCTGGCCTGGAAATCAGCATCAAAAATTATCTACATAAACAGATCAGGTTGGATATATAAAGATCCTGATAGTAATGATGTTATAAGTGATGTTGTTGCAGGATGCATTATGAAGAAAGGAGCAGAAAAAGGTGCTTATATTCAGGCTATTCTGCCTGATGGCAGAGATGGATGGGTTGAGAGGAAATATATCAGAGACTTTACAGCATGGAAAAAAGATTTAAAACCGACTGCTGATGGAGTTTTATCTTCCGCTACAGGACTGATGGGCATTCCATACCTTTGGGGAGGATCCTCTGCTAAAGGAGTAGACTGCAGTGGTTTAATGCAGACTTCTTTTTTCCTTAACGGCATTATTTTATCGCGTGACGCCTCACTGCAGGCCCTTCATGGGAAACCTGTAAATATTGAAAATGGATGGAGTGAACTACAGCCAGGTGACCTGCTATTTTTCGGAAGCATAAGAGATTCAAAGCCAAGGGTAACACATGTAGCTGTTTATAAGGGAGATAGTGAATATATACACTCTGCAACAAGGGTAAATGTGAATAGTCTTGATTCTACCAGAGTAAATTACAGCAGTTACAGGAAAAACTCATTCCTGCTGGCACGCCGGATAATCGGAAGCGAGGGATCAGATGGAATTACACTTGTAAGAGATCATCCATGGTATTGATTATTAACACTTTATTATATGTCCGACAGAAGAAATTTTATTAAGGATTGTGGTATTATGGCAGGAGCAGCCGGATTTTCATACTTAGGCCTCAGGCAGAATGAATTACCTGAGAAAATAAAAGGATCATCGGGTAAAACCAGGCTTGAACTGACTTTCAGGCCTTATAACCTTGAACTCCGCCATGTATTTACAATTGCTTCCAACAGCAGGACCTCAACACCGGCAATGCTTACAGAGTTGAAATATGACGGTATAACTGGATACGGAGAGGCTTCCATGCCGCCATATCTGGGTGAAAGTCAGGAAACTGTTGGAAATTTCCTCTCAAAAGTTGACTTATCAGGATTCAGCAATCCATTTTTAATGGAAGAGATTCTGGATTATGTTGAAAACATTGCTCCGGGCAATTATGCGGCGAAAGCCTCAGTCGATATTGCCTTGCATGACCTTGTTGGCAAGCTGATGAAGCAACCCTGGTTCAGAATTTGGGGCCTGAACCCGGAAAAGACTCCAAATACCTCATTTACAATAGGTATAGACAGGCCTGAAGTTGTAATAAAAAAAGTCGAAGAAGCAGCACCTTATAAAATATTGAAAGTTAAGGTAGGTCAGGACAATGACAAGGAAATGATTGAAACCATCAGGAGCGTAACCAACGTGCCGCTTTGTGTTGATGCGAACCAGGGCTGGAAGGACAGGCAAATGGCCCTTGACATGATATACTGGCTTAAGGATAAGGGTGTTGTGTTTATAGAGCAGCCAATGTCCAAGACTGTAACAGATGATCAGGCATGGCTGACAGAAAGAAGTCCGCTGCCGGTTATTGCCGATGAATCGGTTCAGACAATCAGAGATGTTAAAAAGGTGGCTGGATTATTCCATGGCATCAATATTAAACTAATGAAGTGTGGTGGAATGAGATCAGCGCTGAAGATGATAAATACTGCCAGGGCTTTGAACATGAAGGTAATGATAGGATGCATGACTGAAACATCATGTGCCGTTACAGCAGCAGCACAACTTAGTCCGATGGTAGACTGGGCAGATCTTGACGGAAATTTACTTATCGCAAATGATATTTACGATGGAGTTCAGGTTGTCGGTGGTAAATTGATTTTACCTGACAGGCCTGGTGTAGGAGTTATAAAGCGGAAAGTGTAGAGCTGATAGCTGATAGCTGATAGCACAGGGCTAAGGGCCATAAGATCATAATATCAGACATTTCATTAGATTTATACTATTTGCCTATAATTAATATTATGTCAAATAGGATAATTTTGAATTAGACAGAAGTTCATATAAAGTTTACAGTCCTTTACCCCTGCTTAACAGCAAAAAAAAAGAGGGATCTTCAGTCCCTCTTTCAAAAAGAATATTTTACAGACTTATTTTACACCTGCAGCTTCAAGTTTTGTTTTGATTGCATTGTACTTGTCAGTCAACTTCATTCTGTAGTAAAGTTCCTGGAGGCTTCTCATTGTATAAACATCTTCAGGATTCAGCTGATTTGCTTTTTCCATATAAGGAAGAGCTTTTGCATAAACTGCATTTGCAGCATCAACAGCTTCACTGTACTTTTTCACATCCATAATCTCATTAGCTGACTTAAACATGTCAGCAGCTTTGTTGATATAGGCTGCTCCTATTCCGTACTGTGTATCAAAAACTTCAGGATTAAGGTCAATTGATTTCTGAAGCTCAGGAATTGCAGAATCGTAATTTTCTTCGTTAAGGAAAATAATTCCGGAAGCAAAATAGAGAGTATAGTTTGTAGGATCAGCTTCTTTTGCAATCTTTATATATTTCTGTGCTTCAGCATTTTTACCACTCTTGATATAGAGGTCAATTAACTGAAGAGTTACAGTTTTGTCATCAGGGAAAAGTTTTGGCAGCTCAATAAGTGTTGATTCTGCCTTGGTTGTATCACCTTTTCCAAGGTAAGCTTCATACATCTGATAATAAGGAGTAATACCCATGTACTTCATATCGGCGCATTTCTGGAAATATTTGAGAGCAGCATCATAACTACCTGAATTTGAAGCAGCAAGACCAGCATTATAATACATACCTGTATCAATTGCACCAACATACCTGTCACCTTCACATATCTGAATCTGTGTTTCAAAAGAATTTAAAGCATTTTTAAAATCTTTTGCTTCGAACAGCATACTTCCCTGGTTGTAGAAATCAGATGACAATGAGCTGTAAGCCATTGTCGTAATGATTTTCTTCTTTATTGCACCTTTAGGATCAAGCTCAATTGCTTTTTCGTATGCATTGTAAGCTTCAGTAAGAGCATCCTTATAGAACTCTTTATACTTGGGATTATCTGATTCCCATGCAGCCTGAGCCAGTTTACCCTTTGCAAAAAAGGTATTTGGCCATGTTGCTGATTTCTCATCCAGAAGTGCCTGATCTATTGCTTCCTTTGCTTTGTCAAGCTGACCCTGATCTATGTAACTTAAAGCACTCGTTACCTTACCCTTCTGGGACATGGCGCCGATTGAAATACTGATGACTGCAATTAGCAGAAAAAACTTTTTCATGATTATTACTTTAATTTTAATTTTCTTAAAAATTTTTCCAAATGTATAATATTACTTCTTAAACATCAAATTCTTTGCCATTTTCCTGATCGTTGGTTGAATTTTGATCCGAAACGGCACCATTTTCACCTTCATCTTCCTCATTTACAAGGACACTTGCCACTGAAGCGATGATATCATTTTCCTTCAGATTTATGAGTCTGACACCCTGTGTTGCCCTGCCCATTACCCTCAATGCCGACACTGGACTTCTCAGAATGTTTCCGAACTGGGTGATTATCATAAGGTCATGACTGTCAGTAACATCCTTAAGCGCAATCAGCTTTCCTGTTTTTTCAGTAATGTTGATTGTTTTCACGCCTTTCCCACCCCGGTTTGTAATACGGTATTCATCTATATCTGATCTTTTGCCGTATCCTTTTTCTGAAACAACCAGGATTTCTTTCTCCTTGCCCTCAACAGTTATCATACCAATAACGAAATCAGATTCCTCATTGGCAAGCCTTATGCCCCTCACTCCTGATGCTGTTCTTCCCATTGGCCTTACCAGCGATTCAGGAAATCTCAGCGCCCTGCCCGATTTTATTGCCAGCATAATATGATGCTGACCATTTGTCATCCTTGCTTCAAGCAGCTCATCACCTTCACGTACTGTTATTGCATTAACACCATTCGCGCGCGGGCGGGAATAAGCTTCAAGGGAGGTTTTCTTTA
>JAKLDT010000053.1 GCA_022703405.1 Bacteroidota bacterium | reverse complement strand
ATTCTTAATTAATTTATTAATTTAGTATTATTAATATCTAACGGGGGAACTAATGAGAGAAAAGCTTCTTTCTGCGCTTGGCATAGAATCAGGCGAGGAATCTATGGTTGGAATGCTTTTAACCCAGTCTGTATTTTTAGGAATTTTCTTCGGAGCTTTTGATATAAGTGCACACTCCCTGTTTCTTTCAATTTTTGATGAAAAGATGATGGCGCGTGCTTACGTGGTATCAGGACTGGCAGGTATAATTCTTACTGCTCTGTACACGGGCCTGCAGACGAGAATGAAATTCAGGAATTTTGCAATTTTTAACCTTGCCCTTGTAACAGCACTTAGCCTTCTTCTCTGGATTGCCCTTCTTATTTCACCTGGAAAACTGATTGTTTTCCTTGTGTTCATTATGCTGGGGCCCCTGAATATTCTTGCAGCGCTCGGTTTCTGGGGAACTGCCGGACGTCTGTTCTCACTACGTCAGGGGAAAAGACTCTTCGGACTTGTTGATGCGGGCCTTGTTGTGGGCATAATAATAAGCTGTTACACTATTCCGGTACTTCTTGCGTTCAGTTTCGAGTCACATAATATCCTGCTTATCAGCGCCATTTCTGTGCTTGTGGCTGCAATACTGCAGATAATGATAGGTTCAAGATTCACCTTCTCAGGTGATAAGGATGAACAGAAACAGGGGAAACCCGTTAAAAGTGAAAAGAAAAAATCAGTTCTGGCTTCCTTCCGGGAGGACAGGTATATAAGAATAATGGGCCTCTTTGTGGCACTGTCGGTTCTTACCGCTTTTTTCGTGCAGTACTCATTTATGGCTGTCACCAGGGCCCAGTATCCGGCTGAAGAGGATATGGCAAGGTTTCTGGGGATCTTCACAGGCAGCATGATGATTTTCACTCTTCTTGTCAAGCTTCTTGTATTTTCATACCTGATACGAAATTACGGACTAAAGGTCTGTCTTGCAGTATCACCGATACTATTGGCACTCTTTGTAGTTGTGGCGATTCTTGTTGGCATGTCAATGGGATATACTCCTGAAGCATCCGGAGGTTTCCTGATCTTTTTCCTTCTGCTGGCTCTGGGCAGGCTGTTCTCAAAATCGCTTAAGGATTCAATCGAATCTCCTTCATTCAAGGTCATATACCAGACAATCGATGAAAAAATAAGATACGAGATCCAGTCGGGTATGGACGGAACAGTAAATGAGATAGCAGCATTATCATCCGGGCTGATCCTTGCCGGAATGGGCGTACTGAGCTTCATTAAGCTGATTCATTTCTCCTGGGTATTGCTTGCCTTCATAATAATCTGGATCTTCGTAGCTGTAAAGCTTTATACTGAATACAGGAAATCGATACACAGGGCACTCGAGTCAGGTAAATCACTTCTGCTGCAACCTGTAACAGCCTTTAACGCAGATCAGGCCGGAAGATTCGCTTCCGAGAATGCTTTCAGGAAAGACTATTTCAGCCTTGTTACCGGTGATTATTCAAGTCTGGAAACAACAGGGAACAGGTGGTATCTCAGGAAAATTATAAATCATTCTTCAGCCGGGCAGGATACATCGATGTTACCGGTTCTTAAGAAGCTGCAGAATTTATCTACGGCAGATGAAGACACAAGGCGAATTACAGCTGAGACTGCAAGAAAGCTGGAGGAGCTGACAGCTGAAGGGAAATCCGACAATGACAAGGTGCAGGCAGCAAGAAAAATGCTGACAGGTGCAAGGATGCCCCAGACAACCGAATTGCTGAGGCTGTTGCGTGATAATAATGCAGAAGCTAAAAGGCTCGGAATGTTTCTGATAGGAAAATTCAGGCTTACCGACCTGCTGCCTGAAGTATGCGACTGTCTGAATATCAAAGGGCTTGAGACAGATGCATATTCGGTTTTGAAAAGCTTTGGGAATGATGCCGGGGTTGAGCTGGAACGATTCTACCTGGCCTCATCCGGCAATATAAATACAAGCAGGAGTGTTCTGAGGCTTCTGGGCAGGATACATACAGATAGCAGCAGGGCATTTTTGTTTTCAAGGCTCTGGTCAAATTCCCGGCAGCTGAAGGAGCTTGCCGTTAAATGCCTTCCCGATATTGAGTTCAAACCCTCTGAAGAAGAAAAGGACAAGCTTCATCAGCTTATTTCTGAAACAATCGGCATAATGACCTGGAACCTTGCCGCAAGAAGAAGCCTCGAGCGGGAGAATAGTACTAGTCTTAAGGGAGTGGTTTCGGCAGAGCTAGAGCGATGGCGGAATTACCTTTTCGACCTGCTTGCTGTTACATACGACCGCGGATCAATTGTTAAAATAAAGGAAAACCTTGACAGCGAAACAGTTGAGAGTGTGAATTTCGCACTTGAAATGATTGATATTGTGATTGATGATGCGATAAAGCAGAAGCTTATAATGCTTGTTGATTCTCTGCCTGATGAGGAGAAGCTTAAAAACCTTTACCAGTTCTATCCGGTTGAGATACCCTCGTATGAAAGGATTATTGAGGACCTGATCAACAGGGATTACAACCTTGTAAGTGTCTGGACAAAAGCCTGTGTGTTAAGAAATATTAAAGAGCTTGAAAGTGAGTCGCTTACCGAGTCGGTGGCTGCCTTGCTTTTCAGTCCTGAGGAAATTCTTCTGGAGGAGTCTGCCCGCATAATTGCCTCATCAGGAATGGAGCTCTACAAATCTGTATCAAGGAGGTTGTCTGATGCATCAGCTTCCAGACTCGACAAAATTGTAACAGGGAAAGTCAGCAGTGAAGAACTGCTGTATGAGAAGACTGGTTTCCTGGCTTCCTGTTTTCCGGCAGTTCCGGAAGATGAACTCCTTTCAATTGCTCCTGAGCTTAAGTTTTTCAGTAATACAAAAGAGCTTAGTGATGCGGCACTGAGCAATTCGATGATCTGGCGTTTAACACCTGAAGGGCGATCTTCCGTGCAGATACATTATGAGGGAAGCTACCCAGGGAGCGAAACAGGAATATCCAATTCTGGCAATACCACTTATTATGCCCTCTCACTTGCAGTTGCAGAGGATTTTGAATACAAGTACCCTGAAAGCTCTGTACATGTTTATGACTATATAAATACTAACGAAGCATAACAACATCTGATGGCTCACAGAAAAACAACAATATTCCGTCAGTTGATTTTCAACATAGCAATACCTACTGTTATTGCTCTTCTTATTATTGCAGGAATCAATTTCATTCGTACCCGGACCATCCTCAGCACAGGTACTGCAGAAAAGAACAGACTTCTGGCAAATGAGGTTACAAAGATTCTGAAATTCCAGGATATTGCAACAAGTCTTGTTGAGGAACAGTTCAATAACAGGTTCAGGGATCTTTCATCCCTTCTTGTGGATAAATATTTCGCCAATACAGACAATATTGAAAAAGCCGATCTCCGGAAGATAGCAAATGAAATTGGAATGGATCCTTCAAATGAGGATATATACGTGATATCAGGCGAAGGTGTAATTATAAATACAACATTCAAGCAGGATCTTGGATTTAATCTCTTTTCCCTTGGAGAAAACATGAAGAACTACCTCCAGGGAATACAAAAAAAGGGAGAGTTTGTGGCAGAGCTGTTTGCTATTGAACAGGCAACAAAGAGACCTAAGAAATATACCTATCAGGCTACAAGGGATAAAAAATACATAATTGAGCTTGGAGCTTATTCTAAGCAGGTTGACAATATAGTTCAGGCTATAGAAGATACTAAAGCTGAGTTAAAGAGTGAGACCCAGGGTATTATTGACGTAGAGCTCTTCCTTATGGCTGATGAGCCCTTCTCAATGAACAAGAATGTTTTAAAGGTTGACAATCAGGATGACATCCTCCTTAATGTATTCCATTACAAGGATACTGTTGAGATTCTTCAGCAGGTGGGCAGACAGTGGCTGAGCTACAATTATATTTATATGGAGCGTGCAGCTTCAAAGGACACAACATCCTCCAGTTTTTACAAAGGATCAGTTATAAGGATAATTTCTGACAGGACTGCCCAGCAGGTACTTTTCAGGCAGGAAGCCTTGAGGTTTATTGTGGTTTTTCTTGCTATAATGCTGGTTCTCAGTCTTGTGATTTACCGGAAGACAAAGGTTATTACCCTGCCTATAAAGAAGCTTGTTGAAAATGTCGACAGGATAACAAACGGTGATCTGCGTGAAAGAGCTGAAGTGTCGGGAAATAATGAGATAACAAGGCTGACTGAAAAATTCAATATGATGATCGCTCAGCTTGAAAGTTATACCTATGAACTGGAAGAGAAAGTAAAGGAAAGAACTCTTAAAATTGAGAAACAGAAAGAGGAGATTGAGGAGCAGAAGAAGCATATCATGGACAGTATTTACTATGCGCGCAGGATACAGAATGCAATACTTCCGTCTGTGGCTGCAATTGACTGCCAGCTCAGGGAGTATTTTATCCTCTATCTTCCCAAGGATATCGTCAGCGGTGACTTTTACTGGATGCACAGCACTGACGGATTGTGCATGATCTCAGCAGTTGACTGCACAGGTCATGGTGTTCCGGGCGCCTTCATGTCAATTGTCGGCTATAACCAGCTGAATAATGCTGTAAACGTAAGGAAAGCGCGTTCTGCTTCAGTTATCCTTGATGAGCTGAATGCGGGAGTCATAAATACACTGAATGAGAGTAATACTGAGAGTTCGATCAAGGATGGAATGGATATGGCCCTTTGCGTTTTCAACTTCAGGGAAAGCAAGCTTGAATTTGCCGGCGCCAATAATCCCATGATACTTATAAGGGAAGAGGAGGTTCAGCTAATAAGAGGCGACAGGTTCCCGATTGGAGTATATGAAGGAGGAGTTTCCAAACCATTCACAAATAATAAGATAGATATTATAAAAGGCGATTGCATTTACCTTTTCTCCGATGGTTATCCCGACCAGTTCGGCGGACCTGATAACAAGAAGTTCATGCTTCGGAGATTCCAGGAAATGCTGGGCGAAGTTCATAAGCTGCCTATGGCGCAGCAGAAGGATATCCTGATTCAGAGGCTGAATGAATGGAGAGGAGCCAATGAGCAGGTCGATGACATACTTGTCATAGGTATAAGAGTTTAGGATGGAAAATTTTTATTATGGGTCCGATAGCAAATACTAAAAAATTCAATCCATTCCCCGGATTGAGACCTTTTGCACCCGAGGAGAGTGACCTCTTCTTTGGTCGTGCAGGAGAAAGTGAGGAAGTGCTTGAGAAGCTTCTTGCCAACAGGTTTGTAACAGTGATTGGTGCTTCCGGAAGCGGTAAATCATCACTTATATATTGCGGGATTTTACCAAAAGTACATAAGCTTGCAAACAATGATGCTGACTGGAAGATAATTTCATTCAGACCCGGAAATGATCCTTTCGGAAATCTTGCCGATGCAATGGCCGCTTCTGTAAAAGGCACTGAACGGGACATGATATACTCAGATCTGACAGGTTCACCGGATGGTGTTGTCAATGCAGTGAAGAATTATTTCTCTCAAAACGGGACAAAGCTGCTCCTTGTTATTGACCAGTTTGAGGAACTGTTCAGGTACAGCTCACTTTCGAAAGGAGAATCAACACATAAGCTGACTGCCGATTTTGTTGACAGGGTTGTCAATTCTGTGTCACAGACTGCTGTTAATGTTTTCACAATACTCACAATGCGCTCTGACTTTATTGGGGAATGTGCGCATTATCAAGGACTTACGCAATTAATAAATAACAGCAACTATCTTGTTCCTCACATGGGAACAGAAAATTACAGGGAAGCAATCACAGGCCCTGTGAAGTATGCAGGCGCTAAAATTGATCAGAAGCTTGTTGAGATACTCTTAAGCGATATAGGAGACAGGACTGACCAGCTTCCTGTTCTGCAGCATGCAATGATGCGTACCTGGAACCGCTGGCAGGAACTTGATGAGCCGGACAGGCCAATTGACAAGACAGATTACGATTCTGTTGGAACAATGAGTGATGCCATGTCGCTGCACGCGAATGAAGCTTTTGAAGAGTTAAGTCCGCGGGGCAAAGAGATATGTGAGGTAATGTTCAAAACCCTGACTGAGAAAGGATCTGACAACAAAGGTCTCAGACATCCTTCCCCGGTTCATGCCATAAAGGCAATTGCCTCATGCACAAGCGACGAGCTGTTTGACGTTGTTGAAAAATTCAGGATCACCTCCAGGTCTTTCATTACGCCAAGGGAGAATGTTCCCCTGGATGATAATTCAATAATTGACCTGTCGCATGAAAGTCTGATGAGATTGTGGGACAGGCTGAGGGAATGGGTTGATGATGAGGCGGCATCAGTACAGATGTATCTCCGCTTGTCGGAGGCCTCGGCAATGTACCAGCAGGGCAAGACAAGCCTATGGAGACCACCTGACCTTCAGCTTGCAATCAACTGGCGCGACAAGCACAAACCTACTCTTGCATGGGCTGAACGGTATAATCCTGCATTTGAGAGGGCAATGGTTTACCTGAGGACCAGTGAGAAGGAATTTCTTGAGGAGGAAGAGAATAAGATAAGGCTGCAGAAACGACAGATGAGAAGGACGAGGATCATCGCCCTTATTCTTGGTATTGCAGCCATAATATCTGTCGGCTTCATGTTATTTGCCTTTGTACAGAAAATTGCAGCCGACAGGCAGACAATTCTTGCAGAGGAAAGAAGGGTAATAGCAGAAAGGGAGAAAGTGAGGGCAGACTCATCAACTGTTGAAGCTGTTGCCGCAAGGGTGGTTGCCGACTCGAATGCAACAATTGCCACTCTGAATGCCCAGGAGGCAGAAAGACAAAGGATTCAGGCAGAAATTCAGAGGCTGAAAGCTCAGGAAAATGAAGCTGAAGCGCTTAAGCAAAGACAGATTGCACTCGAACAATCCGATTCTGCTAAAAGAGCCAGCCTTCGTGCCGACCAGAATGCCATGACTGCTAACGAAAGACGTATTGAAGCCTTGCGACTCAGGATGTTGTCAATAGGTAAATCAATGTCAATCAAATCATTACAGGTACAGGGCCAAAGGGATCTGCAGTCATTGCTTGCTTACCAGGCCTATCTGTTCAATAAAAATAATGGAGGACTTGAGAATGATGCCGATATCTATGCCGGCCTGTACAACGTGGCAAAAGCTTATGGCAATGTAAATGTGAAATCGTTCCACGGACATACGGGTGGAATACGGAGTATAGCATTTGTTCCCGGGAAGAAGGACTTTTTCACATCCGGTTATGACGGGAAAGTTCTCAAATGGTCGCTTGACGGTAATGACCAGGCATTGCAGGTTGTTTATTCGGGAGCCGACATAATAGAAGTACTGGCTGTTAGTCCTGATGAAGCCTGGCTGGCTATGGGAAGCAGCAATACAGCTATTAAGATGGTGCCGCTCAAAGGTGGTCAGGGCTATGAAATGCCGGGTCATAAAGGGAAGCTTAAATCGCTTATCTTCTCTTATGACGGAAATTATCTGTACTCTGCCTCACTTGACGGCAAGGTGCTTAAATGGGACCTGTCATCACGAACAAATACGAGCATGACTGACGGTTCACTGCCGCTTACTTCAATTGATGTATCACTGAACGGTAAATATATTGCCGGCATAAACAGTGAGGGTGGAGTTATTGTATGGAACCAGACTGATAAAACTGATAATTTCAGAATTGATGCAGTAGGTAAGAACATTAAGGTGGTGAGATTCAATCCCGACAATAACACACTTGCCCTTGGCGATGTCAACGGAACGGTGGAATTGTGGGCTGTTAACCTTAAAAAGAAAATAAGTGAAGTGAAGGCTCATTCAGCCCAGGTAAATGATATTCAGTTCAATAACAGGCTGAAACAGATGGCTACAGCAAGTAATGATCAGACATTGAAGATTTTCAATGTAAGTAATCTGTCCGACCTTACCGAGCCGCCGGTTACATTCAATGATCATGAGAGGTTTGTGATGGTTATTCAGTTCAGTCCCGACGGACAAATGATCGTTTCCGGTTCCTATGATGACAGGGAGAACCTCATCAGCAGACCCGCAAATGTTGATTACCTTGTGAAGGACATCTGCAACCAGCTGTCACGTAACATGACTCAGGATGAGTGGAATACTTATGTTGGAAGGGATATTCCGCTTGAGAAGACCTGTGCGGAAAAGAGTCTTAATATTAAAGTGAATCCGATTAAATAAGCACTACACTTATGAAAAAACGGTTTCTGTTTCATATTGGAAGATGCCTGATACTGGCGATTAGCCTTATGCTTCCGGCAGGAATCACTGCCCAGGAAGCCGGCAGTTGTGCAGAGAAACTACAGACTGCGCAGAGTCTCTTCGACAGGGGACAGGTGGAGCAGGTGGCAGGTTTGCTGCACGATTGCCTCGAGTCGGGTTTCAACCGCGAGGAAGCTCTTGCTGCCTACAAACTGATCATTCAGACCTACCTGTTTGAAGATGAGCTGGAAAAAGCAGATTCTGCAATGCTGGCCTTTCTCAGAAAAAATCCTGAGTATCAGCTCAGTGAGACTGATCACTCATCATTTGTACACCTCTTTAATAACTTCCAGGTAAATCCTGTTATACAGGTATCCCTGCGGCTTGGAACAAATATGCCTTTTACAACATTCAAAAATCTTAAACCTGTTGATGAATCAAGTCCTGATGCACAGTACAGTGCAGGTGCATTGAATCTTTACGGCGGACTTGAAGCCAGATTCAGGCTGAAAGGGAGATTTGATATCAATGCGGAAGCGGCATTTTCACAGATTACCTTCTCGAAGGAAGATAAAATAATGGATATCGGAACAGCATACTACAAGGAACGGCAAAGCAGGATAGAAGTTCCAGTCTCCGTTATTTACAATTTCAGGAGCTTTGGACAATTTACACCTTATGTAAGACTTGGCGCCGGTCCTTCATTCCTCATATCATCAGTTGCAACAGCAAATTTTGATGCTCCCGAGGTCAACGGACAGGATATTTCAGGTCCTGATATAGACCGGAAAGATGCAAGGATCACCATGGATATTTTTGGTCAGGCAGGTGCAGGAATTAAGCTGAAGACACGGGGAGGTTATATTTTCGCAGAGGCGCGTTCGAACCTGGGAGTTTTTAATCAGACTGTACGTGAAGACCTTCTCTCTGAAACAAACAGTTCATCAGAACTGAATACTTATCGCCTTGCAGATGATGATTTTAACATTAACACCTTAAACTTCAGCATCGGCTATACCCAGATCTTCTACAAACCCTTTAAAAAGAAAGAATAGGCAATGAGAAAGATCCTGATAACTGTTCTCTTCCTTGCACTTATTACATCATGCAGGAAAACGGATGATATAAATAATAATATTTCAAGAGTTTATGGCGATGCTCTTGAAGATATAGGCTACGGTATAACAAAAGCTGAAGGAGGCTATATTATATCAGGCCAGCTTACAGATGTTGTGAGGACTGACCGTATTGAGGCTTCTTCTTCAAAGAAGAGACTAGGCCTCCTAAAAATTGATGCCAACGGAGAAATAATCTGGAAGCATAGTTATGGTAATCAGCTTGTTAATGTAGGATCAAAAGCTATTGTACTTGATGATGGCTCGGTTGTTTGTACAGGCTATGTTATTGATTCTGTGAAACAGCTTAAGGATGTCCTTATTGTGAAGACTAACAGTGAGGGAAATGAAGTATCCCGTAAAGTATTTGTGACTCCTGGAGACATTTATAACCAGTATGGGATTGATATTCTGAAGACTTCAACAGGTTTTATAGTCCTGGGCGTTACAGATGCAGAAAAAACAGGAAGTTCTGATTCTTCAGGAAATATAGCCTTTAAAAAAGACATACTTGTAATGAAGCTTGATGAAAACCTGGCGGAGATCGAAAGCTGGGCAGCCGGATATCCGGGGAATGATGAACCTGTTGAAATTAAACCTGATAATGGAGGAGGATATATAGTTGTTGCTACAACTGACAGGTCAGATAAGTCACCCCTGATTCAGGCGAAAAATAATATTCTGCTTGTAAAGATCAATTCGCTTGGGAATTTCACGCAGCAGAGAATAATAGGTGGAACTACTGAGGAAACTGCAGCCGGAATTGAAGTTCTTGATGATGGCTATCTTGTTGTGGCAACGGAAGGCGCAGAGACTTCGAATCAGAAAGGATATGCCTGGAAGCTTAGCCGGAATATTTTTACAGCACCTGTTTATGAGCATTCCATCAGCCTTGATGATTCACGATCGTTCAGGATAAATGCGATAGCAAAATACAAGACGAATTATTTTGTTATGGCGGGGCAGGCAGGAACCGGGAATACTTCAAGAATGCTTGTGTTTATTACAGATGATGAAGGCAACCATTTAGCCGGCAAACAAGTCTTATGGGGAAGCACAGGCAGTCAGTCAGTTAATGATGTTATATCAGATGATGACGGTAATGTTTATGCTGTCGGGAAAGATAGTTATGAGAATAATTCCATGATCAGCCTGCTTAAGTTCAGGTTTTGAATGACCGGTAATGGCGGGGATAACTTCAGAAAATCAATTGGGGATGAAACGAACATTTTATTTATCAATAATCCTGTTGCTGACTACCACTTTTATTGCAACCGGACAATGCACACTGGGAGGAGATGATTCTCAGACGGTATGCATTAATACAGCTATATCAGACATAACATACACTCTGACAGGCGCAACATCAGGATCTGTTACCGGAGGAGCATTACCATCAGGAGTAAATGCTTCTTTTGCAGGAACTACATTAACTATAAGCGGCACTCCCGATGTTTCAGGTGATTTCAGCTATACAGTAACTTTAGATGACGGCGCTTCTGGTTGTACAGCTTCAGGGACAATAACTGTCAATCCGGCTTCCGCAGGAGGCGATGTAACCGGAGATGCTTCGGTTTGCTCCGGAACAAACAGCACAGAACTTACACTATCGGGTCATACAGGTACAGTTGTTAAATGGCAGAAATCAGTATCACCTTTCTCAACCTGGGACGACATCACTAATTCAACTACCTCCCTTACAGCCACAGATCTTACAGCTACAACAAGATACAGGGCTGTTGTAAAGAGCGGGGAATGTTCCACTGCAACTTCGACAGATGCTGAGGTAACAGTGAATCCTCTGCCTGCTGTAAACCTTGTGGTTAACGGAACAACAACAATCTGTTCCGGAACGGGAACGGATATTACTGTTGTGTCATCAGTATCCGGAACAAGTTATCAGCTCAGGGACGGATCAACTGCAGTAGGAAGCGCTGTTGTAAGTACAGGAGGCGACATTACACTTCCAACAGGAAACCTTACAGCCAATACTACTTTTAATATACTTGCAACTCTTGGATCATGTTCAGCTCAGCTTACGGAGACTGAAACAGTTACTGTTGATGCTCTGTCTTCAGGCGGAACCGCAACAGCAACACTATCATCAGTATGTACAGGTACAGGCACGACAATTACATTAACCGGATATACCGGAACTATACAATGGCAATCGAAAACTACAGGATCATATGCTGATTTAACAGGTAAGACAAGTGCCACATTGAATACCGGCGACCTCACGGAAGCCACTTATTATCAGGCAGTAGTAACGAATGGATCCTGTGCATCTGCCACTTCAACAGAAGCTGCTGTAACAGTAAATCCTTTGCCTGATATAAGCCTTGTTGTTAACGGAACAACAACAATATGTTCAGGAACAGGAACAAATATTACTGTTGTGTCATCAGTATCCGGAACAAGTTATCAGCTCAGGGACGGATCAACAGCAGTAGGAAGCGCTGTTGTAAGTACAGGAGGCGACATTACACTTCCAACAGGAAACCTAACAGCCAATACTACTTTTAATATACTTGCAACTCTTGGATCATGTTCAGCTCAGCTTACAGAGACTGAAACAGTTACGATTGATGCTCTGTCTTCAGGTGGAATAGTGAGTTCGGACCAAGCTATCTGTTCAGGCGATACCCCTTCCGATCTCACTGTTGCCTCATATACCGGTACAATCCAGCGCTGGGAAAAATCAACTGATATCTCATTTTCATCGGTAACAACAATATCTGTTACCTCAGCAACGCTCACCGGGGCAGCAATAGGATCACTTACTGCAGATACCTGGTTCAGAGCAGTTGTAAAAAATGGAACATGTTCTGAATCAGTTTCCAGTGTTATAAAAATAACAGTAAACAGCCTTCCTGATGCAATCGGTGGAACACTGAGTGTTTGTGACGGATCGACAACACCACTCACCGATGCAACGCCAGGAGGAACATGGATGAGCCTTAATACTTCAATTGCGACAGTAGTATCCGGAACGGGTGTTGTAACAGGTGAAGCACCCGGTACAGCAACAATAAAATACACCATAACGGCAACAGGCTGTTTTGTTACAGCTGATGTTGAAGTTAATCCGATCCCGGTTCCTGATATTTCCGGTGATGCTTCTGTGTGTATTACTTCAGCAATCATATATACAACCGAGGCAGGAAATACAGCTTATGACTGGACAGTATCAGGTGGTTCAATTACGTCCGGAGGTGACGGAAACAACACAGCTACTGTTACCTGGAGTGCAAGTGGCGCGCAAACAATCAGTGTTACTTACAGTTCTCTCGGTTGTCCTGCAGCTTCACCTAAAGTATACAATGTTACAGTTGCAGATAAACCTTCACCAAATACAGTGCAGATCTCACCAACAACACTGAAAAAAGGACTGACAGTAAATACAACTTACGTCTATGTCCCCGGTGTCTGTTTCCCGGAGGATCTGTCCAAGACCGAGATACGCTGGTATCGCGACGATGACGGAACAGATCCTGGTAGTCAGATGATCACAATGAAATATGCGACTAATAAAACATATACTATAGTAAACGATGACAGGAATAAATATTTAAAAGTAGGGATAAAACTATCTGACGGCACCTCGCTCAGGGATGAGGTTTTCAGCAGCTGGTATGGTCCGGTAGGAGATAATCCACCTATTGCGGAGAATGTAAGCATACTTGGGAATATAAGATCAGGTCTGAACGTATATGGGACATACACATATTTTGATGAAGAGGATGATGCTGAAGCAACATCAACATTTAAATGGTACACCGCGAATAATGCAGCAGGCACAGATACCAGAACACAGATAACAGGCGCTACAGCCGGTAATTATACGATAGGCCATGCATACATTGGAAAATATCTTGGTTTTGAGGTAACTCCTGTGGCAACTAATGGTTCCGGAACACCTGTTTTAACCTCTCCTTTTGTTGGTCCCATTGCAAACTCCGCGCCAACTGCTTCAACTGTAAGTATTTCAGGCGTGAAGCAGGCAGGTCAGGTCCTTACGGGGATGTACACATATTACGATGCAGAAGGAGACGTTGAAAGCGGTAGTACATATAAATGGTTTTCTTCCGGCTCATTATTAGGTACTTACACTGAAGAATCCGGTGTAACAGGCCGTTCAAGGGTACTTACTCTTGCCGATCAGGGTAAATATTTCAAGTTCTCTGTTGTCCCAAAAGCTGCAACTGGTACGCAAACTGTGGCTGAAGAACAGTCACCAACAGGTTTTGGAGCTGTTAATTCGAAACCTGTTGCCACAGGTGTATCGATAAGTGGTACAGTGACTGTGGGAAGCACTCTAACCGGTAATTATGCACTGAGTGATCCTGATGGCGACGGACCACAGAGCGCTACCTTCAGGTGGCTTAGGTCAGGGGGTCTTGCAATAAGCGGTGCGACAAGTTCAACATATATTATTACTGCTGATGATGAGGGATATACACTTACTTTTGAAGTAACTCCATATTCCACTTCAGGTTATCCCACAACAGGAGATGCTGTTCTGAGTTCAGCTACTGTTGAAGTGCCTATAAGTCCATCTTCTCCAAAACCTGTTGCATCCGATGTATGCATTCAGGGTATACGTGCAGAAGGACAGGTGCTTACAGCAAGATACACATATACCTTCACACGGGCTGAAGGCACGTCTGAAAGAAAATGGTTCAGAGGTGCTTCAGAGATAGGAACAGGATTGACCTATATGCTTACTGCTGACGATATTTCGAGTACAGATGATATTACATTTCAGGTCACACCTAAATCCGTTTCAACAGTCAAGACCGGAACAACCGTGACCAGTGCACCACTGGCCCGCATAAACCTTACGCAAACAACGTATCCTGTTACTGTGGAATCTGTTTCTTTAACAGCAAACAATGCAGGTGGTGTATTCTCAGGTTCCAATGTTACAAACGGTATATTCTCTCCAAAGAATGCCGGTGTTGGAGGTCCATTTACTGTTACTTACAATTATAATATAGAAAATACAACAAATACCTGTTCTCAGAAGGCAACAAAGGACCTTACAGTAATACCTGCATCAACAGATTTTGGCTCTGTAAAGACCGTTTACTGCCGTGACGAAGGACAGGACCTGATTACTGTTGAGAACATTCCTGCTGATGCTATTCCTTACACACCTTATGGATTTTTCATTAATTCCGTCGGGAACAAAATCGGAATAGTGTCAGGATCGGAAAATCTTCTGCCTAATCCATATTCGGGAACTGCTCCATGGTCAGTAAGCATTGATCCGGCAGCTTTGAATGTAGGTACCAGTTACCTGTACCTTTATTACAACTACCTGGGTTATTATTATCTCCTGAGGGCAACGCTTGTTTTGGAGCAGGTCGGTACAATAACTGAAATAAGTAATCTCAGTACAGATTATTGTGCTGCAGACGATCCCCAGAATATTCAGGTATATGGCTTATATCCTTCAGGCGGTACTGCCGAATGGACTGGTTCCATCCTTACTGATAAAACCAGCCTGATAGCCAAAGTACATCCAGAACTGGGAACTCCCGGGCAGACATACCATATAACTTACCAGTACACAACAGCAAACGGATGCAAGAGCAATATCCTTCCGAAAGATGTGACAATTCATGCCATGCCTGACGCTTCATTTGATCTTGATCCTACATATAATGTTGAAGGTGATCCATTTACGCTGATAGACCCTATGCCTGCTGACGGTGTATTTTATGGTGACGGCATTTCAGGGAATAAATTATTTCCGAATCTGGCAGGAACCGGTCCAAAAGCTATACTTTTCAGGATCGTCGATGGCAATGGGTGTATTGATGAGCAGAGTAAAAATACTGTGATAAGAAAGGCTCAGGGGACTATAAACGGACTCTCTTCAGTTGAATGTTACCGCGATCAGACAATTAATGTTACTGTTACAGGGCTCCCTGACGGTCCTCTGGATGATGTGATCATAACTGATTTCAAAAATAAAAAGAACAGTATTATATGGACTTCAGGAGCTACAGCTCTTTACAATATTGCTGCTGCAAGGGCAGGATATGATACACTTACATTCTCATATACCTGGGACGATGTTCTGTATTCAATAACAAAGGGTGTCTATATTGATTCCATAGGCAAGATAGTGATAACAGGGCTTAAAGACAATTACTGTGATTATGAAGGTACTGCTACTCTCAGAGTGCTTGTTGAGAATTCAACAGGAAGCGGTAATTTCTCATTCTCCGGTCCATCTGCAGGATTCAACAACTATGGATTGCTTGCAGATTTCTATCCATCTCTGACGCCGCCTTCAGGCACCCCTTACGCAGTGAGTTATACTCATACATCAACTGTCAATAACTCAGGATGTACGAAAACTGCATCTCTGCCTGTAACTGTTAACCAGGCTCCTGCTGTAAGTATCTTCAACTCCAGAGTTACAGTTAACGTTAAAGAGGATCCTCTTTCATTAAGCGGATCACCTGCTGAAGGAATATTCTCAGGTAAAGGTGTTTACAAGTCAGGTACTGATTATGTTTTCAATCCAAATGTTGCAGGCCTTGGAGATAATGAGATTGCCCTGACATTCACAGACACAAAAGGTTGTACGACAGCGAGGAAGGATACTCTTTACGTAAGAGCCTCGAGCGGGACCATTCTGGGCATAAATCCGAATAATCAGTACTGTTATGATGGTTTGACGGATACCCTTACCTACAGCTCATCAAATCAGTGGTTTAACGGATCATTCTCCGGCGCCGGCATAACCGATATTGGTTCGGCCAGGGCTGTATTTAATCCTGCTACTGCAAGGAAGGGAGATCATAACGTAACCTTTACATATTATGATGTTTATAACACTAAGTTCGAAGTTTCGGCTTCTGTGAATGTTGATTCGCTTGGTGTTGTTGAGATTAAACCAATAACTGCCGGAGATGAATATTGTGAAAATGATACTCCTTTTGAGCTAATAACAACGCCGAGAGGAGGTATCTTCACCGGACCAGTGACAACCGGATTTTTCACACCTTCAAAAGCGCTTGGCGATACTGCAATTACTTATACCTATCTTAATGTAAGAACAGGTTGTTCAATAACAGGAAGAGTACCTTTTACAATTCATCCTGCACCCGTTGTCGCCTTTGCTCCTGTAAACCTTTGCATTAATATTAGCAGCAAGGACAGTACACGTTTCATAAATAGTTCCACTTCTGCTGATGAAGTCAGTTCCTGGCTGTGGTCATTTTCTGATATTGGAGGAACAGAATACAGTAGCAGACAGGAACCGGGATATCCGTTCAAATCAGGTGGTCAGCATCTAGTAACTCTCACTGCCACAACAGTTAATGACTGTAAGGTCAAAAAGGACATTACTTTTGATTTTGGTGTAAAACCAACTGCTGATTTCCTGTGGAAGAATGAATGCTTTATTGCCGGTGATTCAGTAATGCTGTATGATAATACTATATCACCATCAGAAGTCAGGTCAAGAACCTGGAATTTCTTTGATGGAAGGCCTCTTAAAGCAGGTACTACCGTTTACTACCCCAAAAATACAATAGGAGCCGTACCAGTCCGTTACATTGTTGAAACAAATTATGCAAACTGTTCCGATACTGTTTTCAGGAATATCTATATCAGACCGAACATTGTGATTTCAGCCGATGGGTATTTCGAAGACTTTGAATCAGGCAGCGGAGGCTGGTCAAAAGGAGAGGAAGACCTTAACAGCTGGACCTTCGGAACTCCTGACCGTAACACAATTAAATCAGCAGCCTCGGGCACTGC
>JAKLDT010000052.1 GCA_022703405.1 Bacteroidota bacterium | reverse complement strand
TGATTTCGTTAAGACCCTGGTTCTTCCAGTATTCACCATCCATTATATCAGCAGACTGTTTTCTGTTACTGCAGGCTGTTAAGACTGTTATAATCAGGAATATAAAAAGAAAATCTGCATGAAGTCCAGTGTACTTCCTGTTCATGGGTAATATTTTAATAGTTCAGGTTGTAAGTCTAGCTTATTTTTCTGAGTGTTCCAACATTATCCCTGATGATAACTCCTTCTCCATGTCCTCCAAGATCAGTCAGGAGCTCCTTCAGGGCGCCGTTATGAGCCACGTTATCCTTTATAACAGAGCTTTCAAGTTCTTTCAATACCATCCCGTAATCGGGGGAGTAGCTTCCCTGACCGCCATCATCCCTTCCGGCGTTGAGTGAATTTGCCACAAAGGCAATGCCTTTTCCACCTTCGATACGTACATGCGAGCTGTCGTAATCATCACCTTTACCCCACTCAGGCTTCCCGCTTCTGTAGATAACGTTTCCGGTAGCGCTGATAACCTCACAACCCCTTGAGGGCCCTTTCAGGAGTGCAATACCGCATCTGCCTGACCTGTCGATATAGTTCCCGGTGATATTGTAATGAGAACCTCCGTAGATTACAATTCCGCCTTCCCTGTTCCACTCGATGCGGTTGCCTGTTATAGTGTTTGATGCATTTTCGTCATAAGATGCATAACCTGCCTTTCCGTTACCCGAGAACCAGTTGTCGAGGATGAAGCCATCCCAACCACGAACCCGCAGTCCGCAACCCTTGTTTCCATAGCAATGGCTGTGACGGACAACGAAGCACCATATCCTTTCAAGCTTTATGCCGTCACCGGTGAATCTTTCAATTCTGCAGGTATCTATCCTGGGAGTGTCTTCCTGTTTGCCATAGTCAGGTTTATCGATAAGTATGCCATGTATCTCTGTTCCCAGGTTCTTACCTTTCAGGCAAAGGCCGAAAAGATAGGCACCGAATGAATTTGTAAGATTTATCAGACATTTTGTCTTGTCATCATTCAAAGTCAGAATAGTTCCCATGCCATCCCTGTAGCTCCAGGCTGGAAGGCCATGAATTCCTACTCCGGCCGGCACCTTCAGCTCGGAAGTAAGAAAATTGCCTTCAGGGATAAAGACAGATCCATAAGTTTTTCCTGCTGTATCAAGAGCTTTCTGAAGAGCCGACGTGTCGTCAGTCCTGCCATCTCCCTTTGCTCCGAAATCAAGAACATTAAGCATTCCCCCTGTTTTTTCGGAAGGGGCAAAACCTGAACCTGCAGCTGCAGGTATTACTGCTGTGCCTGCCATAACTGTTCCGGCAGCAAGGAAACCGCGTCGTGAAAAACCATGTTTATCCATAATCCAGTCCTCCGATATTTATTGTAAATTGTAATCCACTAAATTTATGTTTTTCTCAGAAGTTATCATATTAAAAAAGCTTAAATTTAGTCATGACTGAAATAATTAAAAAAGTTTGAATATGAGGCGATTATTATTCTTTATCATTATGGCATCCTTCTTTATTTCATGTAAAGAACAGCCGGCATTCGTTAAATCTTCAGAAGACAGGTTTCCTCCAAAGCCTGATCCTGAGAGTTATGTTGCATACAGGACTCCTGCACCGATAGTCCCTGACGGGAAGCTTGATGAACCGGTATGGGAAAAGGCACCATGGACAAACTACTTCAGGGATATTGAAGGATCGAAGAAACCTGAACCATGGTATAAAACACGTGCAAAGTTATTGTGGGATGATAATAACCTGTATATAGGTGCATATCTTGAGGAACCACATGTTTGGGCAAAGTTAAGGCAGCGCGATACAGTAATATTTTATGATAATGATTTTGAGGTATTCATTGATCCTGATGGCGATACACACGCGTACTATGAGCTGGAGGTAAATGCCTTAGGTACTGCCTGGGACCTTTTATTGTTAAAACCATACCGCGATGGAGGATCTGCAGTAAACGGATGGGATATTGCAGGTCTTAAAGTTGGAATAGGAGTGGATGGAACTCTTAATAATCCGAAAGATGAGGATAAAGGATGGGTAGTGGAAATTGCCATCCCGTTTAAATCAATGAAAGAGTGGCGCACTAATGGAAAATGGCCAAATCAGGGTGACCAGTGGAGACTTGGATTCTCCAGGGTGGAATGGAAAACACATGTTGAGAACGGGACATACGTAAAAGATATTAATCCTGCAACGGGGAGACCATTTCCTGAAGAAAACTGGATATGGTCACCACAGGGTAGAATTAATATGCACATGCCGGAGATGTGGGCATATCTTCAATTTTCAGGACTGGAAGCAGGAACAGGCACTGAAGCCTTTGTTCCGGATTCCCTTTTCGACCTGAAATGGGCACTGCGTATTGTATATTATGCCGAGCAGGAATATTATCAGAAAAATAAGGTTTATTCATCTGATTTGAAGGAGCTTGGACTTACAGCAACTGATTTTCCAGAAGGATACTCAGCTCCGGTGATACAAGCAACAAGGTCAGCCTTTGAATGCTGGTATGAAGGTCAGCCACTCAGAATTTATCAGGACGGACTTCTTGTCAGAGATGTGAAATAATAGCTGAAATTAAGGAACAGTCAGAACTGAAAGAAGGAAGTAGCTGATAATGTAAAACAGGTCATTGAACAAATCTGAACTGATCTGGTTGTTTTAAGAGGGGAAATTTTAAAACAATTGTAAAATGAAAAAGAATTTGATCATTACGGTTAGTCTTATTACATTTTTTGCAGCAGGTTTGACAGGTCTGTATTCATTTACAACAGCTGAAATGAAATCAGGTAATGAACTCCAGAGATCTGCCGCAATGAACTATCAGAATTTCTGTTCCGGATGTCATGGTGCAAATCTTGAAAAGTTTGCAGAAAAGGAATGGATGAATGAGAAGGGTAATGTCCTTGCATTTAACAGTATAAAGAACGGAATAGAAAAAATTGGCATGCCTTCATTCCGGAAAACCTTCTCAGACAAGGAAATAGAGGAGCTGGCAGCTTATGTAAAGAAAGGCATACCGGAAGACAAATCTGTACTTCAGGCTGCAGTCACTCCCGGCGGAATTGTTGAATCGGAAGTTCAGAAATTTGTTGTTGATACTGTTGTTACCGGTCTTAAAGTACCATGGGGGCTCGTCTTCCTTCCTGACGGAGATCTGCTGATCTCTGAAAGATCGGGTACTCTTCATCGCTTTTCAAAAGGTAAAATCTCGGCACCAATTGAAGGACTGCCTCAGATGATGACTGTTGGTCAGGGTGGTCTGCTTGACCTTGCACTGCACCCCGATTACAAAAGCAACGGATGGATCTATATTGCTTATTCCTCAGTGCGTCAGGATGGTGAAAAGAACATTGGAAATACAGCCATCATGAGAGCCAGACTAAAGGGAAACAGGCTCGAGGATCAGCAGATAATATATAAAGGTACTCCGGAAACTGAAAGGAATTACCACTTTGGCATAAAACTGGCCTTTGACGGGAAAGGACATCTTTTCTTTGGTAACGGAGACAGGGGACAGCATTTTGACTTCCCCCAGAAGCTTGACAATACAAATGGCAAGATACATCGTTTGAATGATGATGGAACAATACCTGCTGATAATCCTTTTGTTAACACACCGGGTGCAATACCTTCTATCTATAGTTACGGGCACAGGAATCCCCAGGGAACCTGTATACATCCTGTAACAGGTGAATTATGGATCACCGAACACGGGCCAAAGGGAGGTGATGAACTTAACCAGGTAAAACCGGGTCTTAACTACGGTTGGCCGGTTATATGCTATGGTATCAACTACGACGGGACAATACTTACTCCGCTGACAGAAAAAGAGGGTATGGAGCAACCTAACTTTTACTGGCTTCCATCAATTGGTCCATGCGGAATGACTTTCGTTACAGGTGACCGGTATAAAAGATGGAAAAACAATATCCTTATAGGCTCCCTCAGCTTCAAATATCTTGAAAGAGTGGTTCTGAGTGGTCATTCAGTAATGCACCGTGAAAAGCTTCTTGAAGGGATAGGACGAGTAAGGAATGTTGTAATGAGCCCTGACGGCTATGTTTACGTAGCCATTGAAAATCCCGGGAAGATACTCAGGCTGATGCCTGTAGAACAGCAGTAAGTAATTCCGGACTGAGCAATGACAGGACATCAGAAAGGTGCTCTAATAATTCTATTCACTTTATTTTCAATGAGATCTGCATCACAGATTGCAGACTCATCTGCTGTTGCCACATTGCCTGATTCAGTATTGCTGGGTAATGTACAGGTAACAGCATACCGGACTACAGGGAGATTGCTTACAATTCCGGGAAGTATATCTGTTGTTAACAGGGAAAACCTTGTTCCAACTGATGGAACAAACCTTGCCTCTTCACTGAATCTGATTCCGGGTGTGACAATGCAGACAGGAACATACCTGACGAACAGGATAGTTATAAGGGGAATGGGTAGCAGAACACCGTATAATTCCAACAGGATAAGAGCTTATCTGAATGAAATACCTCTTACTTCCTCTGACGGAGTTTCTACACCTGAAGAAATTGACCTGATGGGTATTGAAAAAATCGAACTAATCAAGGGACCATCCTCATCCCTTTATGGCTCAGGTCTTGGGGGAAGCATAAACATGTATACCCTGGAGGCTGACAGCAGCGGTGGATCGGCTGGAATTCAGTATGGGAGCTTTAATACAATCAAGGCTTCATTGTCAGGAAGCTACAAGGGTAAGCGGGCAGGGTTGCGGCTTAATGTAAGCCATCTTACATCCGACGGATACAGGGAAAATAACGAATACGATAAAACCACGGCACTTGCAGTCGCACGTTGGTCAGGCAAGGGTTGGTCAGCCAGTTCAACCCTGCTTTTTATTGATGTCTCAGGAGGAATCCCCAGTTCCCTCGGTAAAACATTGTATGAACAGGCACCATGGCAGGCAGCAGCAACCTGGAAGACAGTAAATGCATACAAGGATTACAGCAAAGGTCTGATGTCCTTATCCCTTACAGGAAGGATAAAGCCTGGCCTTACAGGCAATGTTGCCGTATTCGGAAGGATCAATGACAGCTTTGAACGCCGCCCCTTCAATGACCTTGATGATAAGTCGTTAAGCGGGGGATTCAGAGGAAAATTAAACTACCGTTCAGGAAAAACAGAAGTTACGGCCGGGATGGAAATGCTGTCGGAACAGTATGAGTGGAAGCTTTTGACCAATAATCTGCTTACAGGAGAAAACAGGGAAAAGCGAAACCATTTCAACATTTTCGGGATAATGTATCTTAAACCTGTCAGCACTCTGAACATATCTTTCGCCTCGGCACTTAATTATACAGCTTACATGCTTACAGACAAATACCTGCAAAACGGCGATCAGTCTGAAAAAAGGAACTTTCCCCTGATAGTTTCTCCGCGTGCAGGTATAAACTATTCCCCCTCCGGTATAGTTTCATTTTATGCCTCTGCCGGTCATGGCTTTTCATTACCATCACCAGAGGAAACCCTTCTTCCAGCCGGGGATGTGAATCATAATATCCTGCCTGAAACAGGATGGCAGCTTGAAACGGGCAGCAGACTAAATCTGCCTGGGGAAATACTGAAACTTGAAGGTACTGTTTACCTTATCGGGATAAAAAACCTGTTAGTTACAAAAAGAATAACCGAAGATATTTTCACAGGAATAAATGCAGGAAAAACACGCCACCTTGGTTTTGAGCTTGTGGCAAGAGCTTTGTTGTTCAGACTGAAAAGTTTTCCGGGAAGTCTTAATGCAGACCTGAGCTTCAATGCTTCGGTAAACAGATTTATTGATTTTACTGATGACGGACAATCATACGACGGGAATCTTCTGCCAGGTATTCCAAGGCAAAATCTGAGTTTGTGGCTCAGATGGATCCCCTTTGAGGATTCGGAGCTGTCAGTGCAGATGCAATATTCAGGAGATCAGTATATTAATGATAGTAATTCGATCAGCTATCCTGGCTATTTCACCTGCAATTTAAGGCTCGGCAGACAACTGCGCGCTATTAAGGCAATACCAGTTAATCTGTATGGAGGGATCAACAATATAACAGATACCCGTTATTCATCGATGATAATTGTGAATGCAATAGGTTTCGGTAGTTCAGAACCAAGGTATTATTATCCTGCCCTTCCCAGGAATTATTACGCCGGGCTCAGGATAAGTTTCTGATCAGAATTGTATTGCGAGACCTCCTTCAGATGTTTCCTTATAAATATCAGGAAGGTCGTGACCGGTCTGTTTCATTGCAAGAACAGTCTTGTCAAAGCTGACCCTGTGCTGACCATCAGAAAGTATTGCATAGGCTGAGGCATCCATTGCCCTTCCTGCCGCAATTGCATTTCGTTCAATGCAGGGAATTTGCACCAGTCCGGCAACAGGATCGCAAGTAAGTCCGAGGTGATGTTCAATTCCCATTTCTGCTGCATATTCCACCTGTGATGGGGTGCCGCCAAATAACTGGGTTGCTGCACCTGCAGCCATGGCGCAGGCTGTTCCCACTTCACCCTGGCAGCCTACCTCAGCGCCCGATATTGATGCGTTTTCCTTTACAAGATTGCCGATGAGCCCGGCTGTTGCAAGCGCCCTCAGTATCCTTGTATCAGAATATGAATAGGTATTCTGGATATGGTAAAGAACCGCCGGGACCACTCCGCAGGAACCGCATGTTGGTGCGGTGACAATAAGACCACCGGCTGCATTTTCCTCAGAAACTGCAAGGGCATAAGCAAAAACAAGAGCTCTCTTCTGCAGTGATCCGGCAGTACTTTTTGCCCTTATATAATATGTTGATGCTTTCCGGGTAAGG
Organism: Bacteroidota bacterium; assembly: GCA_022703405.1. Taxonomy (GTDB): domain Bacteria; phylum Bacteroidota; class Bacteroidia; order Bacteroidales; family VadinHA17; genus LD21. The sequence continues at coordinate 10,480 of JAKLDT010000052.1, read as the reverse complement.
TTAAGCGGTCCGGGCATGACGCCCTCATTCTCAAGCCCCCGGTTAATTGAATCCTTTATTGTTTTCCATGTATCTTCAAGAAAATCAAGTATCTGTTCTCCTTCATGCAACTCAACATATTCCCAGAGAGTTCGCCCGTTCTGCTGACACCAGAGCAGAATGTCATTCATGTTTGTATGAGGGTAGATATTTACTTTCTGCAGCCTTGTTTTCTCATCCTCGATGTCTCCGCCACCAACACTGAATACAGTCCATTCATCAAGCAATCCTCTGTTGTTATCAAAAGCCTGAAATCTCATTCCGTTGGGATGATAAGGAAGAACAGTTCCTTTTTCCCAGATGATTTTAACCTTATCACCCGGGAATGATTCATGCAGGACCTTGTCGGTCAGATGTCCCTTGCCTGTTGCTGCCAGGCTTCCATAAAGTGTTATTTCAATAAGTGCAGCTGATTCATTTCTCTTACGGAACTGTTCTGCTGCATACCTGGGTCCCATTGTATGGCTGCTTGAAGGTCCATAGCCTTTCTTGAATATTTTGCGTATTGATTCCATGTTGCTGAAGGAGATTAAGTGATCCGATTTATTTCAGGATCTTCCTTTTCCTGAAATTGAAATTTTGTTTTATTCCTGTAAACTTCTCATTTTCTGAGCTGTTCAAATCCTTTTCCGAATACATCCATTACGTTGGCCACAGTGATGAATGCCTTATCATCAATGCTCTTTATAATCCTGTAAACATCAGAGGCCTCATTTTTACGGACTAGTGTAATTATAATTTTCTGATTTTCCTTTGAATACCAGCCCTTGCCGTCAATAATTGTCACTCCCCGGCTCATTTTTTCGGTAATCATATCGGCAATTTTGTCATAGTGGTTTGAAAATATAAGTATCTGAACTGATTGCCTGTTGCCAGTGAGGATAGAATCGAGTGTGTAAGCCTGTACTGCCATTGTCACGAAACCATATACCATTGTTTCAAGTCTTTTTGAAGACTCGATGTCGTTGAGAATAAGATAGGAGGAACCTATTATGAAAACGTCACAAAGGAGTATTATTCTTCCCGGACTTATATTGCGGTATTTTGTAATTATAAGAGCAATAATGTCAGTTCCTCCGGTGCTACCTCCCTGGGTAAAAATTATTCCCAGGCCGGCGCCGCAAAGACCACCGCCTATCAGCGCCGACATAAATTTTTCCTGGACAACAGGAGTTGGTATAAGAGGCTGGAGTATTGAAAGCATAACAGCAGCGAGGATAACTCCGTAAATTGTTTTTATGCCGAAACCTTTTCCCAGAACCTTTAGTCCGACTATCATAAGAATAATGTTCAGTGCAAAATATGTATAACCCATTGGAATTCCGCTTGCATAAAATATAATTGCACCCAGACCTGAGACACCGCTGCCGGAAATCTGGTGTGGCAGGAGGAAGGCAGTCCATGCTATTGAGAAAATTATCAGACCAAACGATATGACGGAATAAGTTCGGATGTTGTCAATGATTGTACGCATAGCCCGGGTTATTTACAGTGCAAAGGTAAAGTGAAGGCACAAGAATACCAAACTGATGGCCTGGAAGAGAAGTGTGAGAGTGAGTGTGAGAGTGAGAAAAAAGAGCGGGAATGAAAAGGATTTACTCACTCCCGTTCTCACTCCCACTCTTTTTTATGCTCCCCAGGTAAGGCTCGAACTTACGACCTACGGATTAACAGTCCGCCGCTCTGACCAACTGAGCTACTGAGGAGTATTACTAAATAAATTTCTTATTTAGAGGCACAAAAATAGTCTCTTTTGATGAATTAAGCAATATATTTGCCGAAATTTTTTTGCATGAAAAAAATAATAGGTATCGGCAATGCCCTTGTGGACGTTATGACAAGGATTGATAATGATAAAGTACTCAGGACTTTTTCACTGCCAAAAGGGAGCATGCAGCTTGTTGATCATATTAAGTCGGCTGAAGTAAAAAATGGCACGGCCGGGTTCAGACAAAAGCTTTCCTCAGGCGGTTCTGTGGCAAATACAATGCACAGCCTTGGAATGCTCGGGCTAAAGTCTGGTTTTATCGGTTCAATCGGTAAGGACGATACCGGAATCTTTTTTGAGAAGGACATGAAATCAGCCGGGGTAAAAACATTTCTGCTTAAAAGAAATACAATGACAGGCACGGCTGTTGCACTTATATCCCCCGACTCGGAAAGGACTTTTGCCACACATCTTGGAGCTGCCACAGAACTTATAGCTGACGATCTTAAGAAGGATTATTTCAAAGGTTTTGACATCCTGTATGTTGAAGGCTACCTGATATTAAACAAACCTCTTGTTGAGGAAGCCTGCAAACTTGCAAAAGCTTCCGGAATGAAGATTGCAATCGACCTCTCAAGCTATAATGTAGTCGAAAACAGACTGAAGGAATTCAAGGATATTATCAGAAAGTACGTTGACATCATTTTTGCCAATGAAGAAGAGGCGAAAGCTTTTACAGGGAAGAATCCCCTGGGAGCACTTGCTGAAATGGCAGAATTATGTGAGATAGCAGTTGTAAAGATTGGAAAAGAAGGCTCACTTATACGCCGTGGTGAAGAGATAATAAGGGTTGAAACAGGAAAAGTAAAGGTGAAGGATACTACAGGTGCCGGTGACTTATATGCAGCTGGTTTCCTGTATGGTTATGCTAACAATTATTCGCTCGATACCTGCGGACTTATCGGATCTGTACTTGGAGGAAATGTAATTGAAGTCATTGGTTCAAAAATGACAGATAAAAGGTGGAAAAAAATCAGGGAAAAGGTCAAGTCTGTTCTGAGTGAATAAACTTTTACCAGAGACAATTGTTTCTGATTGTAGTGTAAATAAACTGTATTAAAATAAGTATTGTAATTTGAAATTTATATATGGGACAGATGGTTGTTGAGGTATGGAGTGATGTGGCGTGTCCTTACTGCTTTATAGGAAAGAAAAAATTTGAAAAGGCTCTCAGACAGTTCCCGGGGAATGATAAAATTAAGATTCTCTGGAAAAGCTTTCAGTTGTCGCCTGACCTGAAAACGGATCCAGCGAAAAATATGTACGAATACCTTTGTGAAAGCAAGGGAATCAATGTTGAGGAAGCAAAGGAAATGACTTACTTTGCCGAAGAAGCTGCCAGGACTGCAGATATTGAACTTAACTTCGACAAGGTTATTCCTGCAAACACTATTAACGCACACATTCTTATTCATTTTGCCGGGCAATATAACATGCAGAATGAAATAACGGATAAGTTGTTTCGTGCTCATTTTTCAGAGGGCAGGAATATTGACGACAAGGCAGTATTAAAGGATATCGCATCAGAATCAGGACTTGACACTGCCAGGCTTGACAAGGCATTCAATGATGATAATTTTACCGACAAGGTAAGGGAAGATATATACGAAGCCAGTCAGATGGCGATACGGAGCGTTCCATTCTTCGTATTCAACAGGAAATATGCTGTCAGCGGAGCTCAGGACCCGGTTGTGTTCCTGAGAACACTCGAGAAATCCTTTGCTGAATGGGAATCGGAAGTTGCTGCAGAAAAGGCCGAAATAATTCAGGGCCCCGGCTGTTCGGCTGAGAAAGGTTGCATGTGACCTGCTGCTCCTGTTTTTTCACTTCCGTAAATTTTTGAATCCTTTTCCTTTTAACTTTACATTCTTGTTAAAGTAAAAGGAAAATGAATCTACCTGATGTCAGGAAGAGGTTAACAAGTCCCTTTTCTGTTTTTATCCTGCTGTGGTTAGTAATTAATTCCCTGCAGGGCAGGTTTACCGACCTGAATAACGACGAGGCCTATTACTGGATGTATTCTCTGTACCCGACCTGGGGTTACTTCGATCATCCACCGATGATTGCAGTAATGATCAAAGCCGGTTATTTGATATTTCATAATGAGCTGGGTGTCAGGTTGCTAAGTATTATCTTCAGCGCTACCTCATTAATTATGATCTGGTCGCTTATTCCTGAGTCAGACGGGAAAAAGTCAAATTTGCCCTGTTTTATCATGCTTGCCGTGATACTCCCTGTTTTCAATATCTATGGATTTATAGCCACACCCGACTCACCTCTTATCTTCTTTTCTGTCCTCTTTCTTGTCATATATAAAAAATTCAGGGAGAAAGAGACCTGGAATAATACTGTATTTCTGGGAGTAATAATGGCAGCCATGATGTACAGCAAGTACCACGCTGCCCTTTTGCTTGTATTTGTAATCATTTCCGATCTGAAACTGCTCCTGAGGCCAAAGTTTTATGTTGCTTCAATAATTGGCCTTATTCTTTTTATCCCTCACATCAGCTGGCAGGTAGCGAATGATTTTCCATCATTTAAATACCATCTTGTAGAGCGGGTATCAGGGCTTAATCCCGGAAATATCCCTGAATATCTTGGGAACCTGTTGGTTTTTCAGAATCCTGTTATACTCATACTTGGAACCTGGCTGATCTTTAAGCGGAAATCAGCCGATACCTTTGAACGTACACTGAGGTTTGTTTTTTTCGGTTTCATGATTTTTTTCCTGTTTTCAGCTTTGCGCTACAGGGTGCAGCCTCAGTGGACTTCGCTGATGTCAATTCCTTTGATAATAATTGTTTTCAGTTCAATTGATTTCAGCAGGGTTACCGTAAAAACTATCAGATGGACAATGTATATTATGTTTCCTTTAATAATATTGTTCAGGACTGCCCTTGTGTTTGATTTTCTCCCTGTGAAGTTTCTGAAGGAGGAATATCATGACTACAGTAAAAAGATGAAAGAGCTTGGCGCCCTGGCCGGTGAAAGGCCTGTTGTTTTTACAAACTCCTACCAGGATCCTTCAGTGTACACTTTTTACACCGGGAAGTTTGCACATTCCCTTAACAATCTGAATTACAGGCGTACGCAGTATGATATCTGGGATTTTGAAAACAGGATACATGGCAAGGAGATCCTATATGCTCCTCACTGGCCGACAAATTACATCATGGATAATTTCAGGAAGTACAGGTTTTTCAATGGAGATACCATATACTTAAAGGAATACAATGATTTCAGGTCGGTTCAGAAGGAGATAGCATATCTTGACAGTCCGCATTACACTTTCAGCAAAACTAAGGCTGACAGCCTGGCACTCAGAATTTTCAATCCATATCCTTATCCTGTTGATATCCGGCATCCTGATTTTCCGCTTGTATTCTATATAACATTTTTCAGTGATGGGGTGAAGGTGGCAAGATACACGCTTCCCCTGCCTGAGTCGGTCAGCAGCCTGACGCCGGGCGATACAATTACTGTTTCTTCAGGCTTCATGCCGGCAGATCTGAAAGAACAGGATTATACAGTTGCCGTTTGCTGTGAAGCCGGTCCCCTGTATGATCCTGTCAATAGTAATATTGCCCGGGCGACAGTTACAAAGTAGAAGCTTTTTAAGGATCCCGGGATTATTCAACCTGAGATTTATTTTGTCAGATCACGGATAATTTATTAATTTTACATAACTGTCAAATTCCCATTAATTTGAAACGCTGCATAACGTGCAATAAAAAGATGTTATAAAACATGTTTTATCTAAAACTCAAAGCCATGAAACTTATCAGGTATATTTTATTTCTGTGTCTTCCAGTAATTGTTCCGGCAATGCTTTCAGGACAGGACAAAGGTCCGGATAGCCCGATACCTGCTGATCCTTCAATAAGGATAGGAAAACTTGAAAACGGAATAACTTATTACGTAAAGCAGAATAAAAAGCCCGAACAAAGGATGGAACTCAGGCTGGCAATAAATGCCGGTTCGATATGTGAATCGGACGGTCAGCTGGGTCTGGCACATTTCTGTGAGCATATATGTTTCAACGGCACTAAAAACTTTCCGAGCAATAAGATCATCGACATGCTTGAAAAGATGGGAATGAAGTTCGGGGAGGAGATAAATGCTTTTACGAGCTTCGATCAGACAATATATATGGTCAAGGTTCCAACTGACAAAACAGAATCTGTCAATGCAGGTTTTCAGGTGCTAGAAGACTGGGCTCATCAGGTAAGCATGGAAGAGAAGGAAATTGACAAGGAACGCGGTGTGATAATTGAAGAGTGGCGCCTTGGGCTGGGTGCAGAAGAGAGAATGATGCAGAAGTATCTTCCTGTTCTGTTAAAGGATTCACGTTATGCAGAACGTCTCCCTATTGGCAAGGTTGAGGTGCTTCAGAGCTTTCCTTATGACACACTGAGAAGTTTTTATAAAACGTGGTACAGGCCTGACCTGATGGCAGTTGTTGTTGTTGGCGATATCGATCCTGATGTGGCGGAGGCGAAGATCAGGGAATATTTCGGAAGGATTCCGGCTGCCCTTAATCCAGCTCCAAGGCTTGAATATCCGGTTCCCGGGAATGATGAGCCGCTTATCAGCGTTGTGACTGATAAGGAAGCATCGGGATATATGGTACAGTTAATGTTCAAACAGCCAAAATCATATCTTACCACCTATAATGACTACAGGAATGCGAGGGTAAGGTCGCTGTTCGTAAGCATGCTTAACAACAGGCTGCAGGAGCTTGTTGTAAAACCTGATGCTCCCTTCCTTTATGCCGGTTCAGGTTATGGAGATTTTATCGGCCGGTCAATTGATGTTTATTCCCTCTTTGTGGCAGCCAAGGAAAATCAGATTGAAAAAAGCATTGAGGTGATACTGGCTGAAAATGAGAAAGTAAGGCAGTTCGGATTCACAGCCACAGAACTTGAGAGGCAGAAAAAGGAAATGCTTACACTATATGAAAATGGTGCAAAGGAAGCTGATAAACAGGAATCTGGAAGCTATGCTGATGAATACATCAGGAATTTCCTTGACAGGGAATCAATTCCCGGATATCAGAAGGAGTATGAACTTGTCAGGGATTTATTGCCAGGAATTACACTTGAAGAAATAAATTCACTTGCCGGAAAATGGACAAGCGACAAGAATATAATTGCCCTTGTTACAGCACAGGAAAAGGAGGGAATAAACGTTCCTTCAGAGCAGCAGGTCAGGGAACTAATAAAGTCGGCAACCAAAAAGAAGGTGGAAGCTTATGTCGATGCTGTTACGGATGCTCCTCTGCTGGCTGAACAACCCAAAGGAACAGGCATTAAGAAGAGAATTGATAACAAGGAATTCGGATATACCGAACTTGTATTCGGAAATGGGGTGAAGCTTGTTCTTAAGCCAACTGATTTCAAGAATGACGAAATCCTTTTTTCAGCCTTCAGTCCGGGCGGAATTTCCATTTATCCTGATCAGGATGTAATGTCAGCATCACTGGCCTCAACAATAATTTCACAGAGTGGCCTGGGTTCATACGATTTTACAGGCTTACAGAAAAAACTTTCCGGAAATACCGCCAAGCTGAGTCCTTATATCAGCGAAATAAGGGAAGGAGTAAGCGGAAGCTGCACACCCAGGGACCTTGAAACGCTGCTTCAGCTCAATTATCTGTATTTCACCGGGATAAGAAGGGATGAGAATGCTTTCAATTCATACGTCTCGAGAATGAACAACATGATAAAGCCAATGAGAGCTGTGCCCAGGGTTATCTTCCAGGATACTCTGTCGAAGATTATTTCAATGAACTCTCCCAGGGTAATAGCAGTGCCTTCAGAAGAGCAGATGACGCAGCTTAACCTCGACAGGATGGTTGCTATCTTCAGAGACAGGTTTGCCGATGCAGGTGACTTTACATATATAATGGTCGGGAATTTCGGTATTGATGAGGTGATACCTATGCTTGATAAATACATTGGCGGACTTCCATCGAAAGGAAGAAAGGAGACCTGGCGCGATCTTACCCCGGATTTTCCGTCAGGAAAAGTTATAGTAAATGTTCCGAAAAATTCCGAGCAGCAGAGCCAGGTGGCAATGGTATGGAAGGGTGATTTAAAATGGAAGCCGGAGATCCGTCAGTCATACACTATCCTTAATGATATTCTTGAGATCAAGCTCAGGGAATCGATGCGTGAAGACCAGAGTGGTGTTTACGGAGTAAATTTTGAGGGTACGGTAAGCAAACTACCCCGTCCCCAGTATACAATTTACTCACAATTCGGATGCAAGCCCGAAAACATTGAGAAACTGACACAGACTATACTTGGTGAAATGTCAAAGATAAAGGCAGAAGGTCCTCTGGCCGCTGATCTTGACAAGGTTAAAGAGACACTAATCAGGGAGAGGGAGACACAGGTAAAGGAAAACGGCTTCTGGCTGAGCTATCTTCAGAATCATTATGTTTCAGGAAACACGATGCTTTCCCTAGAGGAATTCAGATCCTTCGTAAACTCAATTACGGCTAAAATGGTTAAAGATGTAGCCAACAGGTATTACGACACTGATAACTATGTGGAAGTAAGCTTAACGCCTAAGGAAGCAGCTGAAGTAAAATAGTTTTTTCAGAACAGTCCGTGCAGTTCGGCATTTATCTTGTCGATAACTTCGCTCAGATGGTCCTTGTTGTTTGGGAAATTGTAATGATCAGCTTCAACAATAAGGACCTTTCCCAGATTATATGTTTCCATCCAGGCTTCATAACGCTCATTGAGACGTTTCAGATAATCAATCCTGATAGAACTTTCATAATCCCTTCCTCTTTTCTGGATCTGGTTGACAAGTGTAGGCACCGATGCCCTTAAGTAGAGAAGAAGGTCGGGTGGCTGTATGAATGAACTCATCATTTTGAAAAGAGTGGAATAATTGTCAAAGTCGCGCGTTGACATAAGCCCCATTGAATGGAGGTTGGGAGCAAAAATATATGCGTCCTCATATATAGTTCTGTCCTGGACAATAGTCTTGTCAGATTTTCTGATATCAAGTATCTGGCTGAACCTTGAGTTAAGAAAATAAATCTGCAGGTTGAATGACCATCGCTGCATATCCTCATAAAAATCATTGAGATAGGGATTGTCGTCAACGTCTTCATAATGAGGAGTCCAGCCATAATGTTTGGCAAGGAGGCCAGCAAGCGTTGTCTTTCCGGAGCCAATATTTCCTGCGATAGCTATATGCATATTCTGTAAAATTTACTTCAACGGTATAAAAGTAGTAATTAGTGACTAGAGTGCCTAGAGTTTGGAGTGCCTAAAGTTATGAAATCAAAAATTCAGTCTATATTTTTTTAATAACTCTAAGTACTTTAGTCACTCTAAGTACTCTAGTCACTTCCCAAAATAACCCTGTTCAGTTCCTCGATATACTCCCGTGAGTTTGACAACCTGGGCACCTTGTTCTGTCCGCCGAACTTGTTTTTAGAAATAAGCCATTTATTGAATGTGTCTTTTGGAACAGATCTGATTATAGGTCTGACAAGGTTAAGGTTCTTGTGTCTTTTTGCTTCGTAGTCGGAGTTTACTGACTTTAGCGCCGAATCGAGTACTTCAGTGAAGAGGTTGAGGTCGGCCGGTTCTTCTGCAAATTCTATCAGCCATTCATGTGAGCCTTTAGATTCTGAGCTCATGAAAACAGGTCCTGCAGTATAATCTGTTATAAGCGAGTTAGTTGCCTTGCATGCTGCTTCAAGGGCCTTTTCAGCGTTATCGATAATTACTTCTTCACCGAATACATTTATGAAATGCTTTGTTCGTCCGGATATCCTGAACCTGTATGGATTGAGAGAAGTAAATACTATGGTGTCGCCTATCATGTAACGCCATAGTCCTCCGTTAGTGGAGATTACAAGAGCATAATTCACATCCTTTTCAACTTCGCCAAGCGTGAGTGCCTTAGCAGAAGGCGATCCGGCCTTTTCAGCCGGTATGAATTCATAATAAATTCCATAATCAAGCATAAGAAGCATATCGCCTGAGGAAGGATCATCCTGAATTCCAAAGAAGCCTTCGGAAGCATTATAGGTTTCCATATAATGCATTTGTTCGCCCCTTATAAGATTTCTGAACTGGTCCCTGTAAGGAACAAAGCTTACACCGCCATGGAAGAATACTTCAAGGTTAGGCCATATATCAAGCAGGTTTGTTTTCCCTGTATGAGCAAGGATCTGTTTGATCAGGACAAGATACCATGAAGGCACTCCTGCAATGCTTGTTACGTTTTCATTGATTGTTGTAAGTGTGATTTTGTTGAGTTTTTCCTCAAAATCCTCAATAAGAGCAATTTTTGTTTTCGGAGTACGTATGGCATCCACCCAGAAGGGGGCATTTTCTATAAGTATCGCTGAAAGGTCGCCGTAAAGTGAGTCATTGCTGAACTGGTCAATTTTATGGCTTCCTCCAAGTGTAAGGCTTTTTCCCAGAAAGATCTTCGTTTCGGGATAAATCATAGAATATAATATAAGAATATCCCTTGCAGCCCTGTAGTGGCATTGTTCAAGGGCATCTGCGCTCATGGGGATGAATTTGCTTTTTGTGGATGTTGTTCCTGACGATTTTGCGAACCACTTTATTTCACCAGGCCAGAGCAGGTTTGCTTCACCTTTTCTCAGCCTCTCAACATAGGGTATCAGATCCTCAT
>JAKLDT010000051.1 GCA_022703405.1 Bacteroidota bacterium | reverse complement strand
TCTCTGAATCATATTGAAGATTTTTATAAACTCTGTGCTGATTATTCCGGCTGGTATTCAAAAGCTGAGGCAGATATTAAGTCTGTTCTGCCCTTTGGTGATAAGACTGCAGAAGCCCTGGCTGCCTATAATGCAGTAAAAAGCAAGATAAATGATTACTTCCTGCGGCTCAGACTGTCTGAATTTGATCCGGATTCTGTTGAGGTGCTTAACTCACTTAAATCAAGGTATGAAGGGATAAATTCAAAGAACCTTTCTGACTGTCTGGATGAGATTTCTTCCTTCCCGATAGCCAGTGTTGAAAAAGGTGCCTCACTGTCTCTTGTCAGGGGAATTAATCCTGCCTGGGAGGATGCAATTGCTTCATTCAGAAAACTTGTAACTGAAGTTATGTTTCCTGGAAAAGACAGCATTACAGAGAAGGACATGGCAGAAATAAAAGCGAGGTTCGAAAGCTATATTTCATGGCAGTCGGCAAAGGCAGGCGCCGCTGTGGAAAAGCTTGGTCTGGAGAGAATAAGGGAAATTCTGTCAGGAAACGAGAAGGCTTCACTTATATCACTTATCGACCAGGATAAGGCACTTGAAGGAAATGCAAACAACATAATTCTTGTTGATAAACTGGTTCGTTATCACAGGGATCTTTTCACCCTTCTTAAAAACTATGTCACCTTCTTCGATTTCTACTCACCTGAGGAAAAAGCCATTTTCCAGGCAGGGCAGTTGTATTTTGACCAGCGCTGCTGTGAACTCTGCATGGAAGTGAAAGACATGGGAAAACATAACACCCTGGCAAGAACAAGCGGACTTTGTCTTATTTATTGTGAATGCACCTCGAAGAAAGGCAATGAGAAAAAACTTATTGTTGCTGCTCTCACTGATGGTGATTTTGATAATATTGATGTTGGCAGGAATGGTATTTTCTATGACAGGAAAGGCAATGACTGGGATGCAACTATTGTGAAAGTTGTTGATAATCCTATAAGTATAAGGCAGGCCTTCTGGTCGCCCTACAGGAAACTTTCGAAATTCATAAACAGCCAGATTGAGAAATTTGCATCTGCCAAGGAAAAAGAAGTAGATACAATGGCTGCATCAGGGGTTGAAAAAGCATCCGGGAAGATTGATACAACATTGAAGGAATCAATAAAATCGACACCGGCATCTGCACCTGCTGCTGCTCCGCCACAACCTTTTGATATAGGTAAATTTGTAGGGATCTTTGCAGCTTTAAGCCTTGCTCTTGGTGCAATTGGTTCCGCACTTACTTCAATATTCACAGGCTTTTTCAGTCTTACCTGGTGGAAGATGCCCCTGGCTCTTCTTGGAGTAATGCTTGTAATATCAGGACCTTCGATGATTATTGCCTGGCTCAAGCTGAGAAAGAGGAATCTGGCTCCGCTTCTTGATGCCAACGGTTGGGCAGTCAACGCCCGTGCCACAATAAACATTGCATTTGGAGCGACACTTACGCACCTTGCAAAACTTCCTGTAAATTCCAGGCTTAACCTTGTTGATCCCTTCGCGAAAAAAAGAAATCCCTGGGTGCCGGTTATAATAATTGTTCTTATACTTGCAGCTGCCTTTTTCATCCTCTGGCATTTCGGATTCCTTAGCAAATGGGGAATTATTTAGTGGAAAGGCAGAAAAGAAAAGAGGAGTTCCGATAGTTTTCGGGATGGAGCAGGAGAGAAGCGGACAGAGAGAAAGGTAAAAGGATTTATTAGACTAGCTGATATATATGGGAGAGGTCGTTGTTAAACAGGTTAAAACAAAAAAGGAAAAGAAAGTTTTCATCTACCTGCCGGAAAAGATTCACAGGAATAATCCAAAATGGCTTCCCCCGCTTTATTCAGATGAATGGTCGTTGTTTGATGAGAAGAACAACAAGTCGTACCATTATGCCGATACTATACTTTATCTTGCATATAAGGACGGAAAGCCTGCAGGCCGAATAATGGGCATTATTAATAAGCGTTACAATGAAATTCATAATGAACAGAACGGCCGTTTCTGTTTTATGGAAGCTTATGAAGATCAGGAGGTTGTGCATGCTCTTATAGAAAAAGTGGAACAATGGGCCAGGGAGAGAGGCATGGTGAAGATTGTCGGTCCTCTTGGCTTTTCTGATAAGGACCCGCAAGGTTTTCAGATAGAAGGTTTTGAATATCAGAAATTCATTGTATGCCCTACTAATGACAAATATCTTCCTGAGATGATAGAGAAGGAGGGCTATTTAAAAGAGGAGGATCTTGTTAATTATCTGTCAGCTATTCCGGATGAAATGCCTGAAGTTTATCAGAAAATACTTTCACGGGTTTCACAGAACAATGGATACAGGATTGTTGAATTTAGTTCAAAGCGGGAGCTTAAGAAATATATTATCCCGGTACTTGAACTTATGAACCAGACCTTCGCTGAGATCTATGGCTTTGTTCCCCTCGAGGACAATGAGAAGCTGGAGATAGCATCACGTTACATGATGATCCTTAATCCCCGTTTTGTAAAGGTTGTTGAGGCAGGCGATGGTGTGGTCGGTTTTGCAGTGGGTATTCCTGATATCAGTGAAGCAATCAGGAAATCCGGAGGCAAACTTTTTCTCTTTGGCTTTTTAAGAATATTATATGCCCTTAGAACTTCAAAGAAATTGCTCATGCTTCTTGGCGGAGTACGAAAAGATTACAGGAACAAGGGGCTTGATGTGCTTATGGCAGTGAAGGTTCTTCAATCATGCATGGATTTTAAAATGGAACTTATAGATCTTCATCTCATACTTGAGAAAAATACCAGAATGAGGGCTGAGGCTGAAAGGATAGGAGGAAAGGTGATCAAACGCTTCCGCATATACCAGAAGGCTCTTGTAAATTAAAATGTATACCTGTTGATTTCCGGTTTCAATATTTTGTACATTTACTGAAATGATGATTTTTCGCGGTACAAATCAAATATTTTCATTATGGCAAAAGAGACCGGACCCGGATCAGGAGAGAATCTCAAATCGCGTCGTGACTTTTTCAAAACAACAGGACAGGCAGTTGCAGCTTCAGCATTAGCAGGTACTGCGATCCCCTATATACAGGTCAGGGAGCCTGTAAATCCGGAATTTTCAAATATTGAGAGGAGCGACAAGGCTCTTGCCGGCCCAAAAGACAATGTAAAGGTCACAAACATAGAAACCTTTGTACTCAAAAATACCTGGGTTTTTGTCAAAATTTCAACTGATGCCGGGATAACAGGATGGGGAGAGATGCTGAAGGATGATGCAAAAGCCTGTGCAGCCGGAGCCCTTGAGGTAAAGGATTATCTGCTGGGAAAGGATCCCACAAGGGTCACGCATCACTGGCAGGCTATCCACAGGGGAGCCTTTTACAGAGGAGGGCCGGTTAAAACAGCCATACTCAGCGGAATTGACCAGGCTCTCTGGGATATAACAGGAAAAATATACGGAGTTCCGGTTTACAGGTTGTTTGGAGGTCCCACACGCGACAGAATACGTGTATACGGTACACTTAATCCTGAAAAGGGGATTAATGCCATGAAAGTCGGTCCTAATATGGGTATGAGACAGCCCGTTAAATATGTTGAAGGACAGAAATATGTTGATGAGGTTGTTGAACGGTTTAAAGCCTTGCGCGAGAAAGTGGGTGACGGAGTGGATATCGGAGTCGATTTTCATGGTGCAGTACAGCCTCCCACAGCTGCTATTCTCATAAAAGCCCTTGAACAATTCAATCCCTGGTTCTATGAAGAGGTTGTTCAGGCTCTGAATGTGGATGTCATGGCTGAACTTGCAAAGAAGACTCATATTCCTCTTGCAACAGGAGAGCGGATCTTTACAAAGTGGGGATTCAGGGAAATACTCGAAAAAAGGGCAGCTACAATTATCCAGCCCGATGTATGTTATGCAGGTGGTATAACAGAATTGAGACTGATAGCAGGAATGGCCGAAGCATATTACACCCCTGTGGCTCCTCATAATCCGCAGGGACCATGCTCACTTGCAGCAAGTTACCAGGTGGCTGCTTCGATACCAAATTTCCTTATACAGGAACGTGGTGATAATGAATATGCTGATCTCCTTGCCAGGCCTCTTCCGCCAATCACAAATGGTCACAGGCCCATACTCACAGATCCCGGACTTGGAATTACTATTGATGAGGATAAGCTTAAGGCACAGGTTGGTGAGCCTAAACCCTACCGTGTACAATATGATCCGGATGACGGTTCTGTTGTGGACTGGTAGACCAGAACCAGCAACCAGCAACAAGCAACCAGCAACAATCTCCATACAATTCATTCATGATAATAAAAAACTACCGGTGGCTTATTGTAACACTGATATTCTTTGCCACCACAATAAATTACATAGACCGTCAGGTAATCGGTTTGCTGAAACCGGTACTGGAGGCTGAATTCAACTGGTCGGAGAGTGATTTTGCCCATATTGTAATGGCGTTTACTGCAGCTTATGCCCTGGGTCTGCTCCTTATGGGCAGGCTCATTGATAAGATCGGAACAAAAGCCGGTTATACGCTCATTATTACTTTGTGGAGCATTGCAGGAATGCTTCATGCCCTTGCCAGGAATGCTTCTCAGTTTATGCTTGCACGATTTGGACTGGGCATTGGTGAAGCCGGGAATTTCCCTGCAGGAATGAAGGCAATCTCTGAATGGTTCCCTGAGAAGGAAAGGGGAATTGCCACAGGCATTTTTAATTCTGGTCCCAGCGTCGGAGTAGTTTTGGCCCTGCTTATTGTTCCATGGATACTCAGCAGCTATTCCTGGCATGAAGTATTCTGGATAACCGGAGCCCTGGGCTTTGTATGGCTCATTTTCTGGCTGCTTTTTTTCCGGACACCCGGGAAACAGACCGGTTCAGCAGCTGCTAAAGAGAATTCTGGTGCAAATGATGCCACAGCCAGAATAAAATGGTACAGGCTTTTTGCATTTCCGCAAACATGGGCTTTAATAACAGGCAAGGGACTTATTGATCCCATTTTCTGGTTTTTTCTCTTCTGGTTGCCTTCTTATTTTTCATCAGCATATTCTCTTGATCTGACGAGGCCCAGTATTGAGCTTATTATTATCTATTCTGCAACTACTGCCGGAAGTGTGCTTGGAGGGTACTTCTCATCAGTTTTGATAAGAAGAGGCTGGAGTGTTATTAAAGCACGGAAAACTGCCCTGCTCATCTTCGCAATAGCTGAGCTTTCAATAATACTTGCACAGTATACAACTGCCGCATGGATGGCCGTGGCAATAATAAGCCTTGCGGTTGCTGTTCACCAGGCCTGGGCAACTAATGTGTTCACAATGGCTTCAGATATGTTCCCCTCAGAGGCAGTCGGTTCTGCTGTTGGAATAGCAGGTATGGCCGGAGCTGTTGGCGGTATTCTGTTTCCCATTATCGTCGGTTTTCTGCTCGACACCTACGAGGCGGCAGGAAATATCACTGCCGGATATAATATTCTTTTTACTATCTGCGGACTTACATATCTTACAGCATGGCTGCTTATTCACCTTCTTACACGTAAACACTCTTCAATCAGACCGGAAGACCTGAACTGATTTTTCAGGATTAATTCGCTTTTCACCCTTGAACTGCTCTTTAGGGTGATGGATTGTATTTATATTATAAATTGTAAGCTGGAGGCTGTTTTTATAAAAAATATTAAGATATGAATCCAGTATGGTCAAAAATGTAAATAAAAAATCATTAAATAGTTTGAAATATTAAAATCAATTATTATCTTTGCAGTGTTGTTTGTTTGGTTTTTCTTCATAATAAAAGGTTTTGTTAATCAAAACCTTTTTTATTCAAGACAGGTTTATGAAACTGAATTCTGAGATACTTCCGCTTCTTGATCAGGCTGTTAATTTCGACTGCCATGAGATTCTGAAAACTGAGGAATCGATACATTTTATAAAAGAATCTTTCAGGAAGAGGCTTGCAGGAAATCTTAATCTTGTGAATGTGTCAGCGCCAATTGCAGTGCTTGACGGCACAGGTATAAATGATGATCTCAACGGGATTGAGCGGCCGGTGTCATTTCCGGTTAAAGGATTGAATGACAGCAAAGCAGTAATTGTTCAGTCACTTGCAAAATGGAAGAGAGTAAGGCTTAAGGAATTCAATTTCGAAGCTGGAAGAGGTCTCCTTACTGACATGCGTGCACTGAGGCCCGATGAGGATCTTAGTCCGATACATTCTATATATGTGGACCAGTGGGACTGGGAAAGGCATATATTGCGCGGACAGAGAAACCTGAATTACCTGAAGCAGACAGTGGAACTGATTTATGCTGCCATTAAGGCAACTGAGAGGGATCTCTTTGAAAGGCATCCGGAGTATGAACCAGTTCTTCCTGAGAAAATTTATTTCATTCATGCCGAGGAACTTCTCAGGGAATATCCGACGCTTACTCCCAAGGAGCGTGAGAATGAAATAGCAAAGGTGTTTGGAGCCGTATTTATTATAGGTATTGGTGCAACACTGAGTAACGGTGAACCACATGACGGGCGTGCACCCGATTATGATGACTGGAGTACTGTTAATGAAGCCGGATACTACGGATTAAATGGTGACATAATTCTCTGGAACCCTGTTCTTGAGAGGGCTTTTGAGGTATCATCAATGGGAATCAGGGTAGATATTGATGCAATGAACAGGCAGCTTGAAATAAAGAAATGTGAAGACAGGAAGAAACTTCTTTTTCACAGTATGCTGCTAAACAATCAGCTGCCACTCAGCATAGGAGGTGGCATTGGCCAGTCACGCCTTTGCATGTTCCTACTGAGGAAGCGTCATATAGGTGAAGTGCAGTCAGGCCTGTGGCCTGTGCATACAGGTTCTGGTCTCAGAATGCTTTAAAATTCAGCAATTTTCCATCCGTCCCTGTAGGAACGCCTGAGCAGCTTATTTGCCTCCGGTGAATTTGTAAATTCCATTTTCTCATGGTCCCATTCAAGCAGCTTATCGGGAACACGGTTAGCTATTGTTCCCAGGAGAATAGCCTCAGTCATGGGCCCGGTCTGAGAAAAAAGGGATGTTGTTTTCGGCCCTCCTATACAGGCTACAACAAATTCATGATAATGATTTCCGGCTTCAAATGAAGGTATTTTGAAAGTTGCGAATTTATCATCGGGATAAAGAATTGGCATTTCCTGGTGAGGAAGCAGCATTGATCCTTCTGTGCCGACAACCATGGCCGATTCGGCCGGGTATTCCTGACCCTTGTAGAGGTTTCTTATTTCCTGTGGAGGATAAAATTCACCATCGAACCATTCAAATTCAATCGTATCTGATTCAGTTTTTTCATTTCCCGGGAAAGTCCATCTGATATGATCTCCCTGAGGCCAGGTATCAGCACGGCGCTCAGGTGACTCTTTCCATGATTTCTGCACCTCCGAACTTACTGAGAGGGCCGGTTTCATTCCAAGTCCTTTCCATACGGCATCGAAGATATGGCACCCAATATCGCCTGACCAGCCGGTTCCGAAATCCTGCCATGCCCTCCATTTCATTGGATGGTAGATCTCCGGGGCAAAATCCCTTACCGGCGCTGTACCAAGCCAGAGGTCCCAGTTGAGAGAAGAAGGTGCGGGTTGCCCCTTGGCAGGACGTGGCCCGACAAGCCGGTAGCTTTCTACAGCTCCCGGACGGTTGGAACAGAGGTAAGCATGTTTGATTTTCCCGAGGGTGCCATCCTTGAGAATCTGAACAGCAGCCTGGTCGCCGGGTCTTGCTGCAAACTGAGTCCCGAGCTGTGTTACAACACCCTTCTTAACGGCAGCTTCTGTAAGTAGTCTTACTTCTGCAACATCGTGGCACATTGGTTTCTGGCAATAGACATGTTTCCCTGCCATAATTGCCGAGTATGCAATAGGGAAATGCATGTGATCGGGTACGGTGACATTAACAGAATCAATATTATCACCTTCTTTTGCAAGTAGTTCCCTCCAGTCGGAATAAGTTCTTGCACCTGGCACTGCCTCTGATGCTTTTTTGAGATATTCCGAATCAACATCGCATATTGCAACTATTTGAACATTAGGATCTTCGAGGAACTTATGAAGATCACCCCAGCCCATTCCTCCTACACCTATACAGGCATGGTTGAGCCTGCTGCCGGGTGCTTTCTTTTCAGATTTACATTTCAGGATGAATGGAGCAGCAACAGCTGAAGCAGCAGCCAGCTGAATGAATCTGCGTCGCGAAGTTGAATAAATATGTCTTTTCATTAATTCAGATTAGTATTGTAGATTCCTTGAGTATTTTTCCGTCAGGCTGGGTTGCATAGATCTTTACTGCTACGCTTATACTTATTTCACCTATGTTATCTATCAAAGTTCCAACATAATGCCTTATTTCTGTATCACTCATCTCCTCATAATCCTCAGCGTCAAAGTAAAAATGAATAATCACGACACAATTCTTGTCCTGGATTTTTCCCAGGGAATTGACAAGTTTGGAGATCCATATTGTGCTGGCGCTGTTGTAATATTCGAGATGCAGCCTGAAGTTTGTTGTTTTCCGCGGCGTTTTAATATATTCATTTATCCACTCAATGAGGGGATCGTAAACTTTCGCAGCATTTTCCGGTATCGATCTGCCCGACAGAATGAGGTCTCCCGAAAGATTATTGAAATCCACGTGCGGGGATTTCGCATCTCCTTCAATTATAATGTGTTTGAGCTCTGTCATTTCTGAATTTTTGAAATTTTCTGTCCTATCTCCTATTAAAGTTCGGAAAAACTATTCACATTGATTGACTATTTCATCAAAATGTATTAATTCCTTGTCAATAAAAAGCATCTGTTTGACATCAGAAGAACTTTTGGTGTAATTTTGAAGCCCTTTAAGAATTGTTTAAGGGGAACAATAATAGCGATTCATTGTTATAAAAGATTGTAAATCATATTAAGATTATGTCAGAGAATACAATTAGGAAACAATTTCCGGTAACTGGCCTGTCTTGTGCTTCATGCGCAAGCAATGTAGAGCATAAACTGGCTGGTCAGCCCGGAGTGCTCAGTGCTGCCGTTAATCTTGCTTCACAGATTGCAACTGTGGAATACCTTCCATCTCAGCTCAGGCCAGAGGATCTGAAACAGTCAATTGTTTCAATAGGTTACGACCTTATAATTGATGATTCAGCAAATGCCAGGGAGGAACTTGAAAACCTTCAGCAAAAGAAAATAAGATCACTCAGGAAAAGAACAGTTTATTCGCTTGTCTTGTCGGTGCCCCTTGTTGTTATCAGCATGTTTTTCATGAATATGCCTTATGCAAACTATATCATGTGGGTAATAGCCACACCTGTAGTAGTCTGGATGGGCAGGAGCTTCTTTATAAACGGTTGGAAACAACTGATGCACGGAAGCGCAAACATGGACACTCTTGTTGCACTCAGTACCGGCATTGCCTACTTATTTAGTGTATTTAATACACTTTTTCCTGAGTTCTGGCACAGAAGAGGTATTCATGCACATGTTTATTTTGAAGCCGCGGGAGTTGTCATCGCCCTTATTCTTGTAGGAAAACTGCTTGAGGAGGGAGCAAAGGCTAACACTTCATCCGCCCTTAAGAAGCTAATTGGTCTTCAGCCAAAGACTGTTATAAAGGTTGCGGCGGACGGATCAACGAAGGAATTTCTTATATCAAAAGTTAAAACTGGAGACATTATACTTATAAAACCAGGAGAGAAAATCCCTGTTGACGGGCTTGTTACCACCGGAAGCAGTTACGTTGATGAGAGCCTTATCACCGGAGAACCCATCCCGGTTCTCAAGGAAACAGGAACTGCTGTATTCGCAGGCACAATAAACCAGAAGGGAAGTTTTCAGTTCAGGGCCGAAAAGGTCGGTGCGGATACACTTCTGAGTGGAATAATCAGGATGGTTCAGGAAGCCCAGGGAAGTAAGGCTCCTGTTCAGAAACTTGTTGACAGGATTGCAAGGATCTTTGTACCTGTTGTTTTTGGCATATCATTGTTAACACTTGCTCTGTGGGTCTTGTTAGGAGGGGAAAATGCACTTATCCAGGGTGTTATGTCCATGGTTACTGTACTTGTGATAGCCTGTCCCTGTGCTCTGGGACTGGCAACACCAACAGCTATAATGGTCGGAATAGGAAAGGGGGCAGAAAACAATATTCTTATACGTGATGCAGAAGCGCTTGAGCTTGCATATAAGATGAATGCCCTTGTCCTTGATAAAACGGGTACAATAACAGAGGGAAAACCTGTTGTTGCTGATATTGCATGGACAAGTGATGCAGAAAAGGATAAGTATATAAATATCCTGTACAATCTTGAAAAAGCATCTGAGCACCCGCTTGCCGATTCTGTTGTTTCATTTTTAAAAATCAAGGCGTCTCCGCTGCATCTTGAAGATATTCAGAGTATTACCGGAAAGGGTATACAATGCAGCCACGAGAGTAAATTGTATTTTGCCGGAGGAAGCCGCCTGATGCAGGAAAACAAAATCAGCATACCTCCTGAACTTGGGAAACTTGCTTCAGAATGGGAAGAAGAGGCAAAGTCAATAATATTTTTCGCCGACAGCACTAATGCTCTTGCTGTTATCTCGGTAACAGATCCGGTAAAGGTAAATTCTGCTTCCACTATAAAGCTTATAAGGGAAATGGGCATTGAAGTTTACATGATCACCGGTGATAATGCCAGAACTGCCGGGGCTGTAGCCCGTATAACGGGAGTGACTGATTATAAGGCTGATATGCTGCCTTCTGAAAAGGCTGACTTTGTTAAATCGCTTCAGAAATCCGGCAAGGTGACAGG
The DNA here is from genome assembly GCA_022703405.1 of Bacteroidota bacterium. GTDB lineage: Bacteria > Bacteroidota > Bacteroidia > Bacteroidales > VadinHA17 > LD21. Next base: position 6,528 of record JAKLDT010000051.1, on the reverse strand, counting down.
CATGGTTGGTGATGGTATAAACGACAGTCAGGCGCTTGCAACAGCCGATATAAGCATTGCTATGGGAAAGGGTTCCGATATTGCTATAGATGCAGCAAAAATGACAATAATAAGCAGCGATCTGGCATTCATTCCATACGCTATCAGGCTGAGTCGTAATACAGTAAGGACAATAAGGCAGAATCTCTTCTGGGCCTTCATTTACAATATAATCGGAATACCCCTTGCTGCGGGAATCCTTTATCCGGTAAACGGATTCCTTATTAATCCGATGATTGCAGGCGCTGCCATGGCGCTCAGCAGTGTGAGTGTGGTAAGCAACAGTCTGCGGCTAAAATGGTCAAAGTAATAATTCTACCACGGAGTCACACAGAGTTCATCAAAGAGTTACACTGTTTCGACTCTGTGATAGCTCAGTAAAACTCTGTGACACACCGTGGTAAAACAGACCATAATTTTACCGGGAGCCTGGGTTTGTTTGGAATAACTTCTTTAAATATCTCGTACTAATGACGAATTATTAATATTTTTATTCTTACAAAATGTATAGCAAAAATTTTTAACATCCTTTAACTGTTTCATTATTAATATAATTTCACTTTACTGCAATCTCCCCTTCTCCCAATCTCATAAGAATTGGTACACCATTTGTATTATGTATTACAGATAAACACTTAATACCCCAGAAAAATGAAAACTTTATTTGCAGCATCCGTAATGACAGCCCTCCTGATTTCGGGCGTCGCAGTGATGGCGCAGGACCAGAAGGAAGACTATTTAGGTCTCCCCGGTGACAACCTTAACCTTTTTGCTGTTATGAAACTTTTCCAGGAGTCCAAGACCCTCGAGGAGTTTGAAAGAAATCTGAATGAAGAAAACTCAAGAATAAACAACCTCGACCTGAACGGGGATAACATGATTGATTATATAAATGTATTTGACAACGTAAATGGCAACGTTCACAATATTGTTCTGCAGGTTGCAATTGACAATATGGAGAAACAGGATGTGGCAGTATTTACTGTTGAGCGTGATAAAAAAGGAAATGTAATTATCCAGCTTACAGGTGATGAGGAACTATACGGGCAGAATTATATTATAGAACCAAATTATGATGATGCCGTTGCTGAAGAGACTCCTAATCCGGGTTATACAGGCAATGCCTCAAGCGTAAACGGGAGAAAAGTAACAGTAGTCCGTACAACCTATGTTGAAGTTGCAAGCTGGCCGCTCATTACTTACATATACGATCCCGGATATGTAGTATGGAGATCGTCATGGTACTGGGGTTACTACCCTTCATACTGGAGACCATGGAGACCTTATTACTGGCACTATTATTACGGATACCACTACAACTGGTACGATCACTACTATTCTCACTACAGGCCATGGCATCATCACCGTCACGATTACTGGCATGAATATTACTACGGCCCGCACCGGGTGCATTCAAAAACAGTCAATGTATATGTAAATAACGGCCATTACAGGGATACATACTCCCGTCCGGAAGAAAGGGTAAAAGGAGAAGCTCTGTACACTTCCACCCACCGCGACAGCCCAAACAGGAGAACTGAAAGCGTAAGGGTAGCTGACCAGAACAGGAGAACTTCTTCAAAGACATCAGGAGAAAACAGGGCATCAGGCAATACAAATTCTTCCAGAAGGGGTGAAGGAAGTACAACAACAAGAGCTGAAAGCAGAAACAGGACTTCATCACAGGCAAAATCTGCTGAAGGCAGAAGTCCTTCACAGGCACGACCCGCTGAAGGCAGAAGTCCATCACAGGCAAGACCGGCTGAAGGAAGAAGTACCCAGGTAAGGTCTTCAGAAAGCAAAAGCTCTTCAGTACGACAGGCTGAAAGCAGACCGGCAACTCAGGTCAGGTCTACAGAACAGAGGTCGGGTCAGTCGGCTGCAAGACCTGCAGCACAGGAGAGAAGAGAAGCAGCTCCGAGGGCATCTGCACCTGAAAGAAGAGAACAGAAACCGGCAGCAAAAAGTGAATCAGCATCACGCTCAAAGCCGGCTGCTTCAAAGAGCGATAGTAAAAAGGAAGACTCAAAAAGAAGGTAATAATTATAAGATGTTTAAAAAAATCCCGGCTGCTTCCGGGATTTTTTATTTACCACAAGGGAGAAATGCTTAGTCTGCAGTAATCCTTTAATTCCGTTTCAGTATCAGAATCCATTAAGATCCATTGTAACTGCAGGTATGAGAAGTAAAAATCCGATCAGTACAAGAATAGCCAGTATCGGCAGTATCCATTTTAACCATTTGACATAAGGTATCCTGGCCATTCCCAGCACACCAATAAGAACCCCGGAAGTAGGTGCTATCATATCTGTGAAGCCTGCACCGAACTGAAAGGCAACTATCGTGGCCTGACGGGAAAGTCCGATAATATCTGAAAACTCTGCCATTATGGGGATAGTAAGGGCAGCCTTTGCAGAGCCTGATGTGATGATTAGGTTAAGCACCGACTGAAAGACATACATTATTGTAACTGCAGTCAGTTTTCCGGTTCCCTGAAGGGCTCCCGACAGGGAATGAAGTACAGTGTCAATTATCTGTCCGTCGGAAAGTATTGCTATTATACCTCCTGCAAAACCTACAACAAGAGATGCAGAAACTATGTCCCTGACTCCCTCAATAAATAGTTTTGTTATTTCTCCGGGCTTCTTTGCTGACGCGAAACCTGTTACAATTCCCATAGCTAAAAACAGGGCAGCTATCTCCATTATATACCATTCAAAGCCGAGAACACCAATCACAAGATATATCATTGTGAAAGCCAGTATGGTAAGTATGAAAAAATGAAGTGATTTGCGTAGTGTGAAATAGCTTGTTATAAAATAAAGCGCTGCTGTTATCTGCAGCAGGGGAGCAGAGACTTGAGATAAGCCAACCTGCATTGTTGTGACAGGGTATTTCACGGCAAAAACTACCAGTACTATTCCTGTTGCCAGGGCTGTTATCCATGCTGAAACAGGGGTGTGATATTTTATGTCATCAATATGTGAGCTTCCTTTATCTCTCCAGTATGCATCTGCTTCGTACATTATGCTTTTTACGGGATTCTTTTTTATCCGGGAGGCATAAAACAGAACAGCTGCAATACCTGCTGCTGTTATCACCATCCAGGCAACAATCCTGTACTCGATGCCTGTAAAGAGGGGTACACTGGCAAGTCCCTGGGCAATACCTACAGTAAAAGGATTCAGAATAGCTCCTGCAAAACCGATATGAGCCCCGAAATAGCATAGGGCAACGCCTGTAATTGAATCATAACCCATTGAGATTGCAAGAGGAACAAAAACCACAGTGAAGGCAATTGTTTCTTCTGACATTCCGAAAATAGCCCCGAACAGGCTGAATAATAACATTATAAGTGTGATTATAATGTTGTTCACTCCGAGAAATCTTACTGGTTTAAACTTCTCCATTCTCCTTGTATAGCCAAGAAAAGAGAAGATTCCCACATCAATTGCCTTTGTGTCATTCATTATCCAGAATGCGCCTCCGATCATGAGAACAAAGACGATTATGTGTGACATGTTTATAAAGCCCTTGTAAAAGGCTGAGAATATCTGCCAGGTTTGCGGCTGGCTGTCAACATATTTGAACGAACCGTTTACAATCACGCTTCGTTCAACACCATTTACACTTACTGTCTGTCTTTCATAGCTGCCACCGGGAATGATCCAGGTGAGCATTGCAGCAAAAATTACAATGCTGAATACTATGACAAGGTTATGGGGAATGGAAAACCTGAAACGCATGGCGTCATTTCAGTTCTCTTATACCCATGTTCCACAGTGTAAACCCGAATATGTCAGCATATTGCTCAATAGTCTTGCTTACTGGTGTTCCTGCTCCGTGTCCGGCTTTTGTCTCAATCCTTATAAGTACAGGATTATTGCCTTTATGCTTCTCCTGGAGGTTGGCGGCAAATTTGAATGAATGTGCAGGGACAACCCTGTCGTCATGATCGCCGGTGGTGACAAGTGTGGCAGGGTATTCTGTGCCTGCTTTTACATTATGAACAGGTGAATACTTATAAATATATTCAAACATTTCCTTGCTGTCTTCTGAAGTTCCGTAGTCATAAGCCCACCCTGCACCTGCAGTGAACTTGTGATATCTGAGCATGTCCATTACTCCAACTGCCGGAAGTGCCACCCTGCAGATCTCAGGATGTTGTGTCATTACTGCTCCGACAAGCAATCCTCCGTTTGATCCTCCTCTTAAAGCAAGGTGATCAGGAGAGGTATATTTTTCGGAAATAAGCCATTTCGCTGCACTGTAGAAGTCGTCGAATACATTCTGTTTGTTGAGTTTAGTGCCTGCAAGATGCCATTTTTCACCATATTCGCCTCCGCCCCTGATATTTGGGACGGCATAAACGCCACCCATTTCCATCCAGAGGGCATTTGCCGGACTGAATGCTGGGGTCTGGCTTATATTGAAGCCTCCATAACCATAAAGAATAGTCGGATTCTTTCCGTCGGGTGCTGTCCCCTTCCTGTAGCTTATTATCATTGGAATCTTTGTCCCGTCATTGATGCTGTTATAGAATACCTGGACAGATTCATAATCGTCACTGTTAAACTGCACTGCAGGTTTTTTGTAAACACCGGCGTTACCGGTTTCAGGATCGAGCTTATAAATTGTCGATGGTATTATATAATTTGTAAAGGAAAAATAAACTTCCCTGTCCTTCCTGCGTGAGCCGAAACCTGAGGCTGTTCCTGCACCTGGCAAAGTTATCTCCCTGATAAGCTTGCCATTCATGTCATACTGGTAAACTTTCGATATAGCATCAACCATGTATTTTGCAAAAATATATCCTGAGCCTGTTGATGGAGTCAGGACATTCTCAGTCTCTGGAATAAGGTCTTTCCAGTTTTCAACTCCGGGAGATGATGCATCTACCGTTATCACTTTGGTGTTGGGTGCATTCAGGTTGGTTTTTATATAGAGCTTTGTACCTTCGTTGTCAATAACTGCATGGTCATTGTCAAAATTGCCTGCTATTGTTATGAATTTGCTGTCTTTTTTTGACAGGTCTTTTATATACAGTTCATTGCCGGTAGTTGATACTGCTGCTGTCACAACAAGGTAACGGCCATCCTCACTAACAGTACCATCAACATACCTCCTTTTAATATCAGCTCCAAAGACAACCTTATCTTCGCTCTGCTGAGTCCCGAGTTTGTGATAATACAGCTTGTGATGATCGGTTTTTGCAGTCAGCTGTGAGCCTTCAGGCTTGTCGTAGCTGGAATAGTAGAAACCATCATTTCCCTGCCATGAGAGGCCACTGAATTTTACATCCTTAAGGGTATCGCCTATAACCTGCATTGTTTTCGTGTCAATGACTATAACTTTTCTCCAGTCCGATCCTCCTTCTGAAACAGAGTATGAGGCCTTGCTTCCGTCCTCTGAGAACTCAAGTATATCGAGAGAAGTTGTTCCGTCTGCGGAAATTTTGTTGGGATCGAGGAAGACTTCAGGTTCCCCGTCATCCTTCTGCCTGTAGACTACAAACTGGTTCTGTAATCCGTCATTCTTGGAGAAATAAGTATAATCCCCCTTTCTGAACGGGGCGGAATATTTCTCATAGTTCCAAATCTTTTCAAGCCTTTTCTTTATCTCTTCCCTGTATGGGATCGAGGCAAGGTAACTGAATGTGACCTTGTTCTGTTCAGTCACCCATGCTGCAGTTTCCTCTGACCTGTCATCTTCCATCCAGCGGTAAGGATCTGGTACTTCTGTACCGAAATAGTTATCTTTTACATCGGTCTTTTTTGATTCCGGATATTCAATTTTCTTACTTGAAGGTCCGCTGCATGCGCTTAAAAGAGTCATGGCAATTATCAGATTCAGAATGTTTTTCATTTTCTTAAAATTGTTTTTTTTAATTCTTTTGCCGGCAAAACTTAAGGATTCAAAACTAATAAAATAATAAAACATAAGTATCCTGAGTTTACCAGTTGTGTTTTTTACTTTATGCTTTGCATTAAAAAAATTAAATTTGCGGTTTAATTAGAAAAATAGAAATTATGAAAAAGATCTTATTCGCATTAACACTTTTTATTGGGTTCACACTTGCAGCAAGTGCTCAGGATTATAAAACAGGGATTGGTCTGAGGGGAGGAAATTCTTCCTCAGATGCGGCATGGGGACTTTCTATCAAGCATTTTGTAAGCGGCAAGAATGCTGTGGAAGGTCTTATTTATTCCTATGGTCATGGATTCACACTTACAGGTTTGTACGAGTACCATAATCAGGCTTTTGATGTTGACAGGCTCAACTGGTACATAGGATTTGGCGCTCATATAGGATCTTATGATGCAGGTGAATCAAATGACATGGTTCTTGGTGCAGATGGTATTCTGGGAATTGAGTATTCATTTACTGAAGCGCCAATAAATATTGGTCTGGATTTTAATCCCTATTTTAATTTAATAGGAGATTCAGGATTCAAGCCGGCATTTGCGTTATCAATAAGGTATATTTTCT
>JAKLDT010000050.1 GCA_022703405.1 Bacteroidota bacterium | reverse complement strand
ATTGGGAACCGGATCTGCAAGTGAATTAATTTCCAATACAAGATTACTGTTTAATCCAGTTTGTCCAGAAGATCCGGATTCAAATAAGTGTTCATAATCATATTCTGACCTTCTGAAATTCTTATGAAGAGTAGTGTTCTGTGTTACTACTTCGCTAAACCCCTCCGTCAAATCAGATTGCAGGCTTCTTATAAGTTTACCTATCTGATGATTTGATTGCTCTGGATCCTTTATTATGGCAAGATCAATGTCTTCAGAAAATCTCCTTATCAGTTTGTACACTTTTGATAATGAAGTACCACCTTTGAATACCACTTTATCCCTGTCCTTGGATTGCGATAGTCTATTCAAAATAAAAGTCACCCAATAATCTTTCTCAACAAAAGTATCTCTCATTTGAAAATGCTCGCTGGCTGCCCTTACAGCATCCTCAAAACCTTGTTTGTCATTATGCAGGATCATATTATTCTCCATTTAGATTTCTTCTCAAGAACATTACTGCTGATATTGAAGGAATATTCAGAAACAGTATTTAAGGATTCATATAACTGGACAGAAATATCTGATCCGAAAGCCTGTTCTATAATTGCCCCGGTAAGAGCCCTTGTACCTGGATTATATTTTAAAGCCAGTTTTACTAACTTCTGCTGATCTGGAGAATCCATTTTTTTTATATGGCCGATCAGTATCCTGCAGGAATCAGAAACACCTGCATCAGGAATCCTTTTGATAAACCTTATTGAATCAAGTATCTGAAGCAGGTAGATATTGTCCCTGGTAATAGTGTTCTTCTGAAGAATAAACCGAATCGAATACTTTCCCCTTTTTCTTGGTTTCCGGCTGATGTTGGTACCAATCTGAATTGTATTTGATACCTGAGTGGTAAGTCCAAGGTTGTTGAATGCACTTAATCCCGTGAGATATCCAATAATTCTGTTTTCTTCTTCAAGCAGATCTTTAACTACCTGGTATTCCGGTGGCCTTAATGATCCAAATTGAGATACTTCCGGCTTATAAAATCTGCCTTTTGACAGCCGGATGATCTTTCCCGATTCAGCAAGACGATTCAGAGCCATTTTAAGTGCGCTCTTATTTTTCACCGGTATATCAAAATCCTCATAGGTGAAAATATATCCTGCTTTGAACCTGTTAATCCTATTTATAACAATATCAGATATTTTCATTAGATGACTGTTTAAATACAAATATATTAAATGTGACGTTTTTACCGGCAAAAACGTCACAAATATTTTCATTATACAACTTAAAAGCATTTGAAAGTATCAGAAAACCCTTTTACATCACACCAATTATTACTATTAATGATATAAGTTATATGATTATGAATAGTTCAACCCTGCCCTTTTTAACAACAATTAACATAGAGCGTCAAATGTAAAAGTAATCCAAATTGTTTGTATTTGCGATACAAAATATTTTGTATTTTAAATACAAACTATTAAATTTGCATAAATATCAGCCATGCTTTAATATGATAACCAAGCTATTACTATCCGAGATTATCTCTGACCAGTCCGTAACAAGTGCCTGTATGAACTGGACAAAAAGGGAGATTCAAATTCCCCCAGATATAAAAAGAATCATAATCGTCTCCGGTATAAGACGTTGTGGAAAAAGTACTCTTATCAAGCAGAGATTACTGAATAAAAAGGCTATATATCTGAATTTTGAAGATCCAAGGCTGATTGAATTTACAGTCAGTGATTTTTCACAGCTTGAAAAAATTGCTACTGAAGCAGGAATAAAGAGGCTTCTTCTGGATGAGATTCAAAACATAGACAGTTGGGAATTATTTGCACGTTCCGCCATTGAAAAAGGATTTCATATCTATATAACCGGCTCAAATGCCAGCATGTTAAGCCGTGAGCTGGGAACAAAACTAACCGGCAGATACAAACAGATTGAACTTTTCCCATTCAGCTACAAAGAGTTCCTGTCATATCATGATCTTGAAAGATCTTCTGAAAGTTTTGATATCTACTTCAATACAGGGGGATTCCCTGAACATCTTGAAGAAAAAGACGACAACTATCTGAGAACTTTATTAAGAGATATAATAACCCGTGATATTGCAGTCAGAAGGAACATAACAAATGAAAACCAGCTGATACGTCTGGCAGTTCACTTATTGAGCAATATCGGCAAGGAGTTCAGCTATAACAGCATATCAAAGATACTTGAGATAAAATCGGTAAGGACAGTGATTGATTACTGCGATTACCTCAATGAAAGCTATATTACAGACTTTATACCACAATACTCTACTTCAATTAAAAAGCAACTTGTAAATCCCAGGAAAAGTTACTGCATTGATCCGGGACTAGCCAGGGCTAACAGCATATCATTCAGCAAAGACTACGGAAGAAGACTCGAGAATTTTGTTTACAACAAGCTCAGGCGTGATAACAGGGAGATCTACTACTATCGCTCGGCAGGAGCTGAATGCGATTTCCTGGTAAAACAAAATGAGCAGATAATACTCGCTGTTCAGGTATGCTGGGAGGTGAATTATGAGAACATGAAGAGGGAGATAAACGGGATTAAAAGTGCACTTGCTGAAACGGGTGCAAGGGAGGGATATGTAATCACATATAATCAGGAAGATAATCTGGAGGGAATAAAACTCATTCCCGCCTGGAAGTGGATATGAAACGTCGCACTATGAGTAAAACCGTAAAATAAATTCAGCTGATAAATTTTTTTCAACGTCACTCTTCTCTGCTCAGATTCCATCCCTTCACAGCCTTACTGAGCTTAGGCGTAAGGTACAGATTTGACATGCCTCTGCCGGCCATATAAGCTATAGCAGCTGCAACTGCCCCTATATAGTTCAGGAAGACGACGCAGACAAGTAACACTATTATGATTCCGGCAAGCTCAATTGCTGTTGCTACTGAAATCGGTGCAGTAATACCGCTGGCAATCAGGGATGAACGCTGAAAATTCAGAAGCACAGTCAGCGCAGGAAGTAGGATTAAAATCTTGAGAGGCAGATATGACAGGCCTGCCAGTTCCGGGCTAAGGCCAGAGACAGTTATAAACCAGAAATCAGCAAGGGGAGTAAACGCGAGCAGGGATATAAGCAGAGTAACTGCTATTCCCATATATGTGGCAAAGTTTCTGAGCATTTTATAATTCTGTTTTTCACTGCCTATAAGGGCTATATTAACTTCCTGGTACGACAGGCCCAGACTTCTGAAAATAAATACAAGCGAGGTTACTACAGGCAGAACGGCAAGTGACTCAACTGCCATCCTGCTTCTTCCCATGAAGAAGGTAACAAAGGGATGGACGCCGAGTGACAGAATTGATGTCAGGGCAAGAGGATAATAAAACTTCAATACTGTTCTCAGCCTCAGATCTCTGTTCTCATTATCCTCCTTTTCCAGAATTTTTTCCAAAGTACGGGACACCATAAGCCTTGTAGCTATCGCCTCTATAAGCACTGCAAGCGACATTGCACCTGCACCTACATAAGCTCCGTCTACACCTGAAAAATACAAAACGAGACCGACAATTATTATTACCGACAACCTTACAAGCGTTCCATAAGTTACCATGTGTGTAAGGTTATTCCTTATCATGATGCCCTGGTAAAATCTTCTGTATCCGATAGATGCAGCCCATGGAAGAAAGATTAGCAATGCAATATGGGCAAGTCTGGCAATTTCCTCAGGTACTTCCATAAGTTGAACTACTAAAAAATTGAATACAGGAGGAATAAGCACAAGAAGCTGAATCAGAGTTATAAAGCCATTAAGCAGGTCTGTGAATCTTTTAAGTTTTCTATAGGAATAGCGACCTTTCACGAGTGCTGTTGATGCAGTCATCAGCATAATAATCGGCGATTCAACTATCATGGCAAATGATCCGGCGATTCCAAAAGCAGCGAGGTTGTATTTTGCATCATTAAGCCTTGCGATGAATGCAATGAGAAAAGGCTGCTCAATGGCCATCATCAGCCAGGTCAGGGCAAGCGGGCCCCAGAAAAGGAAGATCCTTCGGTATGTAAGATTTCCGGCAATATCCATTTTCAGGAAAAGTGCAAAGATAAATATTTATGCCGGTAAACGCTTAGCAGAAGAAAGAGGTCAGGTATGGTTTTGGCAGCCTACTGTACAACTCCTGTTCCGCTACCGCTCTTGCTGTCACCTCCTCCCTTCAGATCATCGTTATTGATACCGCGACGCGCTTTTTTGACCTGCAGGTCCATCTGGCCGAAGTTCCAGGTTAAACTGAACCTCAGGTTACGTGTAATGTAAGTGTAGTTGTTTTTCTGGGTAAAGGTATTATCCGATGTTTCATACCTGTATGTTTTGGTTTTCCAGAAAGGATCTGAGATTGAAAGGTTCAGCATCAGCTTTCTCTTAAGTAAATACTGTGAAATGCCAATGCTCGTATAATAAAATGATGATGATTTGCCCTGCAGCATTATGCTTGGAGAATAAAGACCAAGATAAGTGCTTACCGATCCGTCTTTCCATGCAGTCCATCTTCCTCCCATAAATCCCCGGTATGAAAATCCCTCATTTGAGATAGCATAACCATTGTTGCTTTCAAGTTTTGAATAACTGCCACCACCGTTAAAATTAATACTCAGCTTCGGTGAGGGCCTGTAATTCAGGTACATATTTAACCCATAAGTCTGGTTTTTGCCAATATTCTCATAAGTCGTTGCAGATGAACCGTTTGGCTCTATCCTTGCTATACTTTCAATCGAATTATTTATGAACATTGATGAGGATGATACGGACATGTTCAATTTTGGTTTGAAAAGAGTATAGGCAAGTTCAATTGAATGCGAGACTTCAGCATCAAGTGAAGGATTGCCATATCTGATGTTCAGAGAGTCAGTGTTGTTTACATAGGGATTGAGATACCAGATGCCAGGCCTGGAAAGCCGCTGGGTATATGAAGTTTTAAGTGTATGGCCCTGCTTTGGCATGTAATTAACTGTAATATAGGGAATAAGATTAAAGAGTCGATTCGTGAAATAAGTGTTCTGTCCTGATGTCTTTGAAATGCCGTCGTTCCATGTTCTTTCAAGCCTGATACCTGTCTTGGTGCTGATCTTTTTCAGTTTAAACAGGTAACCGGCATAGGCACCAAGTATATACTGGTTATAATCAAGGTCATTATTGTTGCTTAATCTTACTGTATCATTGCGGTATATTTCAGAGATGCTGGTATTCTGCCGCAATATGAATTTTACTCCTCCTTCTGCCTGATGTTTCTCTGTAAGCGGATCAAAATAATCAGCCTGGAATGTCTGTTCGCGTCCTATGGCATCATTAACAGAACGCTGACTATAATCAGGATAATTGATCAGTCCGCTTATCACTGAATTATTTTTTACCTTTCTGGGATCATTATCAAGCTTATATGACAAAGTGAAAGATTTATCAGGCTTTTTGAAAGTTTTCTGATAATCGATATTACCGGAGATTGTACTGTAATTATTATCACTGTTTGTCAGGCTCGAATACATGCGGGTTATATCATTTCCAAGATTCATGTACTGAGTGGTTCCATTACCCTTGTTATTATAAAGGCTCTGATAGCCCCAGAAAGACATGCTTATAAGATTAAGTGAATCAATTTCAAAGCCAGCCTCACCTGTATAACCGTTTGAAAATCCCTTGTAATTACTTGTTGATAAAGTATTTGCATAGTGATAATCCTGAACATTAAAATACTCACCGGCACCTTCGTTCTCTGTTTCAGGCTGCCGGAACTGGTTAGCGAAGTACCGTCCTGAAAAACTGAGTTTTTTGATCTTTGTTGCCAGGTACAGACTGCCGTTATAACTTCCCCTTATGTCAATTCCCGAACTCACACTTCCATTGTAGCCGTTGATTGTTTTCTTGCTTGTAATTATGTTTATGATCCCCCCCACTCCTTCAGCATCATATTTGGAAGAAGGATTAGTTATCACCTCTATGTTACGGATTGTGTTTGCCGGTATGGTTTTCAGTATTTCCTTCAGGTTTGTCGACATCATTGAAGAGCTCTTTCCATTCATAAGCACCTTGAAGTTCGACTGACCGTTGAGCGTGATATTTTCTTCAGCATCAACATTTACAAGAGGTACTTTCCTCAGCATTTCAAGAACATTATTTGTCTGCGACTCAGGATCAGCCTCCATGCTGTATACTATTTTGTCGGGCTCCACTTTTACAAGCGGTTTCTGGGCTGTCACAGTAACCTCTTTCAGCTCAACACCCTGCTCAAGTTCAATAAGGCCCATGTCAGAATCAGATGTACTGACACTAAAGGACTTTGTTAATTCCTTATAACCCACAGAAGTAACTTTAAGCAGGTAATTGCCACTTGAAGAAAGCTTTACAGAAAACCTGCCATTAATATCACAAGCCTGCACCTTGTTATCCTTAATGCTATCCTTACTGATCACTATAGTAGCAAAGGGTACGGCTTCGTGTGTATATTTCACAACAATCTGTCCCTTCACATTGAATATATCAGCCGGATTCTGTGCTGCAATTAATAATGAAACCGATGAACCGAAGATGAACAAAACCAATTTTTTCATTTTGCTGTTTTTTAAGTTTATCTGCCATTATTGCTTAACCGGATAATATTGTTGAACAGAGTACAGTTATTTAAGAAAAACGATTGACTCACCAACTGACAACTTTGTTTCAGGATTCAGAACAAAGTTCTGATAATTTCCATAACTAAATATTCAAATATACAACGTATTTTTTAGTTATGCAAATATAATTTTGACAAAATCATTTTGTTACATAAAATAAGCAGAAGCATACACTGAAATTAAACAACAAATGAAGACAGGTCTGCCTGAACTGCTTTATGAGGAGACACAGTTAACTGTGCCTAAGTGTTGGTAAATCATTAATTCAGATGAACTCAACAATATCATTGTAAGATTTTCTTTGCTTTACCTTTCCCCTTGGAGCAGTATCCCGCGAATAGCCAAGCGGAGTAATTCCGAATACTTCAGTTTCAGAGCCAAGGTTCAGGGCGGAACGAAGCACAGCCGGATCATAAGCCTCAACCCAGCAGCTTGCAACTCCTTCATTTGCAGCAGCAAGAACAATATGTGTCATTGCAATTGCCATGTCAGTCTCAATTGAGTTATAGGTATCATAACTTCTTGTCCAGGCCCGGGATCTGTCACCTGCAATTACCAATATATGTGGAGCATCCTGAAACCAGGGTCTTTTATAACAGGCTCTGACCTTTTGCAAAACCTCCTGCGATGAAACAACCATGAACTTATAAGGCTGATAGTTGCATGCCGAAGGAGCAAGTCTTCCGGCTTCAATAATTCGTTTCATAACATCCTGTGGTACAGGCCTGTCGGGTTCATAATTCCTTACACTCTCGCGAGTATTCAAAAGAGTATTAAATTCCATAGCTGCAAGAAAATTTCAATTCTCAAATTTAAACAAAGTGTTAATTTAAAATGATCTGCTTCAGCTGACAAAACTATCCATATTTTAATACTTTTGCGCATTCATTTCTGTTCGATGACGGAATATGCAACACAATTATCAGCTGACAAGCTGACCGAAGCACAGAAAAAGCGCGTAAGAATAGCTGTTTCTCTGATCTATTTCTGCACAGGCATCAGTTTTGCCTCATGGGCGAGCCGCATACCTGATATCAAGTCAGCCCTGGCTTTGAGTGACGGTATGCTTGGAAGCATCCTCTTCGCAATTCCGGCTGGGCAGTTTACAATGATGCCAATTTCCGGGAGAATAGTGACACGTTTCGGGAGCAGGAAGGTTCTGATGTTTTCAATACCACTGTACACCCTGTGTCTGAACAACATAGGATGGGTGACCCAGGGCTGGCAACTTGCAATTGTTCTGTACATGTTCGGACTTGCAGGCAACCTGAACAATATTTCAATCAATACCCAGGGTATAGCCGCCGAACAGCTTTACAAGCGTCCAATCATGGCTTCCTTTCATGGCATGTGGAGTCTGGCAGGATTCTTCGGTGCACTTATTGGTCTCCTGATGATCAATCTGAAGGTGCCTTACAATATTCATTTTATTATAGTGATCCTGGCAGTCTGGACAGTTCTCTGGATAAACTATCCTTATCTGCTCGAAGGAAGCACTTCAGGTGCAGGCAATGAGCCCAAAAGGAAGTTTTTCTCAAAACCTGATGGCATGCTGCTTCAGCTTGGCATAATCGGTTTCTGCAGCATGGCAAGTGAAGGCGCCATGTTCGACTGGAGCGGGGTATATTTCAAGGACGTTGTTTCAGCTCCTGCATCACTTGTTGTGCTTGGATACACCTCATTTATGATAATGATGGCAACAGGACGCTTTCTGGCTGACTATGTAATTTCGAAAATAGGAAGACAAACGATGCTGAGGTTATCAGGCATAATGATTTCATCAGGGTTGTTTACCGCGGTAATATTTCCCTATCTGCTTACGTCAACTATTGCCTTCATGCTGGTGGGCCTTGGCGTATCCAGCATTGTACCAACGGTTTACAGTACGGCTGGCAAGCACACAAAAATACCTCCGGGAATAGCCCTGGCTACTGTGTCAAGTGTAAGTTTCCTTGGATTTCTTATGGGACCACCTCTTATAGGTTATATCTCTGAACTTGCAGGACTCAGGTACTCATTTGCCGTTATTGGAGTTTTCGGTCTCGGTGTTACATTCCTGGTATCGCGGATTAAGGCATTCAAGGTTCTTCTGCCTGTTGCAGTTAATGAAGAAAAAGACGAAGATGCCGGCGAAGTCCCTCCGTTTGATATATAAAGAATGAAACCATGTTCCGGAAACAACATGTTGAATGTGTTTCCCTTCAGGCATTTCTGAAAAAATTCTTCTTTGTCACGGCAAACAGGCTGATTCTTAATTCCAAAATGTAAATTTGCACAAACAAATAAAAGCGATGGCGGATATCAGGATATTAATTGTTGAAGATGAACTCAGGCTTGCCGAAATACTTAAGAAACAGCTTGAAGAGTCTGGCTTCTCAGCAGATACCGCAAATGACGGATATATCGGCAAACAGATGATCGGAAAAAATTCTTACAACCTGATAATCCTCGATATAAACCTGCCGCTTATCAATGGTTATGACCTTTGCCGTGAGATCAGAACAACAAACAAGGAAGTGCCAATAATAATGCTCACTGCTTTCGGAACACCGGAAAATAAAATATCAGGATTTGAATACGGAGCCGATGACTATGTTGTCAAACCGTTCGATTTCAGGGAATTGCTTGCAAGGATAAATGTATTTCTCAGAAGGGCGGAACCCGGAAAATCTGATTCAGACAAGCTTAAACTGGCTGATCTTGAGATGGATCTCAAAACAAAAACTGTTATAAGGGCAGGAAAGAAAATTGACCTCACCGCCAAGGAATCACTGCTGCTTGAAACCTTCCTTAAAAACCAGCACAAGCTTCTGACACGCGAATTCATCATTGAAAAAGTATGGGGCATTGATTTTGACCCGAGCACCAATATTATCGATGTGTATGTGAATTACCTTCGGAAAAAAATTGACAGAGATCATGATGCCAAGCTGATTCACACTAAATTCGGGTTTGGTTTCTATTGCAGCGACAAAGAGATCTGAAATGAATATCAAGATAAGATTATCACTTCAGTTTTCCCTGATTGTCACAGGGATACTGCTGTTTTTCTCTTTTCTTGTATATTATTTCTCGTATGAGCGTCATCACGCAAGATTCAGGCAGAACATACTTGACAGTGCAAAAAACTATGCCACCCTGTTCATTAATGTTGCAGAAGTTGATTCGATTCTACTGAACAAGATCCAGGAACAGACCTTTCTGTGGGAAAGAGAGGAACTTGCAATCACCGACACTGTCTACAATATCCTGTACAGCAACAACATAGACTATCTCAAAGACAGTCTGACACTTGTAAAAAACGCATACAGGACTTTTCACTATTTCAATGTTGATGAAAAAGAGGGTGTATTTGTCCGTCACTCCTTTGAAAACAGGACCTATTATGTCTATGCCCTGGCTTTCGATAAAACAAGGAATGTTTATCTGGAGGAACTAAGGAAGATCCTTTTCTGGAGCATTATGTTCAGTATTCTGTTATCGATAATATCAGCATATCTTTTTGCCAGAAAGGCAATTAAGCCTATATCGGAGATAATAAAAAGCGTGAAGGAGATTAACTCGCTCCGCCTGAGCAACAGACTGGATGAAGGAGACAGAAAAGATGAAATTGACCAGCTTTCTGTTACATTCAACGAGATGTTGTCGGATCTGGAGATAGCATTCCGGAACCAGGAAGATTTTGTATCCAATGCCTCACACGAGCTGCGGACACCTCTGTCGGTAATGATAAGTGAGACTGATTATTTCCTTAGCAGGGAAAGAAGCAGGGAGGAATATGTAAACCACCTTTCGGAACTGATCAAGGACCTTAAAAAGATCAATGGTCTTCTCACAAGTCTGCTTGAACTTGCACAGATAACAAAGAATCGAAACATTGGCTTTTCCCCCGTAAGGATTGATGAAATTGTATTTGATACAATACATAGTATTAAAAACAGGTACCCGGAGTTAAAAATTATTCCAAGAATTGAATATCCTGAAAATGAAGATGATCTTATTGTCAGCGGTAATGAGGGTCTGCTGATGATAGCATTTAAAAACCTGATTGACAATGCCTGCAAATTCTCCAATGAAAATGTTCATGTCGACTTCAGCTTTGAAAAAGAAAGGATAAATGTATCAGTTGCTGACAGCGGTATAGGCATTCCGCAATCAGAGATAGACAATATATTCAAGCCCTTCACACGAGGTTCAAATGCAAAATTCATAGGTGGATTCGGGATAGGCCTTACAATGGTTTCGAAAATAATTAAACTTCATAAGGCAGATTTTTCAATCAGCAGCAGGGAAAATGAAGGAACACGTATTACACTTAGCTTTATAAGGTATAATTCAGTCAATTAAGCATTTTTTAATAAACTTCTAATGAGTTTCTAATAAACTGCCTGCGATTCATTAATAATTTTGCATTTAAGAGATTAAAAGGATTTTATCTCAAAAGAAACATACAAAATATAACCAGTTGCGAATGGTGATATTTAGTTTCTTTGTTTATTTGCAACGAATTTTTTCCTGAAAGCAGTTGTCTGTTGAAAAGCGGGCAACTGTTTTTCTTTCAATGACATATACCACTTTTATTTTACTCTCACTATTTCAAATACTATGCCCTCATAAGGATTTTTTATTCCTGCTTCATACAGGCAGCCCAACTCCCCTGTTGGTAAAAAGGTAATATCTGAATATGCTGCAGGACCTTCATGCAGCACTTTTGAATAAGGCCATGTTTTTCCTTCATCATAGCTGGCCCTGAGAGTCATTTTTTCCCTATTGGTCTCACTTGCCGGGTTTGTGAAGTAAAGAACCTTCTTCTTAGGATGGTTTATCAGGCTTCCCTGGCAAATAGGCTCAACGAGTGCCGGATCGGACCAGATATTGCTCCAGCTCAGACCACCATCCCTGCTCACTGAAACTTTCCTTGATTTCTGTGTGCGGTCGTAGTTGCGCATGTTCAGCATAAGCTTTCCTCCGGCAAGTTCCGCTACCGAACACTCATTTACCTGATCCTGAGGCGTTGTGCCTCCCAGCTCCCAGGTCTTACCCCTGTTATCTGAATAGATGATATGTGAATAATATTTTTCTGTTCCTGCCTCAATATGATCACAGGGAATTACAAGACGGTCCCTGTAATCACCATTCATAATCTGTATCCCATGACAAGGCCCGGTTGCATACCAGGTCCAGTCTTCCTGCTTCACCGAACCGGTAATCTCAACTGGTTCTGACCATGTCAGTCCATCATCCGATGACTCCAGGATATAGATACGCCTTGTGTCCCTGCTTTGTTGCTTAATTATCTGAGGCTCATGGTCCGATCCCAGGTTCCATGTTGATAAAAGGAATATCTTCCCTGACCTCCTCTCCTGCACCGGAGCAGGATTACCGCAGACATTAACATCGTCATCCCATAAAACAATCAGCTCACTCCAGGTCTTTCCACCATCCTCCGAACGCTTCATAACAAGGTCAATATCACCAGTGTCTGAAGAGGTGTTTTTTCTTCCTTCCGCAAAAGCTATCAAAACTCCGCTTTTTGTTGTTATAATAGCCGGGATCCTGAATGTATTATAACCGTTATTTCCACTTTCAAAAATGTAGTTAAGCTTCTTTTCGGCCTGCTGTGCAGAAACAATGAAGCAAAACGATACAAAAAGTGCAAGTGTTATAATAAATGCTTTTTTCATCAGTAAAGAGTTTATTCAGTCAAATTTAAAACTTTATTCACATGACCAACCAGTACATTTATGTTGAGTGTACTATATTTAAAGTAAATTTAAAACTCCGGACAGACATAAAAGAACCCTGAGCTGTATACTTTGAACTTTAAACTTTGAACTTTAAACTTATATGTGGCTGATTATATTACTCTTACTGGCAATTGCCTTCATTATTATTACAACGGCAAAATTCAAATGGCACCCATTTCTTTCGCTACTTATTGCAGCTCTGGCTTTTGGAGCTTTTTCGGGAACAATGACACTTGAAGAAGTTGTGAAATCCGTTAATACCGGTTTTGGAAATACTGTTGGCTTCATTGGTATAGTAATACTTGCAGGATCAATAATCGGAACTTTCCTTGAAAAATCGGGAGGTGCGCATTCACTTGCGACAGGAACACTTAAGCTTGTCGGCAAAAAAAACGTCCCCCTGGCACTGGGAATAATCGGGTATGTTGTTAGCATACCTGTATTCTGCGACTCAGGTTTCATAATTATCTCTCCTTTGGCAAAAGCCATGACCAGGGAAGTAAAAATATCATTTGCAGTAGGTGCTATTGCTCTGAGCCTCGGACTTATAATCACCCATTCAATAATCCCTCCCACTCCGGGACCTATTGGAGCTGCAGGAATTCTGAATGCTGATCTTGGCCTTGTTATTATTTTGGGGATACCGGTTAGTCTTGCAGGTCTGATAGCAGCCTGGCTCTTTGCAACCAGGATTGTGCCGAAAATTAAATATGAATATAATCACGATCACACAGTCTCATCCGTTACTAACAAGGACATTCCTTCAGTTACAAAAGCGCTGCTCCCAATCTTTACACCAATACTTCTTATTATCCTTCGGTCGGTAGCCCAGTTGCCATCTCATCCTTTTGGAACAGGAAGATTTGCAGCCTTAACAGGATTTCTTGGTCAGCCTGTTGTTGCCTTGCTCCTGGGAGTCGGCCTTGCCCTCCTGCTTCCCAAAAGGCTTAACAAGGAAATGATTTCCGCCACCGGCTGGGTTGGAGAAGCTGTACTTGCAGCCGCCACTATTATAATAATTACCGGATGCGGAGGCGCCTTCGGTCAGGTTCTTCAAAGCTCGGGGATAGGCGATTTCATAAAGGAAAATCTTTCAGGTGCAAAAAGTCTGGGGATCTTTCTTCCCATCCTCATAGCTGCTTCATTTAAAACAGCCCAGGGCTCAGGAACAGTAGCAATTATAACGGGAGCAAGTCTCATGGCTCCGCTTCTGTCACCTCTTGGAATGGATGCTCCACTGGCCAAAGCGCTTGTTGTCGTTGCTCTCGGAGCAGGTTCGCTAATGGCTAGTCATGTTAACGACAGTTATTTCTGGGTAGTTACACAGTTATCAGCAATGAATGTGAATCAGGGCTATAAACTACAGACCTTCGGAACGTTTACAACAGGCGTGATCTGTTCAGTGGCTGTCTGGATAATGAGTATCTTTATATTATGAATAAGTTAAATTGAATTATTCTGACGGTATTGACAAATAACATACGAATAACCATGTATATTGTTGTAAATTAATATCATGCAAATTTTGATTTTTTAATTTCATTTTGAGTTTCAGATGGGAGATAATATCCGGCTCATAAAAATCAGGCAGCATTTTCAGAAGAATGGACTTACAAATGTTAAGGGTGAGTTACAGAAGGAACTGCAAAAATTTAAACCACAGATTAAGCAGGGAAGCAGCATAGCACTGGCCGTTGGCAGCAGAGGCATTAGCAATATTGTTGATATTGTGAAGGTTACATCCGATTTTGTCAGAGCATGCGGCGCAAAGCCTTTTATCGTTCCTGCAATGGGCAGCCATGGAAATGCAATCGCTGAGAACCAGGCCCGGATCCTTGCCGATTATGGTATTACTGAACAGGCTATCGGGGCCCCTGTTAAATCTACAATGGAAGTTGTGGAACTACCGAAAGGTGAATCACTTGCAGCTGTATACATTGATAAAAACGCCTGGCAGGCTGATGGTGTAATTCTCATAAACCGGATAAAACCTCATACCGACTACCATGGGAATTACGAAAGCGGTCTGGTAAAAATGAGTGTCATAGGTCTGGGCAAAGAAAGGCAGGCATCAGCAATTCACAGTTTCGGAGTATATGGTCTGACTGAGCTCATTCCTGTTGTTTCAAAAAAAATTATTGAAACGGGAAAACTGATTGGTGGCGTTGCAATAGTTGAAAATGCCTTCGATCAGACTATGCTTGTGAAAGCGCTCAGGGCAGATGAATTCTTTGCCAAGGAACCGGCATTGCTGAAGACAGCAAAGGATAACATGCCATATATTCCCACAGACAAAATAGATCTGCTTATTATTGATGAGATGGGGAAAAATCTCAGCGGTGTTGGCGTCGACCCAAACATTATCGGAAGGATGAAGATCTTTGGTCAGCCTGAACCTGAAAGACCAACTCCCACTTCAATAATAATTGCAAACATCACTAATGAATCACATGGAAACGCTATTGGTGTGGGTCTTGCAGACGTGATTCCCAGAAGACTTTACAACAGGATTGACTTCGAATCGACATATACAAATGGTATCACAAGCAGCTTTTATGAAAGAATTAAGATACCTGTAATTGCTGAAACCGATCTTGATGCCTTCAATATAGCGCTCAGGGGTTGCGGATATGTTGAACCGGGTAAGGAAAAGATCGTGAGGATAAAGAATACTATGCATCTTGAAGAATTGTACGTTTCTGAAAGCGCCCTGCATGAGATCAGGGATTTGGGAAGAATAGAAATAATTAAGAGAGATGCTAAGCTGTTTAACGGAATGGAGTTCGCGGAGTTTTGATTATGATTTCACTTTACCTGTCCTCTCCCCAAACCCCTCCCCCGATGTGGGAGGGGCTTTAACCACGAAAAATGCGTTTGATCTTCCCCCTCTCACCCCGGGAGAGGGGGAATGAGGGGGTGAGGTCGTTAAAGAGAAAAAGATAATAAAATACATAATATGGCCTTCAAAAAACATAAAACAGCGACACCTCAGAAGATCCTCATTATCGCTGATGACCTTACAGGTGCAGTTGACACAGGTGTGCAGTTCAGGAAAAAGAAACTGAAAACCCTTGTTGTCACAGGAAGTGAAAATATTGGAAGAAATTTCCGAGTGGCAGATGTTGTGGTTGTTGACACTGAAAGCAGGTTCGATGATAAGATAGCTGCTTATACAAAGGCCTTTGAAGTTGCTTCAACAGCTAAATCGCTGAACATAAGTCATTTTTACAAGAAGCTCGACTCCACAATGAGAGGTAATCCCGGAGCCGAAATATCTGGAATCATGGATGCACTGGATATAGCTGTCACTTTCCTGGTCCCGGCACTCCCGCTCTACGGACGTACAACAAGAGACGGAAAGGTACTTGTAAACGGCATACCCCTTGCTGAAACACTCTATGCTAAAGATCCCAAAAATCCTGTTAATGAGTCATATATCCCGTCAATTCTCTCTGAGCAAAGTGACAAGAAGATCGCTGTCATTGATCTGGAAACATTACGCGGAGGAACTGATATCCTGGAGCGGGCTATATCCAGGCTCATAAAAAAAGGTACAAGGATTATTGTTGTTGATGCGGAAACAGATAGTGATCTCTCTCTTATATCCCGTATAATCTCAAACAGGAAAGAAAGAAAACTGTTTGCAGGCTGCTCAGGGCTTGCAGAGAAACTTGCACCACTTCTTATTGATAACAAGAAAAATAAAAGCAATATAATATTCGCAGGCAGTGTTAATAAAATAACAGCAGACCAGCTTGTTTCTGCTGCCGGAAAATTACAGGTCAGCATTGCTGACATCAATCCTTTGAAAGTAATTTCAAAGAAAAATATAAAAGAAAAAAAGAGGATACTTAAGCTAGCTTCAGAAGCAGCTTCTGCCGGCAGTGATCTCATAATCAGGAGTGCAGCATCAGAAGAAGCAGTAAAAGAGACACTTGAAAAAGGAAGAAACAAGGGTCTGGAAGATTTCAGGATAAGTGACCTGATTGCAGAGTTTATCGGTGAACTGGCTGCAGATATTATCAGGAAGAATAAGTTAAATGGCATTGTGCTTACAGGCGGGGATACGGCTATAAAGACACTCAAACATCTCAAGGTAAACAGTATCGCAATTGAGGGTGAAATAGTTCATGGTATACCTCATGGGCAGCTGAACAAAAAAAGATACAGGGACCTTAAAGTCGTGACAAAAGCCGGAGGCTTCGGCTCTCAGGATGCAATTGTGCAAATCCTTAATTTTCTGAGGAATGAATAAAGAAAATAAAGCAGTGCTTGGCATTACAATGGGTGATCCCTCAGGGATAGGACCTGAGATAATAATCAAAAGCTTCGCGAATGAGAACATCGCGGAAAATAACATTGTTGTGATCGGTGATTTCGGAGTGATGCAGGCAGCCTTTGATCTCGTGAAACCATCTTCATTCCGGCTGAAAAGAATAGAAAAGATCCCGGTATCAGAATTCTGCAGAGACACACTTAACATCCTTGATCTTAAGTTGATTAAGGATAGTGAATTGCAGCGTGGGAAAGTAAATGCCGCATCAGGTGAAGCAGCTTTTTCTGCACTTAAAACTGCAATTGCCTTGGCAAACAGTAAGGAGATCAGCGCAATTGCCACAGCACCACTTAACAAGGAGGCAATACACCTTGCCGGTCATAAGTATGCCGGTCATACAGAGATACTTGCAGAGCTGACTGGCACAAAAGATTATGCCATGCTTCTGTACGACAGAAAATTAAGTGTAATTCATGTCTCGACTCATGTTTCACTGCTTGAAGCTGTTACAGGGCTCAGGAAGGAAAAAATTGAAACAGTAACCCTGCTCGCTGATAAGGCAATGAAAGGACTGCTTCGAAAGCCTCCAAGGATTGCCATTGCCGGACTTAATCCTCATGCCGGAGAGAAAGGATTATTCGGGGATGAGGAAATAAGGGAGATTATTCCAGCCATCAATAAACTGAAAGCTAAAGGCTTGGATGTTGAAGGTCCTGTACCTCCTGACACTGTCTTTCTCCAGGCAGTAAACGGGAAATATGATGTTGTAGTTGCTATGTACCACGATCAGGGACATATTCCTCTTAAACTCCTGGGCTTCAATACGGGAGTCAATCTAACGCTCGGACTGCCGTTTATCAGAACTTCAGTTGATCACGGAACTGCCTTTGAGATTGCCTGGCAGGGAAATGCCAGCGAACAAAGCATGATGGAAGCGATTAAGCTGGCGGTGAAAATGAGCAGTTAATTGAATACCATATTCCTTTCAGTATTTACAGGTCTGAAGTAACTTCTTATTTCCTAAAATCTTATTTTAACCACAGAGTTCACAGAGTCCCGATAGCTATGTAACACTTCACAATTCAGGTAACAAGCTGTATAAATGAATTTTGAATACAGTTTTCTAATGTTAAAACCCCCATCCTGGCCTTCCCCCAGGGGGGAAGGTACAAAAAGCCGCTTTGCACAGGAGAAAGTATAAAAAGGCGTTTCCCCCCGTGGGGGGAAATTGAAAGGGGGGTTATAA
>JAKLDT010000005.1 GCA_022703405.1 Bacteroidota bacterium | reverse complement strand
TGCCAGCAACTATATCGATGAACAGAAGCAGAAAGCCCAGAATCCTGATGAGAATCTGGCCTTCAAAGATGAATCAAAGGTAAAAGACACAGAGGACAAACCTGCCGAATCGCAGCAGATGGCAGCAAACTACGATGGCGCTACCAGAATATATTACGAACTTGCCAACCGCACACACACTTATCTTCCTATACCAATATATAAATGCCAGGGATCAGGAAAGGTAGCGCTAAGCATAGAGGTAAACCAGAGAGGTTCAGTTGAAAAGACACTTGTTATGGGAAGTCAAAGCACCACGACAGACCAGTGCCTTATTGAAGCAGCCGTGAGAGCAGCTGAAATAACAAGGTTCAACTCCGACATGAATGCCCCAAAAATACAGACAGGCACTATCACTTATCATTTTGTTGCGCAATAGCCGGAACATTTTTATTATATTTTCACAAGACTTTTATGTTTTTCGCTGTCGAATAATAATTACAATTCAATGGAAAAAATTTACCTGAAGAAAAGCTACCTCCCCTTTTCAATTGCTGCAATAATTATCTCTGCTGCTGATATGATATTTGGTATCCATCTATTGATAAAGGAATCAAACATGCCATCGGGAGATAAAACAGAAGGCATAATGCAAGCTGCATTTTTTATCCTGCAGGGTATTATTTTCATCATCTGGAGCAGCATCTACCTGTATAACAGAAAATACTACATAAGATGGACAGAAAACGAAATTGAAATGCTTCTTCCCGGATCAAAAAATATTATAATCATACCGGTAACAGAGATTATTGCAGCTGATGTCAGACTTTTTGAAATTGAATTATCCCTGACCGGAAAAACAATAAAACTTGATCTCAATTCACTAAATGACAATGATTTAATAAAAATTAAATCATTCATTGGAAAAATAAAAGCTGAGAAAGAAAAAATATAAGGGAGCTTACATACTTATCGATAACACTGGAATCTCAATCTGGAAATCACCTTTGGAACTTTCAGTAATCGAATGAGATACTTTCCGACAAAGATCACAAACAGCATTTTTCAGGAAGAGTCGGCTAACCCGCTGATATAGCAAAAGCCTGCCTTTACCTTACAGCTGAAGGTAATAGTTTCGTCAACGGCGCCAACATAATCATTGACGGGGGAATGATCAGGAAGATGATCTATTTATAAGCTTTAGAGGCTTTAGAGGCTTTAGAAGCTTTAGAAGCTATACAGCCTTTACAGCCTCAAAATAAACTTGGCTGGCTGTAATTCCAGGGTTTGATAATATCCGGAGTATTTCTGTCAGCAGTACGGCTTGTTATAAGTGGACCGATTGTATGAGCCCTGATTGTCTCTACAGGCGATGGTTTAAGAATTTCCCCTGCATCAGTAAGCGAAAATGACGGATTAAGCCAGTCAGCTTCCATTTCCTTTTCAAGTATGGCGGGCATTCTTTTTTTTGTATTGTGAATTTCAGCCATCAGCTGGTTTGCGTCCGTTGTTATTACAGTAAAAGTTGTAAATGTCTCACCGCTTTTGCTTTCAACCCATTCATCGTAAAGGCCGGCAAGCGACATTAAAGCGCCATCGGCACGATAGATATACCAGGGTATTTTCTCCTTCCCTACATGCTGCCACTCATAGAAGCCTCGGACTGGAACAATGCATCTCCTTGATTTGAAGCTTGCAGAAAATGAAGGCTTTGAACTTATACTTTCAGACCTGGCGTTAAAAGTTTTTATTCTGATCTCAGATGCATCTTCCATACTCTTTGTCCACGAAGGTATTAGTCCCCATTTTAAGAGTCTGATCTGGCCCGGGAAACCGGAACCCAGTACCGGCAGTTCGGGCAGTGCATGTGCCTGGTAATAATAGCTTGGACGGTACTTATCCGGATCAATCAGGGTAGCTCCGTAACGGTCTTCAAGCTCTTCCCTTACAAGGTTAACATTAACAGTGAAGCACATTTTATCTGTTTAAAGCTTCAGATGCAGTCAGATTCAGAGGAACAGGAAGTGAATAGTTGAATAGATCATAATCAGGCCAGTCATGAACCTGAGTAACTATCCTTGTCATCATATTATTTATATATGAATAGATCTCAGGTCCGTTCCATGCGCTTGAGTTAAACAGCACAACCCATGAAAGGCCATCAGGCTGCCTCTTCATCATGCCTGCACTTCCCGGGAAGGACCCTGTACGCCACCAGGTGCCATTCATAACAGTTGTCTTCCATCCCAGCGGGGCGTAACCATTATCATTATCTGTCATAAGATGAATACTCTCACTGTTCAGAATATCAGGACGTGAGCTGAATCCGTCAACAGCAAGCAGAAGCCTCATAAGGTCAGGTGCGGTTGCAATCCATGCACCGGCGCCACCCAGGGCTCTGATGTCATTGCCTCCATAACTTGGAACCACCATTTCACCTGTTCCATAGATTGAAGGCTTCAGAACAACATCGGAGGGTTCATAATAAGTTACCTCAAATAAATTTTTTTCGGAAGGCAGATTGCCTGCAATTGTCATGTCATAAATTCCCAGTGGCTCCAGAATGGCTTTTCTGCAATAATCCTCATACTCCATTCCGGATACCTTTTCAATTACAAGTCCCAGAATGCTGTAGCCCAGGTTCGAATATGCCCGGCCTGTACCAGGTGTAAAATGCAGTCGTTTATTAAGTGCAAAACGGATTATTGTTTTAGTGTCGGCGGGTGGCGCCACTCCCATCTTATCTGCTACAAGGGCCGACATAAACATCTGGTCACCATGCCTTTGCGTCCAACCTCCTTCATGGCTCAGCAGATGTCCAACTGTTATTCCGTAAATCCTCTTATCCCTTGGCTCGCTGAAATAGGGATCATTAAGTATACCGTCAGGGCCAAAAACCTTATCAGAAAGTGACAGCTTTCCATCCTCTCTCAGTTTCATTACTGCCACAGCAGTAAGTAGTTTTGATATGCTTGCCACACGGAATTTATAATAAGGTTGAGTAAGAGTCTTTGCAGCAGTGTCAGCATAGCCGAAACCCCTGGAATACACAAGTTTGCCGTCTTTTGCTATAGCAACAGAAGCTCCGGCAATTGACCAGTTTCTCAGAAAGGAATTCACAGTCTTTTCTATACCTGAAAATTCCTTTGCCGAAGAATTATCATTTGTCAGCCTCACATTTCCTGGTGTAAGCTTTTCAGAAACAATAACACTTGTCTCCATCGCACCAGGGTTGAAGCTAACCATCAGAGCCAGAAGAGTAATTATCAGAATCTTCCTGTATTTCCTAATATATCTCATAATAATACTGCTGCAAAAATATAAACAATTTTATTATATGGCATACTGATTCTTAAACATGAATAACAGTTCCCCTATTTTTTTTTAACAAGTCAGGCACAGTTCTTGTTTTGTTATATGACAAAAACTTAACTTTGTCCTATGCTCAGGAAAAGACTATTTACAATATCTGTTTCAATATTAGCAAAACTGATTCTGATTACTTACCCTGCTTTTTCACAGTCTGGTAACATAGCAAACAAAAGTATTTCAGCAGGTAATGATTCAGATGATTACCTTCCATCATGGTATGCAGGAGCTTCAAATTACAACCTTTTTATAGCAGTTGCCGCTGAAAATGTATCTGACATTGAAAAGCTGATTAAGGAAGGAGCGGATGTAAATACATATAATACAGAAGGTGTGACACCTCTCATTCTGGCAGCAGTATTTAATAAACCTGAATCAGTTAAAACCCTCCTGAAATATTCTCCGAAGCTTGATGAAGTGACTATGAATTTTGAGACTGCTCTTTTAATTGCAGTAAAATACAACCTCGACAGTATTGCTGAACCCCTTATAAGGGCAGGAGCTGATATAGATTTTGCCGATAATCACGGAGCCTCTCCGCTTCATTATGCTGCTCTATACGGATACATTGGACTGACTGACATGCTGTTATATTATGATGCCTCAATTGACTCGAAGAGTGATGAGGGTTTTACTCCCCTTCATACTGCTATCCTGGCAGGATACCCCGACATTGCAAGTCTGCTTATAGACAACGGAGCCAACATGGAAGCAAGGGATAATGACGGCGACACACCATTTCTTCTTGCAGCCCAGTACGGCGATACAATAACAATGGAGCTGCTAAACAGCTTAGGAGTCGACATTTTTGCAGTTAACAACAATAAGCAGAATGCCCTGTCGCTTGCAATAACCTTCAACCAGACCGGAGCTGTCAGGTATCTTCTTACTCATTCTGAAAAATGGAAAGAAAGCAGCACTTCCGGGATTGATCCGTATAAGGTTGCATCCGATCACGGCAGACGGGAGATAGCTGCAATTCTCAAACAAAATGGAGTACCTGGTAAAATCACCCACTCAACTGAATTTATTTCAATTACAGCTTCGGGCAGATACACTCTCCATGATTATTATACAGGATTTGCTATGTCGGTAAAAGATCCCTACAGCAACCTGGGACTGCAAATTGGCATCGATACAAAACTATGGCCGACAAGGATAATAATTAAGGAAAGCAACAATTCCTATTATCAGTACTTTGACAAGAGTTCAATGATATACGGAGGCTTATTCAGGGATTTCAATATCACATACAGGGCTGACAGGGCAATCCTGACGTTTACCGCCTCCCTGGCAGGCGCTTACAATTTCGGGAACAAGTTCCGGGGAACCAGCCTTATGCCCGAAACAGGATTCAGGCTTATACCCGGTGCAGTATTAAAGCTGACAAAAGGCCCGGTGTCCTTCTTCTCCGGCTTTGAATACATAAAATATCCCTATTATAAGATAGGTCCCTTATGGATGAGGACAGGAGTTTCATTCAATTATCTGCCTGAAAGGATGAAGCTTAATATCAAAAAGATAAAATGGAGCTGAGCTGATGAAAAACATATTTAAAATATTCTCCATACTTGCTTTGGCTGTTGTTTTTTCATGCGAAGACAGTAAGTATAACACCAATTGTGATGAATGTGATGAAACGGAACCGGTTGAAGTGGTCATCTCAGCACAACTTAGCAATCCCCATCCTGAAAACGGAGTAATTGTTAAACTTTATGAAGGTAAGCTTGAGGACAAGGTACTATATGATTCTGCAAAAATTTTCTTTACAACTAAATTTGAAAGAAGAGTACCACCTAACAAGACCTATACTGCAACAGCAACATATATTATTGACGGGAAGGAATATACAATTACAGATTCCACCACACCAAGGGTAAAATACACTGAAGACCTTTGCGACAATCCCTGCTACTTCACCTACAATAAAAAGCTGAATCTCAGGTACAAGTATATCAAATAAGGACAAATTAAGCTTTTGGAAATCTGAATAATGGATTACCCTTCATAGCCATTTCCTTAATAGCAATTATCTCTTTGTCTTTCAAAGGCTTAAGCTTTTCAACCTGACTAAGTGCAATTTTGAATAGATCCATCTGACCCGGTGTAAGCGCAGCAGTTACCGGATGTGAAAGGGTGAACCTCAGCCCCATTCTTATATCTTCAGGAGTTGTAAGCGGCTCATACCAGCATTTCGGATATTTTGACTTATCCGCATCTTTTGGCCATGGACCCCTTGCCATTGCCTTAAGGGCAAGCACTCCCATATTCTTTTGTCTGGCTTTCTCAAGAACCTGAGCTCCGAAATTGCCAGCATACCAGGTCACAAAATTCACCGGATAGAGTATAGTATCAAAATCATAGTTATCCATCATAGCGAGGGCAGCCTCAACTGAGTGGGCTGAAAAACCTATGAACCGTATCTTACCTGCTTCCTTTGCAGCCTGAAAGGTTTCCATGGCTCCACCTGGAGCGAAAATTTTCTCTACATCTTCAATTGTTGTAACTGCATGGAACTGATACAGATCAAAATGGTCAGTGCGCATGTTTTTAAGAGATTTCTCAAGTTCAGCCACTGAATCATTTTTACTTCTCTGTGTTGTCTTGCATGCCAGGAAGACATTTTTCCTGTAAGGTTCAAGTGCTGGTCCGAGTTTCAGTTCAGCATCACCATAAGTTGGCGCCACATCAAAGTAATTGATCCCGGCATCTATGGCAAACTTAACTGAAGCTGAGGCTGTTTCAGGTGTTTCATTCATTACAAGAATACCACCAAAGCCTATTTTTGACAGCATCTCCCCTGTTTTTCCAAGGGATCTTTTTTCAATTTTACCAGCTGTCTCCTTTGTGGAAATAGATGAAAGGTCAGCCGGAAACATCGAAATTGCCGGTGCTGCAATTGCTGTTGTTCTGATAAAATCCCTTCTCTTCATGATTCCTGTGTTTAATTATTATTTTAAATCAAGGAAAAGATAGTAAAATTGCACCTTATTATAAAGAAAAATTGTAAAAAGCATCCAAGAATATGAATAAATCATTGAAAACTATCATTTTCCTTGTCTCAGTTTCACTTTTACAAAACAGCTGTTCAGTTGAAGATTCACGATCGACTGAAGTTCTCGTTATCGGTGGCACTACAAGTGGTATTTCTGCAGCCATTCAGTCGGCAAGATCAGGCGCCGGTACAATTGTTGTTGAGGAAACTCCCTGGCTCGGCGGGATGCTTACTGCCGCCGGAGTCAGTGCAACTGATGGAAATCATTTCCTTAATTCCGGGATATGGAATGAATTCCGCAACCGATTGCGTGTGCATTATGGAGGGGCTGCAGCTCTTGCAACCGGATGGGTGAGCAATACCCAGTTTGAACCGCATACAGGTGACAGTATCTTCAAGGCAATGGCCGGTGAAACAGAGAAACTTGATGTTATATATGGTTATCATCCGGAGAAGATATTGAAGGATGGGAATAAAGTCACTGGCGCAATATTCAGAAATGAAAAAGGCGAAAAGCTTGTTATACAGGCAGATATAGTCATTGATGCAACTGACCTGGGGGATGTCCTTTTTCTTGCCGGTGCAGAATATGACCTTGGCATGGAAGCCGGATCGCTGACAGGAGAGCCAAACGGACCGGACGTGAGCAATAATATTGTACAGGATCTGACATGGGTTGCTATACTTAAGGATTACGGAGAAGGCAACAACAAAATAATTGAAAAACCCGAAGGATATGATCCTGAACTATACAGGGGATCATGTTCTATGACAGTTGATTCAATCCTGATTGATTGTGAGAAGATGCTCAGTTATGGAAAACTGCCCGGGAACAAATATATGATCAACTGGCCCAGGCATGGGAATGACATCTACCTGAATGTAGTTGAAATGAACAGGGATGAACGGTTAAAAGAACTGCAAAAGGCAAAAGCCAGAACACTCGGATTCATATATTATATACAGACTGAGCTTGGCTTCAGCAACCTGGGCCTTGCAGATGATGAGTTCCCGACGGCAGACAGACTGGCTCTTGTGCCTTATCACAGGGAAGGCAGGAGGCTAAAGGGGAAAGTAAGGTTTACAATGAATAATATTGCAGATATCTATTCAGGTAATCCTTTGTACAGGACAGGCATCTCAGTGGGTGATTATCCTGTCGACCACCATCACAACTGTAATCCTGAAGCCCCTGTGATTCATTTTCCTCCGGTTCCATCATTCAACATCCCGGCAGGAGCTCTGATACCAAATAATATTGATGGCCTGATAGTATCTGATAAGGCTATTTCAGTATCAAACCTTATAAACGGATCAACAAGGCTGCAGCCGGTTGTTCTTCTT
The DNA here is from genome assembly GCA_022703405.1 of Bacteroidota bacterium. GTDB lineage: Bacteria > Bacteroidota > Bacteroidia > Bacteroidales > VadinHA17 > LD21. Next base: position 45,164 of record JAKLDT010000005.1, on the reverse strand, counting down.
ACCGGTCAGGCTGCGGGGGCAATAGCAGCAAATTGTGTAAAAAACAAGAAAGAACCTGGAGAGATTAACATCCGCGAGGTTCAGCAGACGCTGCTTGATGCAGGAGCATACCTGATGCCTCTTTTTGATGTAAATTCAACAGACAGTGATTTCCAGTCAATTCAGCGCATAACAGCCACCGGCATTTTACAAGTCCGGGGAGAGGCATACAAATGGGCAAACCGCACCTGGTTTTATCCCGATACAACAGTGACTATCAATGAGTTTACCCGGGGCTTGCATCAATATGACAAGAATACTGAAGAAAGTACAAGCACTGAATTACTGAACATGGATAAGCTGTCAGAGCTTTTATCAGCAACGTCAGGACGGGAACTAAGGCCGGAATTTGACAGGATTGTAAAGGAAAAAAATTACAACACAGACGGCAGCGCCCTGGTAAGCAAGAGGCAGGTTGCAGTATTGACTGATATGCTTTTAAATCCTTTTGGCAGCAGGGATATTGATTTTAACGGCAATTACAAATAGCAGGCAACTCTTTCCCTGTAACCTGATCATATTCTAATTACGAATATTCCTATTTGAGAATGATTCCTATTTGAGAATTATTCCTATCAGAGAATTATTTCTATTTGAGAATAATTCCTATTTGAAAACGATTCCTATTTGAGAATGATTCCTATCAGAGAAAATTCTCTTTTAGGAAAATTCCTATTTGAGAATGATTTCTATTTGAGAATAATTCCTATTTGAAAACGATTCCTATGTGAGAATTATTCCTATCAGTGAATTACTTCTATTTGAGAATGATTCCTATTTGAGAATAATTTCTATTTGAGAATAATTCCTATTTGAAAACGATTCCTATTTGAGAATGATTCCTATCAAAGAAAATTCTCTTTTAGGAAAATTCCTATTTGAGAATCACTCATGCTGATTGATATTTAAACCAGGAATGTACCTTTCCTGTACCTGCACAAAATAGCACCTAAAGTGTAAGTTCCAACATCTGGCAAAAAACGTTTTTGAAAAGCGTTTTTTTAACAGACCAACACTCCGGAAGACAAATCTGTCATATCTTTATTACCGGTGAAGCTGTGTAAACAAGCTCCTCATTACGGTAATATACCCTTTCAAGAAACAATCCGCTGGGTGGCGCAGTAAGCTTCGCAGGTATATCTGACTTTGTTTTCAGAAATCCATTTATATCAGCCAGATCCAGTTTACCTCGTCCCACTTCAACAATTACACCGGTCATCCTTCTGACCTGTTTCCAGAGAAAATGATTACCGATAACATGAAATAAAATGAGGTCACCATAATTATACACAGCAGAATGCAGCACCTCTGCCTTATTTGAAGTCTGTTCGCCACTCTCATCGGTAAAAGATCTGAAATCGTGCAGGCCCCTGAATTTCATCGCAGCCTGTTCCATCAAACCTGCATCAAGAGGGTCCTTTATCCACCATACATATTTCTTTCCGAAGGCTGTACGCCTCCTGCTGATCTGATAAATATAGCTTCTGGCATTAGCATCGTGCCTGGCATGGAATTTAGGGTGAGCAATTTCCACATTTTTCACGCTTATGTCAGAAGGCAAACGGTCGTTGATGCCATATTTTATTTTAAGTGGCGGAAGGTCAGTGTCAATTCCGAGGTGTGCCACCTGTCCAATGGCGTGAACACCACTGTCTGTCCTGCCAGCTCCGAAAAGATCTATCTCGCTGCTTCCGAAAAGGTCACGGCATGCATCGAGAATCTCTCCCTGAATAGATTTTCCACCCTTTTGTATCTGCCAGCCTGAATACTTTGTGCCATCATATTCAACCGTAAGTCTGAATTTGCCCATTTTTTATTTTAATATTTCCGACAAAGGTAGGAAAAAAGCGGAAAGGCGGAAAGGCAGAAGGGCTGAAGTGCGCAAAAGCGCAAATATCTGTGGTTATAGCCTTTGAGCCGTTACGCTTCTTCCCTCTTTTGTGAAAAAATTAACAGAACTCTTTGAATTTTGGTTTATATTACTATTTTTGTATATGATATACGAATATATCAATTTATGAATTTCAGCAAAACAGCTTCATATTCCCTTAACATACTTTCTTATATGGCAACGCATGAGGATAGCAAAATGTCTGCCACGCTTCTTCATGAAAAACTGGGAATCCCCTACCCTTACCTTCGTCAGATACTATCAAACCTTTCAAAAAGCGGATTCATTGAGAGCACAAGGGGACGGAATGGCGGATTTGTCTTCAGCAGACCTGTTGATGAAATTACACTTTCAGATATTATCGAAGCTACTGACGGAACCGATGGCTTTTCAACCTGCCTGCTAGGATTCACTGCATGTCCCTTCAATAAGCATTGTGCAATGCATAAGATATGGGAAGATACAAGAAATAATATTATTAAGGTCCTCAGGAACACTACATTAAAAAATATCTCTGAACTCAGATAAATATTTTTATTATTAATTGATATAAAGTTGTATCATTTTTAAACAATCTAAAGAAGGAGGTTATATGGTAGATTCTGAAATGGTCCTGACAGGACAAACACTGGCATATACAAGCTATTGTATTGTCATAATACTGCTTGTAGGCTGGTTCAGCTTTAAGGTTACAGGCAGAGGGGAAGCAATTCCTGTAAAACCAAAACTGTTTTACGCTTTTGTCATTTTTCTTGCTGCTCTGGGAGTGTCGCTCCACATGGTTACATACAACACAATTCCCTGGGCAAAGATGGATCTCAACAGGGATGATTATACTCCCGACAAGACCTTCGTAATAAAGGTGAAGGATCATCAGTTTATAATGCCTGAAGAAAAGCTGGTAATAAATGTTAATGACAATGTGCTGTTCGATGTTCAGTCAGAAGATCTTACTTACGGATTTGGTTTATTCAGGCAGGATCACAGCATGATGTTCCAGATGCAGGTGGTGCCTGGTCACCGGAATGATCTGCTCTGGCATTTCGACAGGCCTGGAACATACACAATAAGATCAACAGAATATTCCGGACCCAGGGGAATAAATATGGTTCTAAAAGATGCGGTGCAGGTTGTGCCGTCCGGATCAGCAAACTGAATATTAATATCCTAAAACCTGACTAATATGAGTTTTATAAATACACTTATGAAAGGCGAAGAAGGCCTGTTTAAGCCTGAATCACTGACACCTATGCAAAAACTTCTTCTAAGGTTTGTTGTTGTCGGACTGATATATTATGGTTTTGTTATAATCGAGGGAATGATAATGAGGATTTATGAGGTGCAGCCTTTTCCCCAGATCACTGAATCACAGTTCTTTGCAATACTTACTGCCCACCCGCTTGTAGGAATTTTCGGTTCAACGTATTCAATCGTATGCGGTGCATTCCTTTTTCTTGTTCCATTCTTAATGAAAAAACCATTATGGAGCATAAAAATGGGTAACTGGACTTTCATCCTGATAACTGTGGGAACCTTTATCTTCTGGTTTGCAGGATTTGTAAGCCACTACTCTCCTCTTTACACTCTTTACTGGCCTCTTCCTGCTGATTTCACTCAGTTCAGCGTATGGGGCGGGACATTCTTTATCCTGGGTATTGCACTTGTAATGGTAGGTACCGCCTTGTTTATAATCAACATATTCAAAACAATAACCTTCACTCCGGAAGGTTGGGAAAAACAGCCTTCAGGAAAACTTCTTGCAGACGCACTTGGTCTTGTGGCAGTTAAAAATCTGTTTTCGTCAAAGAATGAAGAGCATCCTGTGCCGCTTCCGGTGGCAGCTGTGGCAAGAGGAAGTGTCGACATGGCACTTAACACAGCAACTATACTGTTTACCGGCGTACTGATACTTGTTTACATGGTAGCTGCAATACTCGGCTTTGACCTTAAGGAATCGGCAATTGATGCCCTCCTTTATAAAAACTGGTTCTGGTGGGGCCTGGACCTGATCGCTGATGGCCTTGTACTTATTTTTGTCGCAGGAACCTGGTATCTTCTGGCAATGCTTATAACCGGAAAGCCGCTGTTCATGCAGAATATTGCAAGAGCCGCCCTCCTGCTCGAACTTGTTGTTTCATGGACAGTCTGGTCTCATCATTTATTATCAGACCAGGCTCAACCCGGTATGCTGAAAGTGGTTTCAGGCGAATTGGTCACGGCATTTGAACTTATAACACAAGGACTTGCTTTCTTCATTACACTGGCAACTCTATGGAGTGCCAGACCATTGAAGATGACAAATCCTCTTAAGTTCCTGCTTGGTGGACTTCTCGGTTTTGCGCTTGCAGTTCCGGCAGGAATCATGCAGGCTGATGTCGGCTTAAACAGGATACTCCACAACACCCAGTGGGTTGTTGGTCCTCATGTTCATGTTGCAGTGCTTGTGGGACTTACAATGACCCTGTATTCAGCAATCTACATCCTGTTCCCGATTGTGACAAACGGAGCTAAAATGTACAGCCAGAAACTCGTAAATATTCACTTCTGGCTTCACCTCATTGGTGGAATAGGAATGGGAGCTTTTATGGGAATGGCAGGACTTAACGGAATGCTGAGAAGGACCCTGTATTTCAACGGAGAATTCAGCCTTCACATGATCCTGGCTGCTGTTTGCGGATCACTGATGCTCATCGGATTTCTTGCCTTCTTTTACAATATTGTGATGAGCATAGGTATCAAAGGTGTTATAGGAATCTTTACTCCTGCTTCAGTTAAGACTAAGGATCTGACTCCTACAGCCTGATAACCTGATATTATTCCTGCAGATTGCGCAGATATGGCAGATTAAAAAATTAAAGGGTGTCAGCACGGCACCCTTTGTTTTTATGCCTTAACTATAACAGTTTCCTTACCTTATTCCAGTAGATCCTGGTCTTTTTACCGGAGCCATTCCAGCTTTTTGCTATCTTCTCAGGATTATACGGACCAATCTGTGAGGCATAATACAGAAATATCCTTTCTGAAATTTCATAGTCGTATAGATCCCTCATCCGGTAATTACTACCTGTTCTTTCATTGTAATCCCTTAACCGTATTGGTCTTATCTGAAAATAACCCACGGCATCCTCCTCAGGGTTGTATGCAAGTGTGTCATGTCTGGTCTCAACCATGCCAATGGCATTTATAAGCTTCACAAAGGGATTTGCCGGTTCAGCATACTCTATAACAAGGCCGCCTGATACCGGAGCATAGAGATTCAGAGTTGGCAGAATGAAACAGATGATAATAACCATCCTTTTCATCATTGTACTCATTTCCAAATTATTTACAAAGTTCATACACTCCGAACAACAATAAGGCTTTTAGGTTCAAATGTTATTAACAAAAGCCCTGAAATATCTTTAAATCAATAATTGCTATATAATTGTATTACTGTTAATTACACCATTTAAGACTGTTAGTAACTAAACAACATGAAATTTTATCGGGGAATTAGCGAATTTTGATCTTGTAATAGTCACTTTTTTCCGAACTTTAGTACCCGACTTATGTTGTACTATATGAGTTATTAATATAAATACTTTATGAAAAAAGCGTACATGAATCCATATATTGCAGGCACTCTGCTCGGACTTGTTCTTCTGACTGCAATGTACCTGTCGGGAAGAGGGCTTGGCGCCAGCGGAGGCATTAAATACTGCGTTGTTTCAATTGTCGGTGCCATTGACAGGCCTCATGCCGACAACTCCGCTTACTACAGCAAGTATTTCGAGAATGGCAATAAACCGATCAGAAACTGGCTTACCTATGAAATTCTTGGAGTTGTCATAGGCGGTTTTATTTCTGGTGCCATTTCTGGCAGACTAAAACTAAGGGTTGAAAAATCACCATCAATTTCAGTAAGCAGGAGACTCATTTTTGCTTTTCTGGGAGGAGTATTTTTTGTTTACGGGGCCCAGCTTGCAAGAGGATGCACAAGCGGCGCCGCCCTGTCGGGCATGGCTGTCCTCTCTCTTGCCGGATTTGTAACTATGATGGCTATATTCGGTTCTGCCTACCTGTTTGCATGGTTTTTCCGGAAGAACTGGATATGAAAATGGCGGAAGGCAACAGGAAGAAGGGATTGACCGCATGACCGCATGACCAAAGACCAAAGACAAAAGACAAAAGACTAAAGACTAAAGACTAAAGACAAAAAATGGGACCAATAGTAACTTACTCAGGATTACCGGAATCAATTGATTTACTTTTTGCTTTATTAATAGGCATAGGATTCGGATTTGCACTTGAACAGGCAGGTTTTTCCTCGAGCCGTAAACTGGCCGGTATGTTTTACGGTTATGACACAACTGTTTTAAAGGTTTTCTTCACTGCAGCAATTGTGGCTCTTGTCGGATCACAGTTCCTGAGTTATTTCGGCCTGCTCGACTTAAGCCTGGTGTATGTTAATGAGTATTATGTAAAAGCAGCCATTATTGGAGGAATTATCATGGGCGCAGGTTTCATTATGGGAGGCTTCTGCCCGGGTACCGGCCTGAGCGCACTCTCAATAGGAAAGATTGATGCCATGGTCTTTGCCGCCGGAGGACTTGCCGGTGCTTTCCTTTTTGCAGAGACCTATCCATTTATAAAAAACCTGGCTGAAAGTGATTACAAAGGACCTGTGAGAATAGATGAAGCCCTTGGTATTGCACCCGGATTATTTATCCTTCTCCTGATACTGGCCGCTGCAGCAATGTTCTGGATTGCAGAACTGGCTGAAAAGAAATTTGCCCGTCCTGAAATAACCGATAACATATAATTAAAATCATGATAAACATCCGTCAGACAATTTCAATAATCCTTATCGCTCTTGGAATAATACTTGCCTTACTCCCGCTTACAGGCAGCAGGTCATTTACAGCCTCACCTGGAAAGGTACTTTCAGGCATAACAGATGAGAAATCGTGGTTCACTGCTGACCAGGTAGCAAGGTTTATCGCAACCGAAGACACCACAGTTCAGCTGATAGACCTCCGTTCTCCGGAAGAATTCAGCCGGCTTAATATTCCGGGATCTCTGAATATCCCTTATGAAAGTTTTGTCAGAATCGCACCCGGTGTCCTGACAGGGAACAACAGGTACATTCTCTATGCAAACGGCGATTATTATGCAAACAATGCATACACTATTGCAAAAGGCCTGAATATCAATAATGTATATGTGATGAAAGGCGGATTGAACGAATGGTTCGAAACTGTAATGAACAGCAGGTTTTCCGGGGAAAGGATAACAGCAAGAGAAAATGCGCTGTTTGAAAACAGGAGAAAGGCAGGATTGATTTTCACTGAAATAAACAGCCTGCCTGATTCCTTAAAAAGGGCGTATTACCAGGCAAGACAGGTCGGGGCAAAAAAACTGGACGGAGGATGTGAGTAAAAGAGGCGCAGGGCGCAGGGCGCAGGGCGCAGGGCGCAGGGCGAAAGGGAGAAGAGGGAAGTTTTAAACAAAATACTGATTCAGGAAAGAAAGATATGAAAAGATATTTAGTGGTTCTGCTTGTAATAATAACGCTGCTTGCGCTTGTAATAATCAGGGCATCAGGGAAAAAACACTTTCAGCCTGATGCAGGAAAACATGCCGGCAGATCGTATGACATGTCGAATATTGTCACGCATGATATGCTGAATTCAATTGAAGGAAACAAACTTATAATCGCACTCGAAAAAGATGTTATAAAACATATTCCTGCTGAAATTCCGGTACGTTTCATTCAGGCAGATTCAATACTTTATGGTAAAAACCTGGAACTGATCAGGGAGTATGATGGTAAACTTATTCTTGCATCCGGTGATATCGCAATTTCATCCCGAATATGGATGCTGCTAAGCCAGATGGGATTTGAACAGATATTTATTCTTTCAGATGATCCTGAACCGGAGGTACAAAAATTTGAATTCCGGCCCGACACAGCAGTCAGACCGGAATTCTGAAAATCATAAAAATTTAAAACCTATTTTACGGTTTCAAAATTATTGACATCGGCAGATGAGAAGGGAAGCCATGACAAAGCCGTCTTTTTGGCCTGCATCATTTCATACATAAAGCTGTTGTTTCCGTATTTCAGTGTATGTGCATCATATCCGAACAGTCTGAGATAAGCTGTAGCAAAAGCCGAATTATGTCCTGTACCGCAATAAACAACAACGGGTTTGTTAAATGGTATAGATCCCATCTCTTCAGGGAAACCGAGTGTTCCATCGGGTTTATAGCGGAATGCACCTGGAATATGTCCGTCTTCATATTTATCCTTCCTTTCAAGATTTATAACATAATATGACTGAGGACTTGAGAAAACTTCATCAGCAGTTATAAGGACATTATTTATTCCATCGGCAAAAACCTTTCTGAACCGTTCGGTACTTATCTCAGCTCCTGTGGCAAGACCTGTTTTCAGCTCAGGCAATGCAAGGGGGACTGATCGTTCATGCACAACTGTATCGAGCTGAGACTCATACTTGCCTGAGAGGCCTTTGAGCCAGCCATCTTTTGCAAAAGAATCATTCCAGGCCGACATACCCCAGCGCATGGCGAAAACATTACCATATCCCATGAGCCTGAGAAGACAGGTTGTATAGGCTGAAAGTTGTCCATCGTCACAGACAATTATTATTTTGTCATACTCAAAAGGTTTAATGCCTGTTTCAAACCAGGATGGCAGATCCTCAAATTTCCTGTTTACTGCACCCTTAATATGTCCTGATTTAAAGGACGTTGCAGCCCTGAGGTCTACAACAAGCTGGTTCTTGCCCAGATTATCATGTACAATTGAAGCCTTGATTAGTGAAGGATAAACCTGGCTGTTTACATAATCCCCGTTCTCCTCCAGGTCTTTTAAAAGCATGGATGTTTCATTACCAACGGTAACAACAGGTTTTACTGCGGCAGTCTGTGGTTCCTCAGCAGGCTGTTTGCTCTCCTGCCTGTTCCCTGAACATGAAACCAGAAAAACAGCCAGAACAGTCAGATACAATGAGCTTATCAATATTCTTTTCATATAGTTCGAATTACATGCACTAAAGCTTAACCTGGACCCGGTCCTTGTCGTATGTAATTGTTTCAACGCGGTTTCCGAGTTCATCATACTTATGCTCGGTTATTGCAACTCCGTTATTCGGGTCATTAATCAGGTTCCTGTCCTTGTCGAGATTTCTTACTTCAACAAGAGCTCCGTGTTCATCATATTTATTCTGACTGACAGGAACGTTTTTTCCTCCAAGGTATTCGTTATCCTGATCAAAATATGCTGTTTCAAGTACATAGCCATTCTCATCAACCTTTCTTTCGAACCTTGACCAGCCCCAGTAAAGATTTGACATCTGTCCTATTACATTGAAAACTTCAAATTTAAGCATATCACCTTGTTCATTTGGGGTGAATGAAAAATACGATACACCTATATCACCGCAGTTCTCAGCTGTACAGTTATAGAGGGTATCAGCCATGTAGTTAGCCATTCTTGTAACATATCCCTTATCGTTATAAGAAAACCTGAGCTCATAGAAGGGACAGAAGGGATTCATTACAACTTCCACATTAGCAAGGTTATACCTTTGCTCCCTTACCATTCCGTCAGGAAGAACTGACCACACCCATGAATGAATCTTATTCCTGTTTTCAACAGGTGAACCATCCTTTCCAAAAAACTTCAAACCGGTCCGGTTTCCTTTATCATCAAGCGTATATTCAGCTGTAAACACACCGGCTGATTCAATCTGTTCATTTTCCTTATTGAAATACCTCTTTATCTGCTTGTTATCCTTATATTCATAAGCTATTTTTGCAGCGCCTCCCATTGAAGAATAGCCAAGCAGCACGTTATTCCTGTTGAATTCAACTGACGACAGCCTGCCAGCATCATCATAGGTGAACTTGTAATTGTTAATTGATGCAGCCTCACCGGCTGTAAGCGGGTGAACACCTTTCTCGGTGTCGTAAGGTGTCTCACTGAACTGAAGGCCCCTGTAATATTCAACACCTTTTTTTACTTCCTTTTTGTCACCTCCGCCGGAGCATGAAACTAAACTGAATAAAATTCCTGAAAGAAGGAATACATGTAAGAACAATTTGCTGATTTTCATATTTCTGCTGTTTAATTAAAGTTACTCAAAGATATTTAAGATTTTGTCCGACAAAGTCGTACTCATGAAAAAATAACAGACAAGCCGCGAAATTGTTCAGGGAAGAGTGTCTCTTCCTTTTATATATTCACTGCTCGCTTAGCCTTTGAACCTTTGCACCATTTAACATATATTTGCTTAAACAACCCGGACAACTATGGAAACTTCATTTTACGACTCAGGATTCTTCAGCTATGTGCTGATGCCGGCTCTCATTTTCCTTGCAAGGATCTGCGACCAGACAATAGGAACAATGAGAATTATTTTTGTTTCAAAAGGTAAAAGGAACATTGCTCCCATCCTTGGGTTCTTTGAAGTTCTCATCTGGATAACTGCAATAAGCAAGATAATGCAGAATCTTGACAATTATATTAACTATGTTGCCTATGCAGCGGGCTTTGCAACAGGAAATCTTGTGGGTATGATTATTGAGGAAAAACTTGCAATGGGCATTCAGATGGTAAGGGTATTTGCAAGTGAACGCGGTCAGGAACTTGTCAATTTACTTAACAGTCAGGGCTATGGAGCCACAGTTGTTGAAGCCCATGGCGCCCGTGAAAAAGTACATCTCATTTATACTATAGTTCACAGGAATGAGTTGAATGAAGTAATAGAGGTAATTAAAGAATTCAATCCGGGTGTTTTCTTCACTATTGAAGATATTAAAGCGGCAAACGAAGGCATTTTTACTGCACAGAAGCAAAATGCATTTTCTAATTTCAGCTATATACTCAGGAACTGGAGAAAGGGTAAATGACGAATGTCTTTATTTGTTTAAATTCGCACAAAAAAATTATATGTCAGAATACAGAAACCATCCGCTCTATAAGGCCTACACAATTGATACAATGATGAACTCAGTATGGGAATTCTATAAAAAGAACTTCCTTGTGCTCTTTATTGTCTCCCTCCTTTTTGCCCTGACATCGCAGTATTTTTCATCACTTATGATGATCGACCTGAGCAGCATACAGTCAGAAACAGATCCAATGGTACTTCTTGAGAAACTGAAGGAATTCATGGCGCCGATGGCAATATTGTCACTGATAAACCTGCTGTTCTCAGTAATAATTCAGCATTACATCATAGTCAACCCAGTTGATACTGATAATAATATCCTGAAATCATTTGTAAGGTCACTTAAATATTACATCCCTTTTCTGATCCTTATTATCCTGCTCTCATTTGCCGGTGCGATAGCAATTGTTCTCGGATTGTTTATGCTTGTCGTGGGAGCTTTCTTCGCCGCGATCTACATTGCTGCAATTTACCTTTTCATTCTTCCGGTGATGATTGTTGAAGGCACTGATATCGGAAGCACGATAAACAGGGTATTCGCATTGCTTCACCGCAGATTCTGGACTAATTTCGGATGGGTGGCCGTTTTCATCGCAATGCTGCTCGTTATTTCAATGGTTCTTTCAGGTCTTATCCTCCTGCCCTTCTCTGCTGATTTCTTAAAAACAATCATAAATCCTGAAAATGCTTCAGAAGTGGCTGATGTCACAAAAAGCCCGCTGTATTTTATACTTACTTCACTTGTTAATGCCCTGACGCTTCCTCTTATGCCTGTTTTTTCTGCAATTTTATACTTCAATGCCAAAGCCGCTGAAGACAAAAAGCAGCAGGATTATCTCCCTGGCAATGATGAAGGCAGAGTTAAGGTTGAAGACCTGTATGCCAAGCCATATTCTGACGGACATCCGGATAATCCTGAGAATAAGAAGGATGGGGTCAATTAAAGGCGACAGGCGAAAGGAAGAAGGCTACAGGCTACAGGAAGAGAGACTGCATGACCGCAAGACTGAATGACCAATAATTAGTTCCGCGGGGGTTGGTATTTTACTTATTTTTAGTAATTTTGATTGAACCATTCGAAGAAACCGGCAACCTAAGCGCTCAACCATGGTATTCAGAAGATTCAGATTAATTATTGCATTACTGATTTTATTCAACTTTTCCGGCATAATTGCCCAGCAGGCATATACTGATATCACACCTGATGAAAAAACGGAACTGTTTTCTGACAGCTTTGACAGCAATTCAAATAACTGGATTACAGATAATTATTGGATCACCGGCAGTTTTTCAGAAGGCGCTTACAGGATAGTATGCAAAAATTACAGGCAGCAATCCGGTCTGTCGTTTATTCCTGTTCCGCTTGAGTTAAACAGTGATTTTGAGATAGAAGGTTCTTTTAAAATTGAATCAGGAACAGGAGCATTGATTTTCGGACTTACCGATGATTTTGAACACTTCAGGGTGGAGATCGATCCAAAAAAGAATCTGTCAATAATACACGATATGCCTTCAAAGGGCAGGATTGACATACTGTTCTCAGGAAAAACCGGACTTGTCAATGAAAACGGGACCTTAAATAAGATCACTGTCCGGAAGACAGGCAATAACTGGTATTTCTTTATTAATGATATACTTTTCCGGGAACTTAAAAGCCTGACTTTAAATGGAAATAAAACCGGATTCAGTGTTAGCCTGAAGTCTTCGATAGCTGTGGATAACCTCAGTGTTTCAGCGCTAAAGATCGTAACAGAACCACTGCTTGCAGAGAAAACACAGAATGTTCCTGAAGAAAGAACAGTTATTGCAGGTGTTCCTGATGGAAAACAAATATCTGACAGTGCAAAACCTGCTGACCTGAAGCCAGTTGCAGTCATACCGGAAATTACCTGGGTCAGTCCTTCCGGTACAAATACTTCCCTTGAAACATATTCTGCAAGAGTCAGGATTAAGGTAAAATCCGGATCAGAGCTGCAGTCGGCTCTGTTCTATGTAAATGGTTCCTCAAAAGGAGAAGGTGAAATGCGGAGTTCACTCGATGAACCCGGCAGTTTTATTATTGAAAAAACTCTTGACTTCATTCCCGGATCAAACAACATTTACCTTGTTGCTACGAACAGCCTTGGATCAACTAAATCAGATCTGAGGTACTTTACAAATCCACAGGCTGAACCTCCTGATATAAAATGGGGCAATCCGGTCAGTGCCAACTCTATTGTAAACACTGAAGTATTCAATATGGAGGTTTGCATAAAATCGCTTGCTGAGCTTCTGTCGGCACAGGTTCTTGTGAACGGTTTGCAGGTCAGCGCTGCCAAGGTATTTCAGAAATCAGAACTTGAAAACTGCAGTTATATATGGAAACCCCAGATAGTATTAAAGGAAGGTGACAACAGTGTTTATATAATCGCGGAAAATATTGCAGGAAGCACAACTTCTGAAAACAGGGTTATCAGGTTCAGCAAAACAGGAAGCGAGAAAAGGCTCGCACTGATATTTGGCAATTCTGAATATAACAACGGTACCAGCCTGAGAAACCCGGTGAATGATGCAAATCTTATTGAAGCAACACTTAAGGATCTCAATTTTGAGGTTCTCAAACACACAAATGCCGGCAAGGCAGAAATGGAGAAAGCCCTTGTTGAATTCACGCAGAAACTGCCATATTATAATGTTGCTCTGTTTTATTATGCCGGACATGGAATACAGGTTGACGGGGTAAACTATCTGATCCCCACTGACGCAGTTATTGAAGAAAAGACCTCCTGCAAATGGGAAGCAGTTTCAGTAAGCGACATAGTAGGTGAATTTGAGAAATATCCTGATAACATAAACATTGTAATACTTGATGCCTGCCGCAATAATCCATTCAGGTCGTGGGTAAGGGGAAATGAAGCAGGATTCAGGTTCATTTCAGATGTCAGCGGTACAATTATCGCCTATGCAACCGCTGAAGGAGCAACAGCTGCTGATGGCTCAGGGGCAAATGGTTTGTACACCGAAGAGCTTGTAAAACAAATGCTTATAACCCAGCCGGTTGAGAGCGTATTTAAGAAAACAAGGGTTCAGGTGGAGCAGAAAAGCAAGGGAATGCAAAGTCCGCGGGAATCATCAGGATTGAGGGGTGAGTTTTATTTTAAAAGATAAATACATTTATTGTTAATATTTTCACAGCAGGGTGAGTCTGTTACTTAATTATATATCAGTGAAAGTCCGGCTTTCAGTATTTTTCATCTCTGCTGCTTTGCTTTTAGCTGTTACAGCTTCATCCTCACCAGCGGACGGGCCGAATGTTGTTGGTAACCCCAGTGCAACATCAAGACATTCAGGGAATGACAGGAACCAGCAAAGATATTCACTGTATTTTTCAATCAGCGTAACCGACCCACAGGGACCATCTGATATAGCTTCTGTTGTCGTGACAGGCCCCACATCTCTTACTTATAACCTGACTGATCCTCAGACAGATGGAAGCTGGGATTTGTGGACGCAAAGCTACGAAACAGCTCCTGCAACCGGGACCTATAAATTCAGAGTGACTGACAAAGCAGGGAACTGGATTGAAGCCACAGATAATATTACAGCAATACTTGATTACCCCCGGAATGTCATTCCTTCTCATTACAGCTTAATCTCTTCCCAATCACCAGTGTTCACATGGAATGCTGTTGCAGGTGCAAGCGGATATAATATTGTTGTTGCTGATGTCAACGGGAATCCCATCTGGTCAAAAAACGGATTTAGTGCAACATCAGTTACCTTTAATGATGACGCCACAGCCACTTCATCATTTGCAAACGGAGGAACTTATTACTGGGAAGTCAATTGTTATGATTCTGACGGGAATACAGGCGAACAGGATTACTGGATAACATTTATATTTTCAACAAATTCATCAGCACCTTTTCTGACTGATCCTTATGTCCGTTCTGCGCATTACGGTGATGACTATGGCAGTCAGGAATACAGGCTTCAGCTGAATATACGCGTACTTGATCCTCAGGGATTAAGCGACATAGCCTCGGTCAAGGTAACAGGTACAGGTGGTTCTATATATACACTCACCGATGACAATGCTGATGGATATTATGATTGCTGGTTCTCAAACCTTTCAGCGGCACCCCAGGCCGGCACTTATATTTACAGGGCCACAGACAAATCAGGTAACTGGACTGAAAAGACATCTACATTATCCGGCACACTTGATTTTCCTTCTAATGTTAGTCCCATTAACAATGCTGTGCTTAATACTGCAGCGCCTGTATTTTCATGGAATACTGTATCAGGGGCAGTAAGGAATGAAATATGGATAAATGACATAAATGGAAAACTTATATGGGGAAGATGGGATATGACAGCCTCAACTTCTTCTGTAACATTTAATTATGACGGACTGACCACAGAAGCTTTGAAGGAAGGGATGCTTTATACCTGGGTTGTAAAGGCAAGTGATGACAACAACAATTATGGAGAACACTATGGCCGGCAGTTTGTCTTTTCAAGTGATATTGCAAAGCCCCTTATCGGAAATCACAATGTTGTCACTTATCATGGCGGCGACGATCTTGGACATGAAGAATGGGGCTATGACTTATGGGTTGATATAGCTGACCCCCAGGGTTCAGGAGATATTGCCAGTGTTATCGCCACCGGTCCTGATGGGACGACTTATGCTCTTTCTGACCCTGAAAATGACGGCAGGTTTTCAGGATGGCCAAGGAGTTCTTCACAACTCCAGCTCGGGCAATGCCAGTTCAAAGTTACTGACAAATCGGGAAATACAGCCACAGTGTCTGATACCCTGTATGCCTGGATTGACTATCCCAGGAACCTTTTACCTGCCACTAACCATGTTTCAACAAGTGCTACTCCTGTTTTCAGCTGGGATAACGTACCGGGAGTAACTCATTATCAGCTATATGTAACACCCAACGGTCAGCCTCCTTCCTGGGGAGGTTCAAATATATACAGCACAAACACTGTGACTTACAACTTCGACGGAACAGGCCAGAACCTTAAGACAGGTACAGTTTATTACTGGGATCTCAGATCGTTTGATTCCAAGGGTAATTATGGTTATCATAATGGAAACTCATTAATCTATTCCACAAACGGAAATGCCCCTGTTCTTCTGAATACAACTGCCAATTCAGGACATTATGGTACTGACAATGGAGAAGAGAGCTACTACCTTCATTTCTCAACTTCTTCCTTTGATCCACAGGGCACTGCTGATATTGCGTCTGTTATTGTAACCGGCCCCGACCAGAAAACATATACTATGACCGGCAATAACGAAAAAAGTTATTTTGACAACTGGTTTGCCATAACAAGCGGGATACCGGTTCTGGGTCCATATAAATTCAGAATAACAGACAAGTCGGGAAACTGGACTGAAATGACAAAAAATGTTATGGCTGTACTGGATTATCCAAAAAATATTACGCCTCTGCAGAGTGAAGTAGTAAATACTCCGGAACCAGAATTCTCGTGGAAAAAAGTTGAAGGTGCAACAAGATATACAATCAGGGTAACAGATCTGACCGGAAAAGCAGTTTGGGGAAAGGACAATTTCACCGATACAACTGTTGTCTACAACTCTGACGGTACTGCTTCAGAGTCACTGAAAAACGGATATATATATTCATTCACTGTCTATGCCTATGATGCAGACAATAATTTCGGTGAACAAAACAACAGAGTATTTTATTATTCCACAAGTACAGTAAATCCGGTAATGATTTGCAGTTACTTCCGTTCTCGGCACTGGACTGATGGCAGTTTAATTGAGTGGTGGGGGCTCGATGGCCAGATAAATGTATCTGATCCTCAGGGAGCTGACAATATTGACTCAGTATGGATTGAAGGACCCGGACAATACCACAAGAGACTTTTTGATAACGGGATTAACGGTGATGGCACGGCAAATGACAGCCGGTATACTCTTTCAACAGGTACTACAGTGCCTGTACTTAAAGGTGTTTACACTATAAACAGCTGCGACAGGGACGGGAATAAAGTTTTTTTAAAGGATACAATTATTAATGTTCTTGATTATCCTAAAGGACTAAATGTCAAACATAATTCCATTGTTTCTGTTAATGATTTTCCTGTTTCATGGAATACAATTACAGGTGCAACCCGCTGTGAAGTGTCTGTTTATACTCCAGACTGGAGCAGGACAATGTGGTCCAGCGGAAGAATCCCCGGTCTGCTGTCGACAAAGTACAACAAAGATAACACAGGCACAGCCCTTGTTGATGGCGACGCTTATGTCCTTGTTGTAAGAGCTGACGACGGAGAGGGTGGAAATGAATCGGAAATCGGCAATATAAAATTTGTTTACAGAATCGACGGACGTCACACAATCTTTGTTGATACATCAAATACCTCAGGTACAGAGTACGGAACAAAACTAAAACCCTATAACACTCTGATAGAAGCTATTGAAAGAACAATAAGTGCAGACACAATTATGGTTGCACCGGGAATTTACCAGGGAGGAATAGACAATATCGGGGAGATTACACTTAAAGGCAGCGGTCCTCTTAAATCGATAATCAGGGGAGGTCACCTGAACCTTGTTTCTTCAAATACCACTTTAAGCGGTTTCAGTATTACGGAATCGGATCAATCGGCAGTTCTGGTCAACGGAGATTCTAATATAGTTATAGTCAATAACATAATTGCAGACAATGCCGGCCATGGCATTGTAAGCGGGTGGCATGGAAAACCATCAAAAAAGATTGTAATAAGAAATAACACTATAGTTAATAATCTTTGGAATGGCATTTCAATAGAAAGGGACCAATCTGAGGCAACTATCCTTAACAATATTATATCGCATTGCGGATCAGGTATTTCAGTAAGCACGAATAATATAATCAACAACAGCTTTAATATTGTTTATGGCAATAATAATGCTTATTTAAATCTCACTGCCGGCCAGGGCGACATTGATAAGGATCCCCTGTATACTGACAGACAAAATAAAATTTATACCCTCACTGCAGCCTCACCTGCAGTAGATGCAGGGGACCCTGACCAGGATAAGGATTTAAAAGAATGGATCACTGATCCGGATGACAGGGACCCTGACACAACAAGGATGGATATGGGTGCAGTATTCCTTGACCAGAGACTATTGGTTCCTGATGCTCCTGTGAACCTGACTGCAATTTCGTGCAACGATCTGGTAACACTGAAATGGAATAAAAACAGGGGATTATATTTTAATAAATACAGGATATACTCCGGACCGGATGCAGATAATATGGTCAGAATTGATTCAACATCAGGTGGTATTACAGATACAGTTAAAGTAATTGCCGGCCTTACTCACCTTCAGACCTACTTCTTCAGGATTTCAGCAGTGAACAAGGGCGGAATGGAAAGCAGTTATGGTACTGCAGGCTCAATAAAAGTACAGACAGGACTTGTACCACGCATAAAATCAAAATGGTCTGGTGATATCCTCATTTGCTATAATCCGGGCGATTCAGTTGTCAAATACCAGTGGTATAAAAACAGCCTCTCTGTATCGGGAGCCGTTTCACAGTACTATGAGGCTAAGAAACAGAGTGGTGTCTATACTATCCAGACTACAGACAAAAATGGCTGTGTAAATACTTCCAGATCCCTGACCCTTTCAGGTGCAAAATCGATTGATGTTTTTCCCAATCCCGCAAAAGGTCCTTTTATCCTGAAGCTTAGCAGTATGCCAGAAGGGAATGTGAATATTTTTATTACTGATACCTACGGCAGGAAAATTAAAGAAATAAGAACTGTAATAACTGACAATGAGCCGATTAAGGAAATAAGTATTTCCGGTTTAAGTACAGGCATTTTCTATATCAATGTTTCTGACAGTAATAATGAATATTCTGTTACTAAAGTAATAGTTTCGAAATGAGGTACGAAAGGAACATACTGATTGTTACTATCCTGCTGCTTTCTGTAATCTGCAGCGGACAGGGAACAGATATGGGCCGTGAATTGAAGCCGGGTGTGTTCTTTGGTATTACTGCAGGAACAATTAATTCCGACCTGGTTCATACTAGTTCATTTCAGCTGATAAACAAGGAAGCATCTGTAAAATCATCACTGTCAGGCTCAATTGACTTTGGTTATATGGTCTCAAGAGTGTTTGGGATTAAAACTGCCATAGCCTTCAATACCTACAAGGCAAGTTTGCAGCTTGATACCTATACAGATGCCTTTAACCTTAAGGATGATGAAAATGAAACTTATGAACTCAGGGTAACGGGCTCAGATATTACAGAAAATGAATCAGTTAAATCATTAAGGATACCAGCCGGGATAGTCCTTAATATTCCAATATCAAAAGTTATTATCCTCTTTGCCGAACCTGAAATAGGAATATCTCTCCCCATGGGAACAAAATTCAGCAGTACAGGACAATTTACCTATAAAGGATACTATTCCGAATATAATGTACTCCTTGAGAATCTTCCAAACCATAAATTCTACACAGACAAGGCAATAATAACCGACGGCATGCTTGAATTGAAAAAGCTCTGGACTAATGTATCCGTTTTCGGAGGATTAGGCATTTCCATCAGCAGAAAAATTCAGGTAAAAGCCGGAGTAAAATATCTGAAATCACTATCCGGACTGTCAGACAATGTTACAGATGCTAAATTTCATCTCTCTCCATCAAGCGGAGAGGTAATAAGCCTGTCAGAAAAATCAACTGCTATTGAAACCCGATATCTGGGATTCGGAGTATCGTTACGTTACTTTATTCACAGGTAGGTAATATCCGATAGGTAAGAATTATTAAAGATCATTCTCACCCTTCACATACCCGAAATTCGCAAGTATTCCCCCGTCAACATAAAGGATATGTCCGTTTACAAAGTCGCTTGCCTTTGATGCAAGGAATAATGCTGCATTTGCCACATCATCCGGGGTACCCCATTTCCCGGCAGGTGTACGGCTCATTACAAGGTCATTAAAGGGATTGCCCTTCTCTCTCAGTGGACCGGTAAGCTCAGTAGCAATATAACCCGGACCGATGCCATTAACCTGGATGTTGTACTTCGCCCATTCAACACACATATTCCTTGTAAGCATCTTCAGACCTCCCTTCGCAGATGCATAGGCAGCAACACTCCTGCGACCATATTCGCTCATCATCGAACAGATGTTAATAATCTTGCCAGACTGTTTCCGGATCATTCCGGGCACAAGCCTCTTTGATACCAGAAATGGTGCAATGAGATCAATATCAATAACTTCCCTGAAATCCGACACAGGCATTTCAAGCATCGGGATACGTTTTATAATTCCGGCATTATTTACAAGTATGTCGATGCTTCCATATTTCTTTTCGATCTCCGAAATACCGGCATCAACGTCCTTCTCATTTGTTACATCAAATTTAAGAGTATAGACTTCCAATCCTTCCTTTGAAAATTCTTCATGGCAGCTCTTAAGCTTGGCCTCACTCCGGGCATTAACACAAACTTTAGCTCCGGCCTTTGCAAGAACTTTTGCAATAGCCAGTCCGATACCCTGTGTACCGCCTGTAACAAGAGCTGTCTTTCCTGTTAAATCAAATAATTCTGTCATAATACACCCCTAAATCCCCCAGGGGGACTTTAAATCTAATATATTTAAGATCCATTTTTTTACCCCTAAATCCCCCAAGGGGGACTTTAAATCCGTTGTTTTACGATTTCTTCAATCTGAATAATAACTTTTTCAATATTAGTGATTACTTCTTCATTTTTAAATCTTATGACTTTTAAATAGTATTTCTCAATTTCCGCTTCTCTGCCATCATCATACTCAGCCTGACCGTCATGAATTGGCCCATCCAATTCAATAACCAATCTGGCTTTATGACAGTAGAAGTCTGCGATGAAAATATCAATCGGATGCTGTCTTCGAAATCTCAAACCTAAAAGTTGATTATTATTAAGTCGCTCCCACAATAATCTCTCAGCTGTAGTCATATTCTTCCTCAACAACCTGGCATTTTCAAGTATCCCGGGTTTTGCTTTGAAATACATCTGTTTATCCAATTCTTTCATCTTACGCTCTTTAAGCCCCCCTTGGGGGGTTTGGGGGTGTTACTTTAATGTATCCGGAGTTCTTACATCCATATCCCCGTAATCGAGGTTCTCCCCTGCCATTCCCCATATAAATGTGTAGTTTGATGTTCCGGCAGCGCTATGTATGCTCCAGGCAGGTGAAAGAACAGCCTCCTCATTCTTCATCCATATATGCCGTGTTTCATCAGGCTCACCCATAAAATGACATACAGCCTGTTTCTCAGGTACTTCAAAATAAAAATAGGCTTCCATTCTCCTCCCGTGAGTATGCACAGGCATTGTGTTCCAAACACTCCCTGACTTAAGCTCGGTCATGCCCATCTGAAGCTGGCATGTCTGTAACACACTGTTAACAAGCAGTTTATTCACCGCCCTGTGATTTGATGATTCAGGATTGCCAAGAACTGCAATATCTGCCTCACCCCGGGTAATCTTTTTTGCAGGGAACGGATGATGTGCCGGAGCTGAATTGAAATACAGTCTTGCAGGCTTTTTCTTATCGTCTGAGCTGAAATATACATCCCTGGTGCCCATACCAAGATAGAGAGCTTCTTTATATTTAAGCTTGTATGTCACTCCACCGGCTTTAATTGTTGCATCACCCCCGACATTGATTATTCCTATCTCTCTCCTATCAAGAAAATCCTTTGCCTTAAGGTCATCTGTAGCTTCAAGCTTTATTTCTTTTGTAACAGGAAGAGCTCCACCGACAATTAGTCTGTCGTACATTGAATACACTATTTTAATTTCATCATTTTCAAATAAATCCGAAATTAAAAATGCCTTCCTGAGCTCATCAGTAGTATATCGTTTTGCATCACCGGGATGCACTGCATGACGTAATTCGCTTTTCATTTTCATTTTTCCTTATAGCACAAACTTATCACATATTTCTTGATACTGTGAAGTGTTATTCATATTTTCGTTACCTGTTTTACAGCATCCACAGTTACTAAACACTGAGTTATGAAACACTTCATAAGTGAGAATTTCCTGCTGAACAATGACACAGCCTCCAGGCTCTATCATAATTATGCTGAGAATAAGCCTGTTATTGACTTTCACTGTCACCTGTCGCCGGCAATGATAGCTGATGACAGAAAATTTGAGAACCTCACAAGAGCCTGGCTTGAGGGTGACCATTACAAGTGGCGGGCAATGAGGATAAATGGTATCTCAGAAGAGTACTGCACCGGAAACAAAAACGACCGTGAGAAATTTGCCAGATGGGCTGAAACAGTACCAGCTGCTATCGGAAATCCTCTCTATCACTGGACCCACCTTGAACTTGCAAGATACTTCAGCATTAATGATCTGCTCTCACCTGCAACATCAGCACATATTTATGACAAGGCGTCTGAAATGCTGAATTCACCGGAATATTCAGTGAGAAATCTTCTCAGAATGATGAAAGTGGAAACTGTTTGCACAACTGACGATCCGGCAGACACACTTGAGCACCATATTAAGCTGAAAGGGACCTTCAGTATAAAAGTTCTGCCCACATGGAGACCAGATAATGTAATAAAAATTGAAGACGGAATTAAATTCAGGGATTATCTCAAAAAGCTTGAAGCCGCATCAGGTATAAGCATCAGCAGTTTTAAAAGACTCACGGAGGCTCTTGATAAACGTCACAGCTGGTTTAATGAAAATGGTTGCAGGCTTTCAGATCACGGGATGGACAGATTCTATTTTGCAGCATTTACAGCATCGGAAGCTGAAAGCATTTTTACGAGACTGCTGAAGGGGGAAACCATATCTTACGAAGAAGCTGAAAAGTACAAGACCGCCATCATGACTGAATTGTGCCGGATGAACCACAGAAGAGGCTGGACTCAGCAGTTCCATGTGGGTGCAATAAGGAATAACAATGAAAGGCTCTTCGCAAAACTTGGTCCTGATACGGGCTGGGATTCAATAGGCTCGAACCAGGACGCATATAAAATGTCGAAATTTCTAAGCTCACTCGATCTGACTGATCAGCTTGCAAAGACTATCCTGTATAACCTCAATCCTGCCGATAATGAGATGATGATAACAATGGCAGGCAACTTCAACGACGGCACTTTCCCCGGAAAGGTACAGTATGGAGCAGCATGGTGGTTCCTGGATCAGAAAAACGGAATGGAGAAGCACCTTAAAGACCTGGCTTCACTTGGTCTGCTGAGAAGGTTTGTTGGTATGGTCACCGATTCAAGGAGCTTTCTCTCCTATCCAAGACATGAATATTTCAGAAGAATACTTTGCAACTTCATTGGAGAAGAAGTGGAGAAAGGCCTTATTCCTGATGATGATGAGTTATTGAAACCGCTCATTGAAGGAATTGCATATAATAATGCTAAAGAGTTCTTTGGATTTTAACCTCATCCCCCAACTTACAGAGGACCTCATCCCCAACCCCTTCTCCCGGGGGAGAAGGGGAGCCGTCTAAAGAACTGAAATTCTGTATAATAACAAGTCCCTCTCCCCCCGGGAGAGGGATTTAGGGTGAGGTAAAACAAAGGGAGAGGGATATAAGCAGAGGTAAAACTAATAGAGAGGGATTTAGGGTGAGGTAAAACAAAGGGAGAGGGATATAAGCAGAGGTAAAACTAATAGAGAGGGATTTAGGGTGAGGCAAAACTAAGAAAAAGGGATTTAGGGTGAAGCTGACAACAAATAGAAACGCAGAGTAATTTAAGACAAACAAAAAAAGTTACTATAGTTTAAATACAAAATATTAGAATAATGAATGAACTTAATTTAATAGGAAAAACAGCAGTTATTACCGGCGGTGCAGGAGTAATCTGTTCGGTAATGGCAAAGTCATTGGCAGCTCAGGGTGTTAAGACTGTCATCCTTGATCTGAACAAGGAATCAGCAGAAACAGTAGCTGCCGGTATTGAAAAGGAATATAAAATACCTTCTTTTGGCCTTTCTGCCAACGTACTGGATAAGGCATCACTTGAGTCTGCACTTGAAGAAATAAAAAAGAAGTTCGGTGCAATTGACATCCTTATAAACGGCGCTGGCGGCAACTCTCCGGCTGCTACAACAAAGGCAGAAAAAATAGAAGGCACTGACAATGAGAATATTGAGGATACTTTTTTTGGATTAAAGACTGAAGGATTCGACAAGGTATTTGATCTGAATTTCAAGGGGACATTATTGCCGACGATGGTCTTTGCAAGGGAAATGGTAAGGAAAAAAACAGGCGTTATAATTAATATCTCTTCAATGAATTCGTACAGGCCGCTTACAAAAATTGCAGCCTATTCTGCCGCAAAAGCTGCTGTTAATAATTTCACACAATGGCTTGCGGTTCATTTTGCAAAGACAGGAGTAAGAGTAAATGCAATTGCTCCTGGTTTTCTGCTTACAAACCAGAACAGGTTCCTTCTTATTGATGAAGCAACAGGAGGATTTACACCCAGGGGAAAAAAGATAATTAACGGTACTCCCATGGAACGTTATTGCCTTCCTGAAGAATTAACAGGCACTGTGCTGTATCTGGCCTCAGACCTGTCAAAGTTCGTCACAGGAATTGTAATACCTGTTGATGGCGGATTCAGTGCGTACTCAGGGGTATAGGCTCAGGGCTCAGAGCTCAGAGCTCAGAGCTCAGGGCCCAGTGAGAATGGCTCCCCTCCCTGGAGGGGCGGGGGTGGGTCAGAATATACAGAGACAACCAAGTACCTGGCAAACAGAAACAATCAACCAATACAACCACAATGATACTCTTCCAGAAAGGTTCTGAATCAACAATAATTAACGGTGAAGACCTGAAAAATGCCATATTCTCAGCGCTTGATAAACTGGGACCAAGGAATAAAGTGCTTGCAGTTCCGCCTGATTTCACCCGTTTTCATTCAAGAGCCGGTGAAATAACTTCACTTGTGTACCGGTATTATGGTAACAGGCTCTCCGATGTTCTGCCTGCCCTCGGAACCCATGCAAAGATGAATGCAAAGGAACTTAATGAGATGTTTGAAGGCATCCCTGAAAGTCTTTTCCGTGTCCACGACTGGAGAAATGATGTTGTGACTATCGGAACAGTGCCGGGCAGCTATATCTCTGAAATAACAAACGGCGCTCTCAGCTATGACTGGCCTGCCCAGCTTAACAGGCTGGTTTATAAGGGTGGACATGACCTGATACTTTCAATCGGACAGGTGGTACCACATGAAGTAATCGGTATGGCTAATTATAACAAGAATCTGCTCGTTGGTACCGGTGGCCCTGAAGGGATAAACAAGAGTCATTTTGTTGGCGCTGTATATGGCATGGAAAAAATAATGGGAAAGGCGGAAAACCCTGTCCGGAGCCTGCTTAACAAGGCATCGGATGAATTCATGAAGGATCTTCCCATAGTTTATATACAGACAGTAATTGGCAGGGATAAGAATGGGAAACTTGTCATAAGAGGCTTATTCATTGGTGATGATAAGGAGGTATTTTATAAAGCTGCAGAGCTCTCAATAAAAGTAAATTTCACAGTTGTTGAAAAACCACTGAGCAAAGTTGTGGTATTTCTTGATCCTGCTGAATTTAAAAGCACCTGGCTTGGCAACAAAAGCGTTTACCGCACCAGAATGGCAATGGCTGACAAGGGCGAGCTGATTGTACTTGCACCCGGACTGAAAGAATTCGGTGAAGACAAAGAGATTGACAGACTGATAAGGAAATATGGTTACCAGGGTACTCCGGCTACATTGAAAGCCCTTAAGGAGAATGATGAACTTGCCGGTAATCTCAGTGCTGCAGCACATCTGATACACGGCAGTTCCGAGGGCAGATTCACAATCACTTACTGTCCCGGAATACTTACAAAGCAGGAAATAGAATCAGTAAACTTCAGATACTCTGATCTTTCTGAAATGATTAAAAGATATGATCCGCTTAAACTAAAGGATGGCTATAACAAAATGCCTGACGGTGAGGAGATCTACTTTATCTCCAATCCGGCATTGGGATTATGGGCAGTTAAGGACAGGTTATGAAGTTTGGAGTTTGCAAGACTAAAGACCGCAAGTCGAAACGAAGTGAAGATCCCGCCTCAGCGGGAACCAAAGACTAAAGACAAATAAAAATGATAAACTGGGGAATGATAGGTTGCGGAAGCGTAACCGAGGTAAAGAGCGGGCCGGCATTCAGCAAGGTACAGGGATCAAAACTTGTTGCTGTTATGCGCAGGAACAGGGAACTGGCTGAAGATTATGCAAGGAGACATAAAGTCCAGAAAGTCTATTCTGAAGCATCCGGCCTGATCAATGATAATGAGGTAGATGCAGTTTATATTGCAACACCTCCCGGTAGCCATGCCCGGTATGCAATTGAAACCCTCAGAGCCGGGAAACCGGTTTATATTGAAAAGCCAATGGCCCTCAATTATGAGGAATGTGAACTTATTAATGAAGCAGCTGCCAAATACGGGAAGCCTGTAT
This sequence comes from Bacteroidota bacterium, assembly GCA_022703405.1. GTDB lineage: Bacteria > Bacteroidota > Bacteroidia > Bacteroidales > VadinHA17 > LD21. The sequence continues at coordinate 18,772 of JAKLDT010000005.1, read as the reverse complement.
TTGTTGCATATTACCGCAGAGCTCTTCCGGGCTTCCTGAAAGTTAAGGAACTAATTGAAAATGGGACAATAGGAAAGGTACTGTTCTTCAGTCTTGAACTGTTCAAACCTGCCTCGGAGGATGAAAAGGCAGGTAAACTGCCATGGAGGGTTGATCCATCACTATCCGGCGGCGGACATTTCTTTGATCTTGCCAGCCACCAGCTCGACTATTTTGATTATCTTTTTGGGCCGGTAAAAAATGTGAAATCTCTTGTCAGGAACACCGGTGGATTATATAAGGCGGAAGACTTCGTGACAGCACAAATGGAATATGAAAGCGGAATAAGCGGCATTGGAACCTGGGCCTTTGCAGTATCGAAGCAGAGCTACCGCGACACAATAGAGTTCACGGGTGAAAAAGGTTCAATAAAAATGTCGACATTCAGCTTTGAAAATATTGAAATAAAGACTGCTGAAGGCAGCAGACAATTAATAAACGAAAGGCCGGAACATGTTCAGTATTACCTTATTGACAAAATAGTTAGGGCTCTTGAGGGGAAGGGTGAAGCCCCAAGCACAGGGATTACTGCAGCACGTACAAGCAGGGTAATGGATGAAATTGTGGCGGAGTATTATAAAGGTAATCAGTAAGCAGCAATCAGTAAGCAGTAACCGTTAGCCGGTTGCCAGAACAAGCAAGCAGCAACAAGTAAAAAGTAACAAAAACAACCAAAATATAACAATAGACATGAAAACAAAATCAGACATAGGACTAATCGGACTTGCAGTAATGGGTGAAAACCTTGTACTCAATATGGAAAGCAAGGGATTTACTGTTACAGTGTATAACAGGTCAGCAGAAAAGGTAGATGCTTTTCTTTCAGGACGGGGAAAAGGAAAAAATATCAGGGGAACTCATTCAATTGAAGAACTTGTCAGTTCCCTTGAGCGACCAAGAAAAGTAATGCTTATGATAAAGGCTGGTAGTGCAGTGGATGAGATGATTGAGACACTTATTCCTCACCTCTCCCCCGGCGATATTATAATTGACGGTGGAAATACACATTTCCCTGATACCAACAGAAGGACTGCTTATGTTGAGAGCAAGGGTCTGTTATATATAGGCACAGGTGTATCAGGCGGAGAAGAAGGTGCTCTGCTTGGTCCTTCAATTATGCCCGGCGGCTCCAAAAAAGCCTGGCCCTCTGTTAAACCGGTCTTCCAGGCAATAGCGGCAAAGGTGGAGGATGGTACTCCATGCTGTGACTGGGTTGGTGAAAATGGCGCCGGACACTTTGTAAAAATGGTCCACAATGGCATTGAATATGGTGATATGCAACTTATTACAGAAGCATACCAGATTATGCGCGACCTCCTGCACATGAGTGCAGATGAGATGCACCTTGTATTTAAAAAATGGAACCAGGGTGACCTTGACAGCTATCTGATTGAGATAACACGCGACATCCTTGCATATAAAGATACTGATGGGAAACCGCTTGTAGACAAGATACTTGATACTGCAGGGCAAAAAGGCACGGGAAAATGGACCGGTGTTGCTGCACTTGACCTTGGAATACCACTCACACTTATAGGTGAGGCTGTATTCTCCAGGTGCCTGTCAGCAATTAAGGAGGAACGGGTGAGTGCATCAAAGATACTCAGGGGACCAAAAGCTGCATTTAAAGGCGACAGGGACGAATTTCTCAAGGATCTCAAGGATGCAGTATATGCCTCAAAAATAGTGTCTTATGCTCAGGGCTATTCACTCATGAAAGCCGCTGCCGAAGAGTATAAATGGGATCTTAATTATGGAGGCATAGCTCTTATGTGGCGGGGCGGTTGCATAATACGTTCAGCCTTCCTCGGAAAAATAAAAGAAGCATTTAACAACAACAATAAGATAGCCAATCTTCTGCTTGATCCTTTCTTCAGGGATAAGGTTGACAAGGCACAGAAAGGCTGGAGAAATGTTGTTGCCACTTCAATATCCAACGGCATACCAATACCTGCAATTTCAGCAGCTTTAGGATATTTTGATGGTTATCGCTGTGAAAAGCTTCCGGCAAACCTGCTTCAGGCACAGAGAGATTATTTCGGAGCCCATACCTATGAAAGGACTGATAAACCCAGGGGACAGTTCTTCCATACCAACTGGACCGGCCGCGGTGGAACAACAGCATCTTCAACATATAATGTTTAAATAAATACCTACCCCGATTCACTGACACCTTCCCCTGGGGGAAGGCCGGGATGGGGGTAAATAATTAATAATCAAGACCAGGATCACACATGACAGAATTAAATAAAATCGGCAGCTACAGGTGGACTGTATGTGCACTTATATTCTTTGCCACAACAGTAAACTATCTCGACAGGCAGGTCATAGGGATACTCAAGCCTTTGCTTGAATCTGAACTTGGCATAGGCGAAAAAGCTTATGCTCAGATCATTATGGCTTTCCAGCTCTCCTATGCCTTCGGAATGGTTGTAGCAGGAAGACTTATCGATAAATTCGGCACAAAGCTGGGTTATGGTGTTTCTGTCATTCTCTGGAGCATTGCCGCCATGGGACATGCGCTTGCAAAAGGAACCCTGAGCTTCGGTTTCTGGAGGGGTTTTCTTGGTGTAAGTGAAGCAGGAAACTTTCCTGCCGCAATAAAAACAGTTGCAGAATGGTTCCCTAAAAAGGAAAGAGCCCTGGCAACGGGCATCTTCAATTCAGGCACAAATGTCGGAGCCATAGTTGCCCCGCTTGCCGTACCGGCAATGGTTGCATCATGGGGTTGGCAGACGGCTTTCATCGTTACAGGAGCAATTGGTTTTCTGTGGATAATATTCTGGTTTATTCTGTATGAAGTGCCTGAAAAACATAAAAGGCTTTCGAAGGCAGAACTGGCCTATATTAACAGTGACTCAGGAGAAAGGGAGGAGCCACAGGAGCCAGTAAAATGGAGCAAGTTGCTGAAATACAGGCAGACATGGCTCTTCTTCATAGGAAAAGGACTCACTGATCCTATATGGTGGTTCTACCTTTTCTGGATTCCCGGATGGCTTGCCCAGGTAAGGGGAACAGGTCTTGATGTCAAATCATTCGGACTACCGCTGGCTTTCATATATACGGCTACCACAGTAGGAAGCATTGGCGGAGGATGGCTTTCATCATTCCTGATAAAAAAGGGAATGTCGCCCTTTAAGGCAAGGAAAATTACAATGCTGATCTTTGCAATACTTGTAGTTCCTATTGCATTTGCATCTTCGCCATCCATCAGCACCTGGGGTGCAGTTCTTCTGATAGCACTGGCTGCTTCATCGCACCAGGCCTGGTCGGCAAATATCTACACAACAGTATCTGATGCATTTCCAAAAAGAGCTGTGAGCTCTGTAACAGGTATCGGAGGAATGGCCGGAGCCCTTGGCGGAGCATTTATATCCTACCTTGCCGGCGCGATTCTTCAGTATTATAAAAACCAGGGCCATATTGAAACCGGCTATGTTGTAATGTTCACAATAGCAGCAAGCATGTATCTTATCGCCTGGACAATAATGGCAGTATTCGCACCGAAAAACAAGATTGTTGAACTGAAAGACTGAACCTTTATATGAAAACATTAGGAAAATATTCCTTTGGTCTTGGTGACAGGTTTGGTCACCAGGGAAGTGCACAGCTGAAAGCAATTATTGATGCTGAATCAAAAGGTATTGAGATAACACCTGTATGGAATAAATCGAACAGGGAGCATACGATTATTGGTACTGTGCCAGCTGATGTCAGAACTGAAGCAGATTATGTTACAGCAAAAGCTGGTTTTAAAAGACCTTATTTCGTTGATGCTGATCATATTAACCTTGACAATGTCGAAAAATTCATTGACAGTTCCGACTTCTTCACAATTGATGTTGCATCTTATATCGGAAAAGCTGCAGGAAAGGCCGAAACTGAAGAATTTCTTTCCAGTGTTAAAAAATATACAGGAAAAGTCACTCTGCCCGGATCGTCGATGACATTCAAAACTCCCGGAACACTAATAAAACAGGTGGCAGATAAATACCTGTTTGCAGCAATAAAGGCCTGGGAGATCTACAGGAAGATTGAAAAAATAAAGGGGCATGATAATTTTGTTACAGAAGTCTCAATGGACGAAGTAGCGCATCCCCAGACTCCCGTTGAACTGTTCTTTATACTGAAAATGCTTTCTGCTGAAAATATCCCGCTGCAAACTATAGCTCCCAAGTTCTCAGGGCGCTTCAACAAAGGGGTTGATTATGCCGGCGACACCGACAAATTTAAAGCAGAATTTGAAGCTGATCTTCTTGTTATCGACTATGCAATTCATGAATTCGGACTGCCCGGAAACCTTAAAATGAGTATTCACTCAGGTTCCGATAAATTTGCAATATATCCTGTAATCGGCTCTCTGATAAAAAAATACGACAAAGGCATACATGTAAAAACCGCAGGAACAACATGGCTTGAAGAGATAATCGGCCTTGCAGAATCAGGTGGTGACGGACTTGATTTTGCAAAAGAAATATATTCCGGATCACTTAAAAAAATCGCGGACCTCACAGCGCCTTATGCCGATGTGATTGATATTAATGTATCATCTCTCCCCCCGGCTGACGAGGTTGCAAAATGGAGCTCACATGAGTTTGCAGAAGCACTTGCACACAATCCTGATAACGAACGGTATAACTCCAATATGAGGCAGCTTGTACATGTGGCATATAAACTTGCAGCTGACAGAAAAGACAGGTTTTATAAGCTGCTTGAATCAAATGAGAAAATTATTTCAAAATGTGTTTATGAGAATATCTACAACAAACACATCCGCAGGTTATTTGATTTGGAATAATTAAAATAACCACGGGTTACACAGAGTGACACGGAATAATTTATCCGTGCAATCCGTGCAATCCGTGGAATCCGTGGAATCTGTGGTAAAAAAAATAAACCCAAAAAATTCTGAATAATGAAATATTTCCTCCGGTCTCTCATGTTAATTATCATTATTTCAGGATGTTCAGTTGAAAATAATAAAACTGAGTACAAATCATTCAGTGGAATATATTCACACCTGGCCAGATATAATAATGAAGGAGAATGTGGCACCGGAGCAGTTGTACAATGGGCTGGAAAATTATGGGTAGTTACTTACGGACCACACCTGCCGTTTGGCTCATCCGATATGCTTTATGAAATAGATAATGATCTGAACCAGAAGATCTTTTCCGGCAGCATTGGAGGAACTCCTGCAAACAGGCTGATCCATAATGAAAGCAGGCAACTATTCATTGGTCCGTATGCAATCGACAGTTCAGGAAATGTGAGAGTGATCCCTTACACTCAGATGCCTGGCAGGCATACTGCTACTGTGAGGCACCTGACTGATCCGGCTAATAAGGTATATTATGCAACAATGGAAGAAGGATTCTATGAGCTTGACGTAAAGTCACTTAAGTCTGTTACCCTTTATGAAGATGCAAATATTAAACAGCCTAAAGGAGACGATCTGTCTGTAAACCAGCCTGCCTCCCTCCTTCCGGGTGCTCATGGCAAGGGCGCATATTCAGGACAGGGAGTGCTTGTTTATTCAAATAACGGAGAGGCTTCCGAAGATGCACTTAAACGCTTCGACATCGAATCAGGTTCTTTATGCGAATGGAATGGAAAGGATTGGAAACTGATAAGAAGAAATCAGTTTGTTGAAGTAACCGGCCCCGGGGGCATAAACGGAAACAGGAATCCTGACACTGATCCGATATGGGTTACCGGCTGGGATTACAAATCGCTAATAATAGGCGTGCGCGATAATGCCCGGTGGTCATTTTACAGGTTGCCAAAAGCCAGTCACAGTTACGATGGTGCTCATGGATGGAACACGGAATGGCCAAGAATAAGAGATGTCGGTACTGCTGATAATCCTGATTATCTGATGACTATGCACGGAATGTTCTGGCGGTTCCCCGGCACCTTCAGCTCCGGGAACAGCAAAGGCATAAGGCCTCGGTCAGCTTATCTTAAAGTCATCGGTGATTTTACACTCTGGAATGGAAGACTTGTATTCGGCTGTGATGATTCAGCCCAGAAAGAATTTCTGAATAAAAGGAAAGCCAAAGGAAATATTGAAGGTCCGGGCCAGTCAAATTCAAATACCTGGTTCACCTCCCCCTCCCTTCCCGACAGCCTTGGTCCGGTTACTGCAGAAGGTGCAGTATGGATGGATGAAGAGATAATAGCAGGCAAACCATCAGAGGCTTTTCTGTTTGAAGGATGGCCCAAAAGAAGTGTATGGATTTCAAATCAGGGAAAACAAAAAGTAAAATTTACTTTTGAAACAGACCTTGAGGGAAACGGCCAATGGACTGAGCTGAAATATGTTAATCTTGAAAAAGAAGCCTCGCTTTATAATGAATTTACCTCCGGCGAGACTGGTGAATGGATCAGAGTGACGGCCGACCGGAATACTAGAGGAACAGTTCATTTCACATATTCCGGCAGGGAAGAAAGAGAGTTTTCACATGACAATACTTTCAAGGGACTATCAGATGTAAGTGACAGGACATCAACAGGAGGATTATTGTACGGCCTTGGCAATGAACGCCGTGCACTGGGAATACTATCAAAAAATTATAAAGAAGCCGGCTCAGAAGTAAATGGTTATTATGAACTTGATTCACTGATGAGACTTGTAAAAAAGTCAGATCCTGAGACTGAAAAATTTATTTCGGAGAAATTTACAATTCCGAAAGATGTGATCACAATAGATGAATCATCTGTTCTGCTTATTGATGACAAGGGGCGCAGGTGGAGGCTTCCGTTTGGAAATGAAAATTTTAAGAGTCTTACAACATCGGCTTCACTGAGAATATGCAGGGAGGTGGCAACAGAAAGAGATCTGTTCAACTGCATGGGAACCTTTTATGAACTTCCTGCTGAAAACGCTGATGGATTTGCAAAAATAAGACCTGTGTCATCTCACAATCTCAGAATAAACGATTATGCATCATACAGGGGCATGCTCATAATGACAGGGATTGATACTGAGAATCTTACAGGCAACAACCATATAATTGTTTCTGCTGATAAGAAGGCTGCAGTATGGGCAGGAGTGATTGATGATCTGTGGAAACTGGGCAAGCCAGTCGGTGTTGGCGGACCCTGGAAAAATTCAAAGGTTAAAGCCGGCCAGCCTTCAGATCCTTATCTCATCGGCTTCTATGATAAAAAAGAACTCACACTTTCTCATGATCTTGTAAAACCTGTCACCTTTACTCTTGAAGCCGATCCTTCCGGAAACGGGACATGGATGAAATTCATTGATATACAAGTTGCACCGGGTGAAAGTACTGAATACAGCTTTCCGGATAGTTTCAGTGCAAGGTGGATCAGGTTCAGATCCGGTTCAGACTGTACTGCAACAGCCATACTGAATTACCGCTAAGTATTGTTATTTATTTAACACAACATCTGCTCCGGCCACGGATTTTTTTAAGGTTTTTTTACAATTTATAATTATATCATTGCTAATCTGATGATTACAAATTATTAATTCCTAAAGAAAAACTTGACTTCAATTACTTTCTGATTTAACTTTGATAAAAAGAATTACTTTAAACCATACCCGGGGACTTTTAGTTTTTCTAAATAATTAATCAAAAAGGGAAGTATGAGAAAGTCATTTTCTGTTCTTTCTGCCATATTCCTGATAATCCTGACCTGGCTGATTTCAACCTGCAGAAAAGAGGAATATGTTATCGTTTACTCGAAAGTAAGTACTACAAGAGTATTCAATGTGACTTCAACGACAGCTTCAGTTGAGGGATCTATTGACTCACTCACAGCTGCCGCACATGATGAATTCGGATTTTGCATGGATACGATGTCAAATCCGACAGCATACAAGCAGAAGCTTCTGATTACAGGCTCAGTAGCGCTGGGGACCTTCGGAGGTGCAATTTCAGGACTGAAACCCTCAAGAACATATTACATCCGTGCTTTTATAAAGGATAATAAGAAATATATCTACGGCCAGGAAAAATCATTTACCACAACTGCCGCCGTTGTACCCACCGTAACAACAAATACTGTAACTGATATTCTTTCCACAACTGCTGTATGTGGTGGCAATGTAACAGCAGAGGGAGACAAACCGGTTGTCGCAAAAGGAGTGTGCTATGACACAGTTGCTAATCCTACAATCCTTAAGAACAGAACAATGGATGGATGGAGCACCGGCAGCTTTACAAGCTCAATTGTGAATCTGGTCCCGAATAAAACTTATTATGCAAGGGCTTATGCAGTATCGGAATTCGGAGTTGGTTATGGAAGTCAGAAGACTTTTGCAACAAAAAAGGCTTTATTTTCATTCCATGATGATTTCAATGATAATAAAAATAAGTGGTACGAAGGGAATACAACAACCGATACCGCAAGATTAACGGATGGAGGATATGAACTTATTGAACACAGCGGACATGAATGGGTTGTATTCAATAATTTCCCCGATTTCAATTCAGTTGATAACAAGGATTTTGAAATAAGCACAACAATAAAGATAATTTCATCCGGCTTGCTTTCTGAATTAGGTACAAGCAGAATTGGAGGATTGGCATGGAATATTGACAGTACTCATTATAATTACTTCATCGTTAAAAAAGTTTCGAGCATCAGTCGTTCTAAATATGATTTTCCAACAAGTTTTTCATTTATGATAGGCAAGTATGATGGCACCTACTCTAACTGGCTGGATTTTACTTCATTTACAGGGGCAGACAGTCTGAACCTGACTATAAAAAAAGCTGACAGCAAATACTATTTCTTCATCAATAATGTTCAGGTATATACACATTCATATTCATCACTAATATATGATGGAATTGGTTTCACACTTTCAGATTCAAGAATCAAAGCCGACTACCTGTATATTGATCAAAAGGATTATAAAAAATCAGAAGACACTGAATCAATTGAATTAGAATCCTTTCCTGGCGGACAAATATCAGTAAAATCATTAAACAGGAAATAATAGTTACTGAGAATCGACATGAAAGAAACATATTTTTTAAATGCTGATTGTTATGTTATTCCCTATGAAGAAAAGGGACCTGATTCATTTATAGCATACTTTCCAATCCAGTCCCTGTCTTTCGAAATAAATAAGGACGCTGCTGAAGTACTTGGTTCGATCAAGGAAGGCCCGATCAAAACTAATGATCCTTCAGTTAAAAGATTCTTTCAGGACCTGGTAAATCTGAGAGTTGTTAATAATAATAAGGAACCTGTTCCTTATGCTCCTTTCAAGGATTTTCCCACTCCTACATATACTCTTCTCCTGCTTACAAATAAATGCCAGCTGAAATGTGTTTATTGTTATGGTGAATCGAAGAAGGAAGGTGTGTTGATGCCTATGTATCTGGCTAAGAAAGCCATAGATGTATTAGTAAAGAATGCTATCGATAAAAATGAAAGAATGTTTCATGTCGGTTATCATGGAGGAGGTGAACCTACTATAAACTGGAAAGTCCTTAAGGGCAGTTACTTATATGCAGTTGAAAAGAGCAGGAAGAATAATCTGCATCTGCACTCAAGCATCTGTACAAACGGAATGATAAGTCAGGAAAAAGCAAATTGGATAATTGAGAATATTCAGGATGTGGCAATCTCAATGGATGGTACTCCTGAGTTGCAGAAAAAGCAGCGCCCCATGCAAAACGGAAGAAACTCTTTTAATAAAGTTGCAGCTACAATTGATTTATTTAATAAACAAAAAAAAGTCTTTAATATTCGCCTTACAGCAACAGAGTTTTCACATGGAAAACTACTGGATACAATTCATTTTGTGATAGATAGGTTTAATCCTCCAGTTATATCTATCGAGCCCCTGTATGAATGTGGCAGATGTGCTTCCACAGGATGCAAGCCACCACCGCTTGATGATTTCATTAAGGAAATGCTGGATGTAATTGAATTGGGAAAGAGCTGGGATATTCCGATCCAGTATTCAGGTAACAGGTTAGCAAATATTATTTCCAGGTTCTGCGGGGCTCAGGGATCAAATTTCTTCATTACACCCAAAGGCTATGTAACTGCATGCCTTGAAGTCACTGAGTTATATGAATCAAGGGCCGACTATTTAATATATGGAAAGTATGATCCGGGAATTAAAGATTTCACTTTCGACACAAATAAGTACAAAAGGCTCGCAGGCAGCCAGGTACATAATTTTGAAACCTGCACTGACTGTTTTGGAAAATGGCATTGTGCCGGCGATTGTATTGCAAAAGCTCCTGATTTTTCAAGAGTTACACAAGTAAGAAATGAATACAGATGCAAATTAAATAAGACATTGCTGCGTCAGTCTCTTATTGATACCATGAATTCTCAGATAAGCCTAACAGCCTCATCTGAAAAAAATGATCCAGGTATTTTATTACATAACAATAACTTGCGATGAAAGAAATAAAAAAGATGATCCCAAGGATTATTTCAGCAGTTGATTTAACTAACCTTCAGCCAGGTGAAAGAATCGGTTTTATAGGGAATGAGAATATGAGGAGCCGCAGGGAATTTCTCGAGAAACTTCTCAAGACAGGTATAGTGGTTGGTCTGCCTTCGATTATCTTCTCAAGTTGTGAACCCGAAATACTATATATTACAACTGATGAAGAGGATTGTCCGGCATTTACTCCGGCAACAGGCAATATTCCCTGTGCATGCAATACAGATGCAATGGCCACAGTTCCTCCAAAAGTCGTTAATACAATCCCGGCAAATAACAGTTCATTGGTTAATGATACCGCCGGATTTGAAATCAGGCTGGATATCGACAAAGCTATTGATATTTCCTCTGTTGCCGGAGCAGTTACACTAACTCCCCAACCTGCCGGCGGGTTTGATGTTCATTTCTATGACCTGACTAAAATTAATACAGGCTACAAAACATCGCTTTCTTTATGCAAGGTTGGAACATCAAATAAGCTTATTCTTGCTGATGATACAAATTATACTGTTACTCTTAAAGGTACTGTAAAAGATACCAATGGGAAATTTCTTGACGGTAATGGAGATGGTACCGGAGGTGATGATTTCACTTATAGTTTTACAACCCTTAAGAAATATGATTCATGTATATGCCAGGCTGACTGTAGTTGTGTCGGGAACACCTGTTCCTGTCAAAGCGATTCCTCATGCTATTGTGTCGGACAGTCCTGCTATTATTGCTCTTGTGCTAATATGGGCTGCATTACATGGAGGACCAAATAATGTTTCTGGAAATAATTTTCATAATTTCTATGATATATGATTGAGTTTTACAGATTCTCCAGGCACATTAAAACCAGGGTGATTCAAAAGAGTACAATCAGAGGACTATTGAATTTATCAGTTTTGTCCCGGAAAATTCCCATTATTGCTATTTTAATATTTCTTGTCTCCTGTGAGAAGATTGAAAAAGATCTCAAAGACCCTGCAGAATCAGACAAATGGACTCTTTACAATACCGCCACAGGACTTACCGGAAACCAGGTACGCGGAACCTTCTGCGACAGCAAAGGAGATATGTGGTTTGCTGTATCATCAAACGGTGCTGCAAAATATTCACAAGGCACCTGGACCTATTATAAAACCTCAAACAGCGGAATACTGAGCAATGGCGTTACCTGTGTCGGAGAAGACAGTGACGGGAATATGCTGTTCGGAACAACAAACGGCATATCAATCCTTGAAACTGATAAAACATGGAGCTACTGGAGACATCCGACTCTTTCACTTGTCATAACCTGCATAAAAACAGATAAGAATGGTAATATCTGGGCAGGAACATCAAATCAAGGCTTTTTCGTATTTGACGGAAGCCAGATAACACAGGTATATTACGAGGAACAGAAAACAATAAATGACATAGAAGAAGATAGTAAAGGAAATATCTGGATCGGCACTGACGGAGGCTTGCTTAAGTTTGACGGAAACAGACTGACACTTATTACAATGTCTGATGGATTACCTGATAATATTATAACAGCATTATTGAGTGACAGTAAAAACAGACTATGGATAGGAACATATTTTGGAAAAACAGTGTCGTGGCTTGACAGCCAGGGCATTCATCAGCAGTCACTTTTCAACGGCGGCCTTGCCCTTCAGATGAATGACATCTCTGAAGATGCAGCCGGCAACCTGTGGTTCAGCACTTATGAATCAGGACTTATCAGGTTCGACGGAGTTGTCCCTTATGCCTTCAAAAGATACAACGGCATACCTGAGGATGACATAATTGCTTCAGCATCAGACAGGGAGGGAAATATATGGTTCGGACTGTACAGCAAAGGACTTCTGAAATATGCCCTTCCTCTAAATTAAAAAATATGAGAATATTTTTCAGACTTGCCGTTATCAGTTGCTGTTTTATCCTTTTTTGTTTGCAGGCTAATAGCCAGGATCAGACAAAAACAAGGGATAAGTACACTCTGCTTACAATGGCCTACAATCAACGTCCGTTGCTCTTGTACAAAGGCCAGCTTCAGCTTAATGCCTCATACAGATTTGCCGCAAGGACCAAATCATTCGATTCTGACGGCAACATGATCAGTCTCAAAGACAAAGGATCGGCATCAATGATCCATACCTGGATATATGAATTGAAATATGGCATAACAGACTTTATTGAACTGGGAATTGATTCATACTGGATGAAAAATGGAATAAGGTCAGAATCAGCCAGTATACTCAGCGGATCAAACATAATAACCACTAACAGACTCGACGAATTTAAAGGTTCAGGTGACCTTACAATTTCTGCAGCTCTCAGGTTCCCATTTGAGTATAAATTCTTTGATTTCATGGTAAAGGGAGGCCTTACCCTGCCTGTTGCAGAATACAAGCCACGGCAACCCGCACACACAATAACTGATTATTCCTCGCCTGAAAATTTCACTGTCAATTATATGTTTAATAACAGGAATGGCACAGGAGTTGCCTATGCGAATCTTTCAGCTGCAGGAAAAATAACCTTCTCCAGGATATCACTTGAAGCCAGGGGCCTTTACAGGTTTCCTGCAGGGGAGAGTGAAAGCATAAGGTGGAGCTGGACAAGGTATGGTTCAACATTCACATATTACAATAGTCCCTGCAGTTTGCTTCCCGACAGGTCGCTTACTGTCAATGGATCAGTCCACTACCAGGCTGCAGGCTGGCTTGACCTGTTCCTGGGAACATATTATTACAAGACTTCAGATGGATGGACAGAATTTTCAGGTCTTAAATATGCCAATCCCGAAATCATGCTTACTACGCTTGAACCCGGATTCGAGCTGCAGATCGCTCCCAGCCTTACAATATACCAATATGCAGGATTTCAGCTTGCAGGCCGGAATAGCGATGCACCATTTTATTTACTGACCACCCTGTCTTTCAACATGTTCCCTTTCTGGAAATAAACCATAAAAGATGAAAAGGAAATATTTAATAATAATACTGCTTCTCCTGCCTGTTACAGGTATCTGCCAGAAAGAAAAGCAACTAGTACCGTCTGATCTTAAACAACTTACGATAGTCACGGAACCATCTACACTTTATAAGGGATATTTCCGTGCAGGAACTGCCGTCAGCTTCGGAGTTGTTGACAAGTACTTTAACAACGACAGCAAGAAGCAGTATTTCCTGAACAGCGCCTGGGCAACTAATGCCGGTTTCAATTTTATGTTCCAATACGGCATCACTGACCGGCTTCAGGTAGAGGCTGCAATTCCTGTTTCCTTAAATATCCGCCAGAGTGAAAGCCACATCTATGTGCCATCAGTTGATACAACAATCGACTATTCCTTCACACTTAAGGGGAGGGGCCTTTCTGACTGCTATTTCACTGTAAAATACCAGCTTATAAACGAAAAGACTGCAAATACTTCATTGACAGGCAGTTTTGAAATAATGGTTCCAACAGGTCAGAAGAATCCAACCGACATTAAGGGAGAAACAGACTATAAGCCACCTGTGGGAAACGGTTGTTTTGCAGCAACAACAGGATTAAGATTCAGGAAGATTCAATACCCCTATTCCTATTCTGCCTATACCTATTATATATATCAGTTTGCAGGATCAAAAATCATGGATCCTGCCGACACTGAGGAAACCTCGTTCAAGGATGGAAACCATGTTGATGCGGGCCTGAACTTCAGTATTCTTCTTAATGAATGGATTGCCCTTACAAATGAATTAAACATATATTACAGGTCGAAGGATAAAATAAACGACCAGATACCTGCTGACGCAATCGCTCCATGGGCAATATCGTACGAACCCAGGTTTGTTTTCCAGGTAAAAAGATTCAGAATAGGAGAAGCAGTCAGGATACCTCTTGCAGGCAAGGGTGTATCTGCTGACCCAATATATGTTCTTATTGCCCAGTACGTTTTCTGAAGACATCAGTATGAAGAAGCCGGATGACACTTTAAGCTCATTTATCGGTTTGCCCGCATTATGCTTCTTCTTTGTTTTGCTTTATGCCTGTGCCACCCCGTCAATACTTGTAACACAGGAACAGAATAAAGGAGATGAGCTCTTCAACAGGCACAATTACCCTGAAGCAATTCTGCATTATAATCTTATGCTTGATGCCAGCAGCAGGCTGGGTATTTACAGGAATCCTGAAATGGAGGCTGATGTAAACAGGAAAATTGCAAACTGCTATGAGATGACGGGCGATTACTCACGGGCCATGATACACATCAAAATGGCTCTTGAAATTGATTCTGCCGGGAATAATCTGCTTGGAACAATCGAAGACCACAGGCAGCAGGGAAAGGTATTCATTTACATGGGTGACTATAACAGCAGCATCAGATCGCTGGAGAAAGCGCTTACACTCAGCTGCGGAATGGATCAGAGCATCAAGGGAGTTCACCAGCAGGCAATTGCTGATAACTATCTTGCTCTGGGTCAATTATATTCTGTTATGGGAAAATCACAGACAGCTTTGGAAAACCTCATGAAGAGTCTGGAACTCTTTGAACAGAATAAGGATCTTGCAGGTGAGCTTGAGTCTAATCTTGCAATCGGAAGTGTTTGGGCAGATTATGGCTATGGAGATATTGCCGGAAGCTATATAAGTAAATCTATTGAACAGGCTGTAAGCCTGAAAATGGGAACAGCAAGGCAAAATCAGCTGATGGCATCAGTCCTGTCTTCGGCAGGAGAATATGAAGATGCATTAAGATGGCACCAGAATGCTCTTGCTGAAGCAAATAAAAACAGAATTACAGCACAGATAATCTGGGCAGATATCGGTGTAGGCGATATATACAATGAACTTGGTGATTCAAAAAGAGCTGAGAGATATTATAAAGCAGCACAGGAGGTAAAGGATTCACTATCAGAAAAATCCTCCGGACTACAGGCATCACTTGACATGAGGATGGGTGACCTGGTAAATGCCCTGAGCAATTTTTCTTCGCAGGGATCAGTAACAGGGGAAGCAGTGTCCCTGCTTCGCATTGCTGACCTTATGATAAACAAGTCAGTAAATGATAGTGCAATGAAAGCTCTGGATAAGGCAGGTTCACTTTTCCGAAGTTCGCAAAATCGTCAGGGACAGGCTCATGTACAGTTGCTGAAGGGAAAAATCTATGCTGCAACAGGTAATTATTTGCAGGGCTTGCAAACTCTTGACTCCGCCTTGAAATACAAAGACTTCCTTGAGCTTATATGGCAGGCATGGTATATCAGGGGAATTATTTTTGAAAATCAGGACGAGCCTGAAAAAGCAGGTGAGGCATATATGAATTCAATATCGGAGATTGAAAAAATAAGAAGAAGGCTTTCACTTGATGAATTTAAAAGCTCCTATTTCAGGAACAAGATAGAAGTCTATGACAGGCTTATTAGGCTTCTGCTCAGAATGAACAAAAGTGAAGAAGCCTTCCTGATTTCAGAAAAGGCCCGCTCAAGGGCATTTTATGATATTCTTTCGGGGCGGAAGATAAACTACCGGAGTGCATTACCTGGTGATCTGTCCCAGCTTGAACAGATGAAGAGAAATGAGATTGACAAGCTGTACAGGCTGATACAGAATCAGACATCCACTTCATACAATGATGCAAACAGTTCCAGACAGGCTGAGCTCCGGGAAATAAGGGCAGCTCTTACCCGGGTTCAGGAAGAATATGAAGATATAATCCAGAAAATAAAGCTTGAAAATCCTGAATATAAGGAAATTATAAGCACTGAACCTGTCAATATTCAGGACCTCAGGAACAAAATTGACAGGGGATCTGCATTGATATCTTATTGGGTGAGTGAAAAAGAACTTGTGATCTGGTTCATTACTGATTCACAAATCAGCATGAAAACAGTGAATATAGATGTAAAAGATCTGAGTTCTGCTGTTGAGAAAACGCGAAACGCTATCAGGTCAAATTCCCTGAAGAATTCAGATGCTGCATTAAGGGAATTATCGGATGTCATTCTGGCTCCGGTATACCCTGAATTAAAAACTGTTCAAAACCTTGTAATAATACCAAACAACTGCCTTCATTTCATTCCCTTCCAGGCACTTATGAATGAAAACGGGGAGTATCTGATTAATAAACATAATATTACATATTGTCCTTCCGCAAGCATATATCTTCTGAATGCTGGAAAAGAACCGGTAAAAGGATCCAGATTTCTTGGAATGGCCCTTGGAGATGTATCTGTCGGAAACAATGTCGGACTGCCCGGTACTGAAGATGAACTGAAAAAGATTATGCCTCTTTTCAGTGACAGATTAACAACAACAGGTGAAGGAAGCACTGAAAGTTATGCAAAGAAAAATTCAGGTGACTTCAACTTCATTCACTTTGCAACACATGGAATATATAATTATAAACAGCCTCTATATTCATTTCTTCTCTTCCCTCCTTCTGAAAATGACGATGGCAGGCTGAATGTGTGGGAGGTCTTTGAAATGAACCTGCACTCAAAACTTGTTACTTTAAGCGCCTGCGAGACAGGTCTTGGCAACCTCGACAAAGGTGATGAGCTCATTGGTCTGAGCAGGGCCTTCCTCTATGCCGGCTCCTCTGCAGTAATTGTAAGTCTCTGGAGCGTGGCTGATTACCCGACAGCAATTCTGATGTCAAATTTTTACAAATATATTCGTGATCATTCTCTTGAAGAAGCGCTTACCCTGGCCCAGAAAGATGTTCTGAAGCAGTATCCGCAACCTTTGTACTGGTCGCCATTTATTCTCATCGGAAATGGCAAAACTCATGCGGATTAATTAAGGGAATTTCCTATTTTTGATTTCCAACAGAGATATAATTCAATTTTGTCCCTGTTTAAGACTTGATGCTTCTTAGCGGCCCTGTGTCGCGGTGGCAATGTTTTTAATGTTTTAGTTTTAAATAATCAGCAAGGAGGTTATTATGCCTGGTCCCGGTGCTTACTGGTATGGAAAAGAAGAGCTTGAAGCTGCAGTTGAGGTTATGAACAGCGGGTATCTTTTCCGCTACGGAAATGAAAATGATCCGAAATTTCTCAGGAAGGTCTATACCCTTGAGAATGAACTTGCAAAGTATGAAAAAGCAGGCTATGCGCTTGCAACATCTTCAGGGACCTCTGCCCTGCTGAGCTCAGCTTTTGCCCTGGGCCTTAAGCCTGGTGATGAGATAATTGTCCCTGCATACACCTTTGTCGCCAGCTATTCTTCCGTTATTTTTCTTGGTCTTGTTCCGGTGCTTGCTGAGATCGATGAAAGCCTTGGTCTTGATCCTGATGATATTGAAAGAAGGATCACTCCAAAAACAAAAGCAATAATGCCTGTTCACATGCTTGGCAATCCATGCGACATGGACAGGATCATGGCAGTTGCAAGGAAGCATAAGCTGCTTGTACTTGAAGATTGCTGCCAGGCTGCCGGTGCCTCTTATAAAGGTAAAAAAGTTGGCACGATGGGTGATATTGGAGCCTTTTCACTTAATTTCTTCAAAACAATCAACAGCGGTGATGGCGGCTTTGTCGTTACAAATGATAAGTCGCTGTATGAAAGGGCATTCGGCATGCACGATCAGGGACATACTCCTAACCGGACAGGTGTTGAAGTGGGTAACAGGTCTTTGCTGGGACTGAATTTCCGGCTGAATGAACTTACTGCTGCTGTGGCTCTGGCCCAGTTAAAGAAGCTTGACAGAATTGTTGCAGAGCTCAGAAGAAAGAGAACTCTTCTGAAAGAACTTATCTCTGACGCCAAAGGATTTAAATTCAGAACATTAAACGATCCCGAGGGAGATTGCGGCACTCTTTGTACAGTTATTTTCGACAATGCTTCAAAGGCTGCCGAGGTATCCTCACGGCTTGGCTCTAAAACAGTTGACAAAAGCGGCTGGCACGTATATGCAAATATGGAACATGTTCTGGCACACCTTAAAAGTATTGGTCAGCCACATACAAAAGGCTCATACCCGGGAACCGATGATATACTGAGCCGGAGCATGAACATAAGCATTGGCGTTGTTGACGGAGGCCTTGGTGCAGGCTGGGGAATAAATATAAACTCAACTGACGGCGAGATAAGAAAGGCTGCTGAGCAGTTTGTAAAGGCATGTGAGTAGAGTCGTCCCGATAGCTATAGGGAGGCAGAAGGCTGAAGGTGGAAGGCAACAGGAGGAAGATATGAGACTTGAGTCGTGAGTCGTGAGTCGTGAGTCGTGAGTCGTGAGCCGTGAGCCCTGAGCCGTATAAAATGAACTTTAAACTTTAAACTTTTAATCGTGAAACTGAAAGAAAACTGTAAATGGTCACTTGTTGTACCAACAAG
>JAKLDT010000049.1 GCA_022703405.1 Bacteroidota bacterium | reverse complement strand
ATATCCTATACCGGCATATTGCCTGAAAAGGTACTTATATCTGCCGGTGCGATAGTTTTCTCAGTTCACTACCTGATAAGGATTTTCCGCTTATTCTTAATATTTATAAAACGTAATATTTCAATTTTCTATTTGATTTTATACCTTTGCGCACTGGAAATTCTGCCTGTTTTAATAGTTATCAGATTTTTTTCAGGCTTAGGATATTAAGATGGCGAGTGTTACTGTAGAGGAACAATAAAATTTTAAGGCTTTGAAAATTAAGAAGATATTAGTATCGCAGCCAGAACCATTGAATCCGAAATCACCATATTTCGAACTGGCCAGGAAATACAATCTTAAAATCGACTTCAAACCTTTTAATGAGGTTGAAGGAGTTACTTCAAAGGATTTCCGACAACAGAAAATCAATATTCTTGATCATTCCGCAGTTATTTTTACAAGTAAAACCGGTATTGATCATTTTTTCAGGATCTGCAATGAGCTGAGAATAGTTGTTCCTGACACAATGAAGTATTTCTGCATTACAGAAAATGTGGCATTTTACCTCCAGAAATACATTGTTTACAGGAAACGCAAAATATTCCATGGCAAGGCAAAGTTCCAGGATCTGATTGACATAATTGCAAAACACAGGGATGATAATTTCTTCGTACCCCTCTCAGAACCTCATAATGCAGAAATTCCCGACCTCCTCGACAAAAGCAGCATAAAGTATACAATTGGTACAATGTACAGGACTATAAGTACCGATTTCTCCAGTGTGAAGGAATTTGATTACGATATTCTTGTATTTTACAGTCCTTCAGGCATTAAGTCGCTTAAGGAGAACTTCCCCGGCTTTATTCAGGGAGAGATCAAGATTGCTGCCTTCGGACCGACAACTGCCTGTGCTGTTCAGAACGAAGGACTCAGGCTCGACATTAATGCACCCAATCCAAAGGCTCCTTCAATGACAATGGCACTTGACGATTATCTGAAAGAGCATCATAAAAATATCCGATAGGAACACCACTCAGATGAGTGAGGCCAGAAAAACATTCTGCAAGGAGGAGAGGCTTTGCAGTGTTAAAACAATCAATCAGCTTTTTGAAGAAGGCAAAGTGCTTCACACAAGCCTTTTCAGGGTGGTCTGGGATTATACTGCCTCACCTCAGACTTTTCCTGCCAGAGCAGGTTTCAGCGTTCCTAAAAAAACATTCAGGCTTGCCGTTACAAGGAACATTATTAAAAGAAGAATGCGTGAAGCCTGGAGAAAAAATAAATCAAGGCTCTATGAACATCTCAATGAAAAGAATAAAAACATCTCCCTGTTCCTTGTTGTGAACGCCAAAACAGTTCCCGACTACCGCTCAACTGAAAAAGCTGTTAATGACGCAATAAACAAGCTCATTTCCCTTATATGACTCTTGAAAAATGTTAAAGTTGTTATAATTGTTTCGAAATCAACAGCCTTGAGAATTATTCTTGCTAATTTCACCTTCTCAACTATGAATTTTCTGCCATGAAAAATAAACGCAAAGCACTACTGATAATACTTTCCCTGCTTGTTGTTACAGGACTGACAACAGGATTTTTTGCTTTTCAGGAAACACGGGATTTCCGGCTTGCAAAGAATATGGATATTTTCTTCTCCCTGCTCAGGGAAGTAAATACTTTCTATGTTGACGATATCGATCCCGACAAGGTAATAAAAAGCGGCATTGACAATATGCTTAAAACACTTGATCCATATACTGTTTATTATCCTGAATCAGATGTTGAGGAACTCTCTTTCATGACATCAGGAAAATACGGAGGAATCGGTTCACTTGTCAGGAATAATGGTGATTATGTAATTGTAAGTGAGGTTTACAAGGGCTTCCCTGCTGATCTTGCCGGTATAAAGCCGGGGGACCTTCTCAAGAAAGTTGACGGCGTATCACTGAAAGGCTATTCCACTGATAAGGTAAGTGAAAAACTGAAAGGGATTCCCGGTACCGAGATTACAATAACAATTGACAGAAACGGAGCAGAAAAAGAACTTAAACTGAAACGTGAAAAGATTGCAATACCTCCTGTACCATATTATGGAATGATAGATTCAAAAACAGGCTACATAAGGTTTACAAACTTTACCCAGGGTTGCATAGATGACGTTAAAAATGCACTCGTTTCACTTAAAAGCAGCAATGCAAGCCAGATCATCCTCGACCTTAGAGGCAATCCTGGCGGCCTTATGAATGAGGCAGTTGAAATTGTAAATCTTTTTGTCGGACCCGGAAATGAGGTAGTCTCAACAAGGGGCAAGGTCAAAACATTCGATGAAAGCTTCAAAACCGGAAAAGCGGCAATTGATGAGAAAATTCCACTTGTGGTACTTATTAACAGGGGATCAGCCTCTGCCTCAGAGATTGTTGCTGGAGCTATTCAGGACCTGGATCGCGGAGTAATTCTTGGTCAGCGTTCTTACGGCAAAGGTCTGGTGCAGATAACACGTCCGCTCTCTTATAACACCCAGCTTAAAATTACAGCTGCAAAATATTACATACCAAGCGGCCGTTGCATACAGGCGCGCGATTTTTCACATCCTAATGAGGATGGAAGCGTTGGCGTCATTCCCGACTCGCTTATAAAGGAATTCAAAACCCGTAACGGAAGGGTTGTAAAGGATGGTGGAGGCATTGCCCCTGACTTTGACATTGCCACTGAAATATTATCCCAGGTTACAACCGAACTCTACCTCAGGAACCTGATATTTGATTATGCCACAAGATATTTTTGGGCCCATCCGGAAGTTAAAACACCTGAAAATTTCGCAATTACCGATAAGGAATATAACGATTTCAAAGACTTCCTGAAAAGCAGGAACTTTTCTTACAAGACAAATACGGAAGAATCATTGAATGAACTTATCGAAACTGCAAAGAAAGAGAAGTACTATGAGCAGAATAAAGAGCTCTTCGCTTCACTTGAAAAAGACCTGTCACACAGCATAGATAAGGATCTTGATAACTTCCGTCCCGAAATAGTTGATCTTATTGAAGATGAAATCTTAAGAAGGTATTTCTATGAAGAAGGCGCTCTGGCTGCCGGAATAAAAAAGGACGAACTTGTGAAAAGGGCGGCAGAGATACTCGGTAATTCAAAAATGTATGATTCGATACTTAAGGGAACACAAGGCTCCATTTTGTTATCAGAAAAACAGACCTCATCAAAATCAGGTAGAAAAGCAGAAATAAATTAGCCTTATCCCCGGTTTTCCCTCCATATATGGGAATTATCCTCAAGCAGTTCCTTTTTCCAGACAGGAAGTCTTTCCTTTATCAGCTCCACCGTTTTGGAACAGGCCTGAATTGCCTGCTGCCGGTGTCCTGCTGAAACCATAACTGCCAGTGAGACTTCACCTGCTTTTACAATTCCGGTTGAATGCAGTATTTCAACAGTCTTTACATCAGAAAACTCTGTCCTGATCTGTGCTATAATACTTTCTGCCTCATCATTTACCATGCTTTCATAGGCTGAGTATTCAATCGCCGTCACAGATTTATTGTTTACAATATCAGCCCTTACCTGGCCGATGAAGAGTGAATGTCCTCCCGTATCTGAGCGGTCCTTCATCAGACTCATTAAACGCGAAAGCTGCTCAGCTGTAAGTGGTCCTTCTGACAGAAACTTATGCATCTTAAACAAAAAAGTTATTCATTTATCATCCTCCTGCAAAAGGCGGAAGAAAAGCCACCTCATCACCATCCGACAATGTACAATCGTCATCGGTAAACAGGTTGTTTACAGCAATCCGGTAATTATAATGAACAATTTCAGGATGCCTGTCTGTTATCCTCTGCCGGAGATCAGACAGTGTTTTTACCCCTGTATAATTAAGGAAAGTCGTTCCTGTAACTTCTGCAAGCACGCCAAAAAACATCACTTTTACATCCATTGTATCAGAATAATTTATTCTTCTTTGAGCCTCCCGATAGCAATCGGGACGCCTTATGCCCTTCACCACCTAATGTGCTTCAAGCCAGTTTTTTCCTGTTCCCCAGTCAACCTTAAGCGGCACACTCAGCTTTACGGCATTCGACATTTCATAAATAACAAGTTCTTTAAGGCTCTCCAGTTCATCAATAGCGGTTTCAAAAATCAGTTCATCATGAACCTGCAAGATCATTTTCGAGAGGAATCTTTCTTCTTTAAGCCGTTTGTGAATATTCACCATCGCTATTTTTATTATATCGGCTGCTGTTCCCTGAATCGGAGCATTAATGGCGTTTCTCTCCGCATTTCCTCTCACAACCTGATTCCTTGAATGTATATCCGGAAGATATCTTTTCCTTCCGAACATTGTTTCAACAAATCCTTTTTCACGAGCCTTCCTTATGCTTTCATCCATGTACACCTTTACACCGGGATATGATGCAAAGTAGCCATCAATCAGTTCCTTGGCCTCCTTTCTTGCTATTGTAAGCCTTTCCGATAATCCATAAGATGATATACCGTAAATAATCCCGAAATTTGCGGTCTTTGCCCTTGACCTCATCTCCCTTGTTACATCCTTTATGTCAACATTGAAGATCTTTGATGCAGTTGCTGCGTGGATGTCATTACCTGACAGAAAGTCGGCTATCATGCTGTTATCCCGGCTCAGATGAGCCATTAGTCTCAGCTCTATCTGCGAATAATCTGCAGAAAGAAAGATATGACCCTCCTCCGGTACAAATGCCTTACGAATTTCCCTGCCCCGTTCATCCCTTACCGGAATATTCTGGAGATTGGGATTATTTGAACTCAGCCTGCCTGTAGCAGCAACAGCCTGGTTAAACGATGTATGTATCCGTCCTGTTGTTTTGCTTACAAGGGCGGGAAGAGCTTCAACATAGGTTGAAAGAAGCTTCTTAAGCCCCCTGTATTCGAGGACTTTCTCTACAATAGGATGCTTGTCAACAAGACGCTGCAGTATTTCTTCGTTTGTGGTGAACTGTTTTGTTTTGGTCATCCGTGCATTATCGTCAAGCTTAAGCTTCAGGAAAAGAATATCACCAAGCTGCTTAGGCGACGAAATGTTGAATTCCGCACCTGCAAGAGCATAGATTTCACTTTCGAGCTTCAGAATGTCATTACGGAGATCGGTTGCGGTGTTTTTAAGATCCTCATGGTTAAGTTTAACACCGGCTCTCTCCATGTCTGCCAGAACCTGTATCAACGGCATTTCAATCTCCGATGCAAGTTCTGAAAGACCTTTCCCGGCAATTACGGGCATGAAAACCTCCTTAAGCTGCCAGGTAACATCAGCATCCTCCACAGCATATTCGAGAAGCTTGTCAGCAGGCACAACACGCATATTCTTCTGTCCCTGCCCTTTTTCACCAATAAGCGATTCTATGTGTACCGGGGAATATGAAAGGTAGGTTTCTGAAAGTATATTCATATTATGCCTCATGTCGGGCTGAAGCAGGTAGTGCGCAATCATTGTATCAAAGAGCTGCCCTTTAACCTCAATCCCATAATTCTGAAGCACCTGGATGTCATATTTAATATTCTGGCCTGTTTTAAGGATAGATTCATTTTCAAGCAAGGGCCGGATAATCTTTAGAAGGTCTTCTGTTTCCTTCCGTGAAACAGGGAAGTGTACCATATACCCTTTCCCTTTCTCCCAGGAAAAAGACATGGCGACAAGTTCGGCTTCAAGAGGATTAATATTTGTTGTTTCTGTATCAAAACATATTTCCTTCTGTTGCAATGCTTTCTTAATAAATTCCTCCGTTTCTTCAGCAGATGATAAAAGCCTGTAATCATGACTGGTGTCGGAAATTGTTTTCAATGCACGGGCTGTAGCCATTTCCTCCCCTCCAAACAGGGAACCCTGCTGTACCTCATCCCGGAACAAGACTGCTTCCTGGTTTGCCTGAGTTGCCGCAACTGTTGTTCCTGATCCCTGCCTTTCTATGTCGCCAAGGATTTTGGAAGCAACTGTTCTGAATTCAAGCTCATCAAACAGGATCTTAAGTTTTTCAATATCAGGAACTTCAAGAACCAATGAACTTTCATCGAGTTCAACAGGAACATACTGCTCTATTGTTACAAGCTTTTTCGACAACTCAATAAGTTCCCTGTTATTTTCAATTGTATCCTTCAGTTTTCCCTTAAGCTTTTCAGTATTCCTGAAAACTTCTTCCACGCTTCCGTATTCTGAAACAAGCTTCATTGCCGTCTTCGGGCCAACGCCAGGCGCTCCCGGCACATTATCTGAAGAGTCTCCCATAAGCGCAAGAACATCAATTACCTGTTCAGGTCTTTCGACAGAAAATTCAGTTTTAATTTCCTGAATACCCCATAAAACAGATTCATTGCCGCTGCGGGAGGGTTTGAACATGAAAACATTTTCAGAAACAAGCTGGGCATAATCCTTATCAGGGGTCATCATATATGTTGTAAAGCCCTCAGAGGAGGCTTTTCTGGCAAGAGTTCCGATTACATCATCAGCTTCATAACCCGGGCAGGCTATAACAGGTATCCTGTAGGCTTCGAGAAGTTTTTTGATATAAGGAACTGATTTTTTTATGTCCTCCGGCGTTTCATCCCTGTTTGCCTTGTATTCTTTGTACATCACATGCCTGAAAGTAGGCGTTGGCGTATCAAATACAACGGCAATATGTGTCGGCTTTTGTTTCCTCAGCACCTCATCAAGAGTGAGAAGAAAACCGAATACAGCAGAGGTGTTTAAACCCTTTGATGAAATTCTGGGATTCTTAATGAAGGCATAGTACGATCTGAATATCAGCGCATAAGCATCAAGCAGGAATAGTTTTTTCGTGTTTTCTCCGGTCATCTTATTATTTGTTATCTTCTGAATGCCATTCTGCATACGATGTTGCTGTTTCATATAGTCTGAGGCTGTGAAGCACTGCCTCACGTGGCAAAAGGGGCTTTATCCTTGAGGCAAAATCAGCCACAAGGTTTTCACATGTCGGCTGATAATCAACTATAACGGTATTCCCGAAAAGTTTCCTGAACATACTGATTTTTTCCGGTTCATGCTTATTGCTTACAACTACAGAGTGATCAAATACATTCACTATTTCCTTTTTAACAATCTGTTTAAGGTCGGAAAAATCAATTACCATTCCGAATTTTGGGTTTTCAGAATCGGAAGAAGGTGTTCCAAGTAGTGTTACAAAGAGCCTGTATGAATGGCCATGTACATTTCTGCAGGGTCCGTCATAATTCCACAGAACATGAGCCATTTCAAACCTGAACTCCTTTGTAACACGGATAAATGATGCCATAAATGAGAGATTTTTAATAATTTACAAAAGTAACCATTCCTGTAAAAAATGGTTCAATCAATTGTAAAGTAATCATTGCCTGAAGCAGAATATTCATCATAAATCAGGAATTCAAACAATTAATATCTAACTTTGCATTTTATTTTTAACTGAATAGTTGAAATATGACAGATACTGAGGAGAGCATTACAAAACTTACATTTCCGGCAAAATTTACCGAGACTGTAAGACGGCATGGTAACAGAAACGCCTTTGCCTTTGTCGGGGAAGAACCTAAGACTTATAACCAGGCATACTCCGATATTAAAGCAGTTAT
This sequence comes from Bacteroidota bacterium, assembly GCA_022703405.1. Lineage (GTDB taxonomy): Bacteria > Bacteroidota > Bacteroidia > Bacteroidales > VadinHA17 > LD21. The sequence goes on along the minus strand of JAKLDT010000049.1, from coordinate 10,526 downwards.
GGCCCTTCTTGAAAAGAACGGTATAAAAAAAGGAGACAAAGTTGCCATACTCAGCACAAATATGCCAAACTGGGGTATCACATATTTTGCTGTTACCTTCATGGGTGCTGTAGCTGTTCCAATACTACCTGATTTTTCAGTCACTGAGGTAAGAAATGTCCTTGACCATTCCGAAAGCAAGGCAATATTTATTTCATACTCACTTCTAAACAGGATTGAAGGTTACAGTTCAGAAAACCTAAGCATAATAATTCAGATTGAAGACTTTACTGTAAACCGCACTGGTTCTTTTGTCCCGGAATATGATCCGTCAGCCGAACCTTTGGGAAATTATGAGGTTGAGGAAGATGACCTTGCATCAATTATATACACTTCCGGAACTACAGGCAGATCGAAAGGCGTAATGCTCTCTCACAAGAATATTACCTTCAATGCCATGAAAGGCAGAAGAATACAATGGATTGATGAAACCGACCGTTTTCTTTCAGTACTACCCTTATCACACACCTACGAAAACACACTCGGACTGATCCTTCCGATACTGGGAGGGTCCTGCGTGTACTACCTGCGGAAACCACCAACCCCTACAGTGCTGCTGCCGGCTCTTGCCGAGGTAAAACCCACAATGATGCTGACAGTTCCGCTTATAATGGAAAAAATATATTTCAATAAGATATTACCTGCGTTCCAGGAAAAATTAATCCTGAAAATACTATATAAGTTGCCACCTCTCAGAAAACTGCTCAACAAGGCTGCCGGTAGAAAACTTAAAGTAACATTCGGAGGAAATCTTAAATTCTTCGGAATTGGTGGAGCAAAGCTGAACCGTAATGTTGAGAAATTCCTGATTGAAGCGCACTTTCCCTATGCAATAGGCTATGGCCTCACGGAAACAGCTCCACTTCTTGCAGGAGCTCCTCCAAGCCGTTCGGTATTTGAATCCACAGGTCCGAAAATTGAGGATATAGAACTTATTGTTAATAATCCTGACAGGAAAACCGGAGAAGGTGAAATCTGGGCAAAAGGACCGACTGTGATGAAGGGCTATTACAAGGAACCTGAAATGACAGCAGAAGTACTTACGGCTGATGGCTGGTTTAAAACAGGCGACCTTGGAGTACTAGACAAAAACAACAACCTTTTTATTAAGGGCAGATTGAAAAACATGATTGTTGGCGCGAGCGGTGAAAATATTTATCCAGAGGAAATAGAATCTGTTATAAACAACTTCCGCTTCGTTGTTGAATCACTTGTTGTCCAGCAGAAAGGCAAACTTGTAGCAATGGTGCACCTGAATATGGAGGAACTTGAAAAGAAATACAACAACCTCAGGGATGACATGTCGGAAAAACTGGAAGTAAAAATGGATGAACTTCTGGCAGAATTAAAGGATTATGTTAATTCACATGTAAATAAATTCAGCCAGATTAACAAGGTTGTACTGCAACCTGTTCCTTTCCAGAAAACTGCTACACTCAAGATAAAAAGATTCCTGTACACATAGAAAAAAAGGGTGCCGTAAATTGCACCCTTTTTCTTTTATATCGGTCAATAGTTATTTAACTGCTTCTTTATAGCGTCGGCTGACTTCGTCCCAGTTAACAACATTCCAGAAAGCCTCAACATAATCAGCCCGCTTATTCTGATATTTCAGATAATAAGCATGTTCCCATACGTCAAGCGCCAGAACCGGAGTTCCCTTTACAGGTGAAATATCCATTAAAGGATTATCCTGGTTGGGTGTGCTTCCTACAGCAAGTTTCTTTTCTGAAGTTACATAAAGCCATGCCCAGCCGCTTCCAAACCTTGTCTTTGCAGCATTGCTGAAAGTTTCCCTGAATTTTTCAAATGAACCAAATGTCGAATTTATTGCATCTGAAAGCTCCTTTGATGGACTTGTCCCGGGCTTGCCAAGGTTCTGCCAGAATATCAGGTGGTTATAATATCCTCCACCGTTGTTTCTTACAGCATCGCTTTGCTTTGAAATGCCGGAAAAAATATCTGAAACAGTACTCTTCTCGATTGCTGTTCCCTTAATTGCATTTACAAAATTTGTGTAATATGCCCTGTGATGCTTATCGTAATGGATTTCCATTGTACGAGCATCGATATAGGGTTCAAGTGCATCATATCCGTAAGGCAGTGCGGGAAATTCAGCCGGCACAATTCCTTCAGGACCGGTAGGACTTTTCTGAGGCTCACTGGCAAAAGCTACTGCAAATGTTGTAAATGCTATGCTTACCAGAAAAATTGACTTTAAAATGCTCTTTTGTTTCATCTTGCTTTTTTTATTCTTAAACAAAATTTACAGAAAAATTGTTCATTGATCTTATTATTTTTCTTTTTTCTATGCTATTTGACATAAATTTCAGCAGTTAGCAATAATTTCATACATTTATTGTTAGTAAAATAACACTGGCCTAAACTATTATGATTATGAAAAAGACAAATCTAATCTCAGTCATGATTCTTTTTGCCCTGACTCTGCTTACAATTTCATGCGGAGGAAACAAAAAAGAAAAAATTACAGAAACAGGTACTTCTTCATTCATTGAAGTAAAAATCGGAGGGATGACCTGCACCGGTTGTGAACAAACGATACAGAGAAGCGTGGGTAAAATTGAAGGAATTAAATCTGTAAAAGCAACATTCACTGACGGAAAAGCAATAGTGGAATATGTTACTCCAGTTGCTGACACAGCAGGTATAAGGCAGGCAATAACCGGATCAGGTTATGTTGTACAGGGCTTTATTCCTGCTAATAAATAATACCTGTTTGTTCAGCTAAAGACCTTTCTTTCAAAACAATATATATGAATGACGAAAATAAGCTGAAGGATACTGAAGATCAGAAAATAGATGATGCCCTGGAATCCTCCAGGCGGGACTTTCTGAAAAAGGTTGGCCTTGTTGGTGCAGCGTCTGTTGCAGGAGCTGCGGCTGTTTACTCAGGCTACCAGTTTGAAAAGAAAAAACACTCCAGGGGAACTGTCAGGGTACTTACTGACGACAACCGGCTTGTTGAAGTACCTGTTGAGGAGGTAAAGGATATTAAAAGGGAACTAAAAGTCCTTCAGACACAGGGAAGAGAAGGAATAAAGGGCAAAAAATGGGTTATGGTTATCGACCTATCAAGATGCCGCAATGCAAGGAAATGCGTAAATGCATGCCAGGCTGCTCATCACCTGAGGCCTTATGAATATCATATAAACACCCTTGAAATGCAGGAATCGGTTAATACTCCGAAATTCTACATGCCCAAACCATGCCAGCACTGCGATAATCCGCCCTGCGTATCTGTCTGCCCTGTTGATGCAACATTTAAAAGACAGGACGGTATTGTTCTGATAGATAATGAAAGATGTATCGGCTGCAGGTTCTGTATGGCAGCCTGTCCTTACTCTGCACGAATGTTCCACTGGCAGGAACCAATGAATGCAGAAGCCGATAAGGAGAAGGCCTACAATATTGAACTAAACGTCCCGCAAAAAAAGGGTACAATTTCAAAATGCCTTTTCAGCGCTGACAGGGTAAGGGAAAATTCGCTTCCTTACTGTGTTTCTGCCTGCCCGAATGGGGTATTCTATTTTGGTGATGAGAATGAAAATGCCGTGACAAACGGGACTACAAAAGAGACTGTAAGCCTTAACGAACTGCTTGAAGATAATGGTGCTTACCGTCTTATGGAAGAACTCGGAACAAAGCCCAGAGTTTATTACTTACCACCAAAAAACAGGATTTTCGAATTCCGTGAGGGAGAAAAGAAAGAATACAGGGAAGAAACTACCTAAAACTGTGACAGATGGCCCGATCAATTTATAATACAGATATTCACCGGGAAAAACTGGAATCAGTTTCTTCCGACATCCTGAGAAATGTAAGGATCAATAAAGGATTTATAATCTGGATGGGGATACTTGCACTGGCCCTTGCCGCCTGTGTATTCGCCTATACAATACAGTTGAAAAAAGGTCTTGGTGTTACCGGCCTCAGGGACGCAACAAGCTGGGGAATGTATATTGCCACTTTTGTCTTTTTTGTCGCAACAAGCCTTGTCGGAATGCTAATCAGCTCAGTACTTGGTCTGGCAGGAGTAAAATGGATCAGGCCGATAGCCAGGATAGCTGAGATAATTGCCGTTGCCTTTGCAGCTATTGCAGGCCTTGTAATAGTTTCAGACATGGGTCGCCCCGACCGTCTTCCCTATGTCTTCATGTTTGGCCGCTTTCAGTCACCGATTCTGTGGGATGTTACAGTAGTGACAACTTACTTTTTTGTAAGCCTTATGCTTTGGTTTATCCCTCTGATTCCTGATCTGGCAATTGCAAAAACACGCCTCAATGGAAGACCCGGCTTTCTGATCAAAGCATACGAGTTATTGTCTGTTAACTGGATCAATCACGATCGGCAGGTTAAAATAATGCACCAGGCAATGAGAATCTTACTTATACTGATTGTACCCCTTGCCTTTGCAATTCACACTGTTACTTCGTGGCTTTTTGCCCTTACACCGCGTGCAGGCTGGGACAGTACAATATTCGGACCATATTTTATTTCAGGAGCTTTTGTTTCCGGAACAGCTGCGGTAATTATTGCTATGTATTTCTACCGCGAAAACTACAGGCTAAGCAGATACCTTACAAACGATCATTTTGAAAAAATAGGAAGAGTGCTTGCCCTCGTATCAATTATTTATATCTATTTCAACATCAATGAATTTCTTGTTCCTGCCTACAAGCTGAAAACTCATGATGCAATACATCTCCGGGAATTGCTGACTGGCCACCATGCCATGCTGTTCTGGAGTGTGCAGTTGCTGGGACTTGTTATTCCTGTAATCCTGCTTCTGATAAAAAGAATGCGACGTCCTTTGCCGCTGCTTCTGATATCAGCTGTTGTTCTTACTGCCTCATGGTTCAAGCGTTATATAATTGTTGTCCCACCCCAGGAACATCCCTATCTGCCCGTTCAGAACGTTCCAATTGAATGGATGGTTTACAAACCTACTGTAATTGAGACCGCAGTAACTTTCGGATCATTAATTCTTGTGCTTATGATAATCACTGTTCTCTCAAAGCTATTCCCTGTATTGCCTGTATGGGAGCTTGCTGAGGAAGAAGCCTCTGCCAAAGGAGAAGAGAATAAACAATAATTAAATTTTATGAGGAAGATCCTTGCAATACTTATAATCCTGCAGCTTTTATCTGTGAACATGAAGGCACAGGAATGGGTTGTTCCCGATGACAGGAAAGGCCGTTTAAGCACCTTCCCTTTCGATGATAACACGAGAAGTTCAGGTCAAAAGATTTATAACCTTAACTGCATGTCGTGTCACGGAACTCCGGGCAAATCAAATTATCTGAATCTTGTCCCTCCTCCCGGGGACCCTGCTACGGATAAAATACAGCATAACAGTGATGGCGAGATGTTTTATAAAGTACAATCCGGAAGAGGCCAGATGCCGTCTTTCAGAAGTGTGCTTACAAGTGATGAGCTCTGGCAGGTAGTTTCATACATAAGAAGCTTTAATAAATCCTACAAACAGCAGTTCAGGGCTGTCATTTCTTCATCAGCTTATCCGGGTGCTACAATAAACATGACTCTGGCTCTGAATGAGCCTGACAGTACTTTTATTTTAACAGCATGGGCCGACAGGGAAACCGGAAGGGTCCCTGTTACCGATGCAGGAGTGAGGATTTTCATTCACAGAACCTTCGGGCATCAGGCTGTTGATGAAGAAAAGATAACCGACAAAACAGGAAAGGCTGTGTTTAAAATACCGCTGAAGCTTAACGGAGACTCTCTTGGTAATGTTACTGTCAGCGCCAGATTTGTTGATGAGGATACTTTCGGCACAGCTTCGAAAGATACTGTTCTTGCTGCAGGAATCAGGACCTACCCCGTAAGCCTGGTTAAGGAAAGGGCAATGTGGAACAAGGCTTCGAAAGCCCCCTTGTGGATAATGCTGTCCTATATTCTTGGAGTTCTTATTGCATGGAGTTTCATAATCATTGTCCTGCTGAAAATAAGGGACATTTATATAACAGGGAAATATATTGAATCAGCTGAATCAGAAAAACAGAATAACTAGGATTTATATTTAAACCGGCCAATTATGAAAAATATCACAGCTGTCGGAAGGATTTTGTTTGCACTTCCATTTGCGATCTTCGGGATTAATCATTTTATCATGCTTGATTATTACCTCGGACTTATCACATCTTTCATCCCGCTTGGAGCATATACAATAATCCTTACAGGATTGATGCTTATTGCAGTAAGTATCAGTATAATAGTCAAAAAATTTATCAAAATTTCTACTATAATCCTTGCCATACTGCTTTGCCTCTTTATTCTGACAATCCATATACCTCACCTTATAAACGGCAACGAACAGACTGTTACATTGATAGCCCTGCTGAAGGATATATCGCTCATGGGAGGTTCATTAATGATTGCAGGAATTTATTCAGAAGAAAACCAGAAATGAAAAATATTAAAGAATGAAAAAATTAGGATTTATTATAATTATTTCTCTTGTGTCATTCAGGCTTTGCGCCCAGGAAATGGTGAAATCTGATACACAGGGTAAAGTTATTGAGGTTGGTATAATAGAAGCGCTTGGAGATACAATACCTCTGGATACCTGGTTTCTGAATGAGCAGAATGATACTGTTACCTTAAGGCAGCTGATAAATAAACCCACAATTCTGCTGTTTGTATATTTTGATTGTCCGAATCTCTGCAGTCCCTTAATGGATGGCGTTGCAGATGTCATAAGCAAGACAGACCTGCAGCTTGGAACAGATTATCAGATAATTACAATAAGTTTTAATACAAAGGACACTCCCGAAAAAGCCCGGGAAAAGAAAGTAAACTTCGTACAGAAAATCAGCAAGGAAAACCAGAAACACTGGATGTACCTGACAGGTATTCAGGAAAATATTACAACAATAACAGATGCAGTCGGATATAAATACAAAGCCCAGGGGCTTGATTTTGCACATGCTTCCGCTATCATAATACTGAGCCCTCAGGGAAAAATAACACGATATCTGTACGGTCTGTCCTTCCTTCCCTTTGATCTTAAAATGGCAATAATTGAAGCACAAAAGGGCATAGCACGGCCGACTATTAACAGGATCCTTGAGTACTGCTTCGCGTACAATCCTGCCAGTAAAACTTATACTATTCAGATTACAAGGATCCTTGGATCTTTTATTATTGTTATCGCCCTGATTATCTTCATAATACTCATTATTAAAAAGAAAATAAACTGAAATAATCCGATCTATGAATGCTTCTGAAAACGGATCACATGTTAGTTTCCTTGAACACAAAGGAAAATACAAGGGTATTCTCTCGTGGCTGCTAACCACCGATCATAAAAAAATAGCACTCCTGTATCTGTACAGCATTATGATTTTCTTCTTCGTTGGAGTTATTCTTGGCCTGCTGATGAGGATTGAACTTTTCAAGCCGGGAGAGACGATAATGGATGCCCAGACCTATAACGGGATGTTTACTATACATGGCATCATAATGATATTCATTATTGTTATTCCGGCGCTGCCTGCAATTTTCGGAAACTTTTTCCTGCCCATAATGATTGGCGCAAAAGATGTTGCATTTCCGAAGCTTAACCTGTTTTCCTGGTATCTGTTTATAATTGGGGCCATCTTCGGCGTTCTTTCTCAATTCATAGGAGAAGGTTCTCCCGATACCGGCTGGACATTTTATGTTCCCTATAGTGCCGAATCATCCACCAATGTTATATATGCGCTTGTTGCTGCTTTTATCCTGGGATTTTCCTCAATTCTTACCGGGCTTAACTTCATTGTTACGATGCACAGGATGAGGGCTCCGGGTATGGGATGGTTCAGGATGCCGCTCTTCCCATGGTCTCTGTATGCCACAGGATGGATCCAGGTGCTCGCTACTCCTATAGTAGGCATTACCCTGCTGATGGTAATAGCTGAAAGGGTTTTGAAAATTGGTTTTTTCGATCCCGCACTCGGAGGAGATCCGGTGCTCTTCCAGCATCTCTTCTGGATTTATTCACACCCTGCAGTGTACATAATGATTTTGCCGGGCATGGGAATAGTTACAGAGATCTTTCCCACATTCAGCCAGAAGCCGGTCTTCGGATATACGGCAATTCTGTTTTCGAGCCTCGCAATTGCCTTTGTGGGATATTTTGTCTGGGGACATCACATGTTCACCGCAGGAATAAGTTATGGCTCCCGCTGGTTTTTTTCCTTCCTTACCTTCATTGTAGCTGTGCCCAGTGCAATAAAAGTCTTTAACTGGATATCCACTATGTACGGAGGATCAATTGACCTTAAACCGCCTCTTTTGTACGCCATTTTCTTTATTTTCCTTTTTATGATCGGCGGATTCACAGGCCTTACTCTTGGTTCAGTTGCTACCGATGTACAGGCTCATGATACTGCTTTTGTTGTTGCCCATTTTCATTATATAATTTTCGGCGGAATGGGATTCGCCTTTTTTGCGGGACTGCATTACTGGTTCCCGAAAATATTCGGAAAAATGTACAACAATACTCTTGCTTATGCAGGAAGCATTGTAATCTTCATCGGGTTTAACCTTCTTTATTTCCCTCAGTTTATAATCGGACTTCAGGGAATGCCAAGAAGATATTTTGATTATCTGCCTCAGTTTCAGACAGGTCACCAGTTATCCACAATTGGCGGATTTATTTTATTTATCGGCCTGATAATAATGGTTTACAATCTTGTTTATCATGCAAAGAAAGGGGCTCCGGCTCCTTCCAATCCATGGAAAGGAGTTACTCTCGAATGGCAGATCCCCTCTCCTCCTTCACATGAGAATTTTGAAGAAATACCCCAAATAAAGAATCATCCGTATTTTTTTGGTGAAAGTACCGGTAACAAATAGTAAAAATATGTCTGTGCAGGCTATTCATAACGAACGTATTGACAGCGAAACAGGAAAACTGGGTATGTGGATCTTTCTCTTTACCGAGCTTTTCCTTTTTGGAGGATTATTCCTTGTTTATGCTGTTTTCAGGGCTAAGTACTCTGCTGATTTTCATCATGCTGCAGAAGAACTGAATACATTTATAGGCACGCTTAATACCGTATTCCTCCTTGTGAGCAGTATGACTGTGGCGATGTCAATAACTGCAATTCAGAAGGATGATAAGAAACTGGCCCTTTTTCTTGTAGGCCTCACTGTTCTGCTTGCAGGCCTGTTTATGATGAACAAGTATTTCGAATGGTCGCATAAATTTGAGTTTAAGATTTATCCAGGTTCTGAAGTGCTGAAGAATCTCCCTCAGGGGGAGCTCCTGTTTTTCGGGCTTTATTACATGATGACAGGCCTTCATGCCCTCCATGTGCTTATCGGAATGATTCTCCTGCTTATTAACATTGTGAAAATCAAGAATGGAACAGTCAGCAGTAATCATTATCTTCACCTTGAAAACTCCGGCCTCTACTGGCATCTTGTTGACCTGATCTGGATCTTCCTTTTCCCTTTACTTTACCTTATAACTTAGAAGAGCAGCTCTATGAAAAACGAAGGATCACACATTTCAAGCTATACTTCCCATGCAGTAGTACTTATTGCATTACTGGCACTCACTGCCATATCTGTAGCAGCCACTGAATGGCATTTCGGAGCCTTTACTGTAGGGGTGGCTTTGCTTATTGCCAGCATTAAGGTGGCCACTGTTATTATCAATTTTATGCATGTCAAGCACGAGAGCCTGTTCATAAAGGCCATGGTTAGCGGAGTTTTCGTTTTGTTTGCAGCAGTTATAGTTATTACATTTATTGATTACTACTTAAGGTAAAAGATATGTTTACAGGAGCATCAAATCTTGCAGAAGGGGTAGATAAGGCTTTCTTACTCATATTTTCCATAGCCGGTTTCTTTATTATTGGCATCACGGCTTTTATGATCTGGACAGTCATACATTTCTCCAGAAAAAAAGGTAAACCGGCACGGCAGTTTACGGGAAGTGTAACCCTTGAAATTATTTGGACCACAGTACCGTTGGTAATAGTGATGATAATGTTCTATTTCGGCTGGTCAGGATTCGCTCCTATGAGAAAACCGCCGGCGGATGCCATGGTTGTTCAGGCAATAGGACGGATGTGGGAATGGGAATTTGATTATGGCAACGGGATAAAAACAGCAGATCTGTATCTCCCTGTTAACAAGCCTGTAAGGGTCAATCTGAAATCGGAAGATGTTAATCACAGTCTGTTTATACCGGCATTCAGGGTAAAGGAGGACGTTATACCCGGGTATGATACTTATCTCTGGTTCATACCAACACAGGTTGGTGAATATGAAATTTTGTGCACCGAGTATTGCGGACTACTGCATTCATCAATGTTGGCAAAAGCAAAAATTCTGGAACAGACAGATTATGACACATGGTTCAATGATTATAAAGCTTCAGCCGCTGTGCCAGAACCAGATGGTTATCTGTTGCTAAGGAATACTGGCTGCATTGCCTGTCATTCAATTGACGG
>JAKLDT010000048.1 GCA_022703405.1 Bacteroidota bacterium | reverse complement strand
AGGTTCTCAAGCCTTTCACCTTTATCCTCATTCTGACTTATTGCCGGAAGGAATGCCAGAGAGGATATAACTATTGATGATAATAATCTTTTCATGTCTTATTCTGTTTTTGTATTAATTCAGCAGTAAGACGGCAGGCTTGTATGAAAAGTTACAGGAGTCTGAAATTAATCTCTTACACACCTGATACTGAAGCCATTCTTTTTCTGGCGCTGAGTTACTGATGCAAGAGCGTCGAGGTAGGAGAGTCCCAGGAAATAGCATGAGGAAGTATCTGCTTCTGTTGAGGTCCAGAAGGCAGTGAAATATGAAAGTGAGCTGTATGTACCTTCGAAATATCTCAGACCTGCAGGAAGTGCTGTGAAGCCTGAGCTGTTGTCAGCGCCTGTATTCGGGTAATGCCATTGTGCAAGGCCTTCTGTTTTGAGCTTTCCACCGGCGGTAAGGGAATCGCCAAGGGCGCTTATCAGCTGTTTTATTTCAGCGGCAGAGGGTACGTGCCAGCCAAGGGGACAGATCCTGTCATCTGTTGCAGCATAACCGTTATAAAGGGCACCGTAGGGATCCCTGAATAATGAAGAATCATTGTTGTACCACGAAAAAGCCGGCTCACGCGACTTTAGCCAGTCCTGGTTTTTACTTATAAGTCTTATCTCCGTTCCGTCGCTGAAACGCGTTGTTTTAAGGTTCTCAGCCATCCACAGCTTGTCGCCTAACTCAACTGTCAGGTATATATTTCCGTCAATATCAGTGACAACAGAGGGAGAGCTGTCCTTTTCACAGCTCAAAAGGGCAGGCAGAAAAAGGAGCAGAAATATTTTACAATATCGGCTGCCGGAACGCATATATAAATTAACAGGAATACATACTATTTATTGTATTCAAGAACCTGCCCGTCGGCAAGAAGCTTTTCCCTTATCTCTTCATATTTCAGGTCATGAATATCTTTCCTGCTGTTCAGGGACAGAGCAGCGACTGTTCCTGCACTTTGCCCGAGGATCATGAACACAGGCTCCATCCTTATCGATCCGTATGCTATATGTGAGCTAGACACACACACGGAGACAAGAAGGTTCTTACAATCATCCCTTTTCGGGAGGATTGATCCCAGGTCGATCATGTATGGTTTGGGTGTGGGGTGTTCAACATCCCCTTCATTTTCAACAAAGCCTTCAGGTGTAATATATCTCTGGGTATTGTGAGAATCAAGATTATATGAGCCCATACCTATTGAATGAAGTACCTCTCTTTTGCTGAGAACATCATTTTCAGTCATTATATACTCACCGGTCATCCTCCTGGCCTCCCTGACATAAATATTGTATGGCCAGAAATTATTGTCGGCAAATTCATCTCCTGAATAACCCCAGCGGGACATCTCATTTCTTACTTCTTCGGGCACGCGCGGGTCATTTGCAATGAACCAGAGCAAACCCTGCTGGTATGTGATATGTTCTTTAATAATTTCTTTCCTGCGCTCATAAGTGGCATCGGGATAGTCATAATTCATGCCGATATTGTCGAAGCTGAACGGACCATGGTTGTTGACATCAAGCTTGCGGTTGGGAATGGCATCGAATTTATTGAAAGTCCCTCTCCATCCGGCATCGTAGATCCTTACAAGAAGCTCATACTGAGTTGAGTCATAACCTTCGGGTTTATAGAATTTTACGCGGTTATCGGGATGATCGGTCAGGCAGGTCCTGTAGCAGTAGGCCTGCAATCTTTTATCAGCATCGCCCCTGTTTCCGGGAGGGACTGATGAAATCCTTGGAAGGAGTCCGCTTTCCGGTTTTCCGGGAACCTTGTACGGGCTTATTTTCAGATTGTCAAAATCGTGGTGTTTGATTGGGAAATCGCCTACCTGCACGCCATTCCATTCTTCGCCGTACTGTGCGGAGCCTTCCCTGCCTGTTGTATAGCTCACTCCTGCAGCAGCCATCAGGTCGCCTTCATAAGTGGCATCAATGAAGATCTTTCCCCTGAAAATATTTCCATCGAGGGTCTTTATTGATACAATCTTCCCGTCTTCCTTGACAACTCCATTCTCCCTGTCGAGCCAGGTATTGCGGTAGACAAGAAGCTTATTATCGGCTATCATCTTTTCAAAAGCCTCTTCTGCAACATGGGGCTCGAACAGCCACATGGTCCGGAATTCACCATCAATGGCAGGCGTTCCCTGTCCCTTGTTCCCGAATTCCGACTGTTTCTGCCATTTCCATGATTCCGGATTCATATAATTTTCATAAAGAAGGTGATAGAACTCCCTTGCAAGGCCTCCGATAACCTCCTTATTTCCTGTATCGGTATATCCGAGTCCCGATGAGGAGAGGCCTCCGATATGGATGTCAGGTGAGACTATAATAACCGATCTGCCCATCCTTTTCACCTGGACAGCAGTTGTAACAGCAGAGGAAGTACCACCGTAAACTATTACATCCGCTTCATAGGGATTCTCTTTTTTGTTGCAGGAAGTCATGATTATTAAGCCTCCCAGGGCTAAAGCCAGTAGTCTGATTCTCATTGCTGAATTTTTATAAGGATACCAAAGATAAGTAACCTTCAGTTAATTAGCCAATGATTTTTGAAAAAGGGTCTTACTTTTTAAGTGGAAGGGGGAAAAATGAACTTGTTCTTTCTATATATTCCCTGTATTGAGGTTTCTGCTCCTTAAGTGATTTTTCAAGCAGAGCAACTCCCGAGACCTTTATAATAAGAAGGGTCATGAGAACTGAACCCAGCACCGGGATCCAGTTGCCTGATCCAAGGCAGAACAGGCCATAAGCCCACCATACTGCCGAGTCGCCAAAATAATTCGGATGACGGGTATATTTCCAGAACCCCCTGTCGAGTACTTTTCCCGGGTTTGAAGAATCAGCCCTGAACCTTGAGAGCTGATAATCTCCTCCTGCTTCAAAGACAAAACCGGTGAGCCAGACAATAATTGCAGCATAATCTAAAATGCCCATTGTCCGCTGTTCAGTGTAATACAGGGCTCCAAGTATTGTTACCGAGATCAGCCACATTAGTATGCCCTGCAGCAGGAAAGTCTGGAAGAAGCTTATCCACCAGTAGCGTTTTTCGCCATATTTCTTTCTGAAGTTCCTGTAACGGAAATCCTCCCCTTTGCCGGAATTCCTCCAGGCCAGGTAAAATGAAAGCCGCAGGCCCCAGATTGTAACAAATGTTACAATTATTGATCTTTTCAGATCGGGTTCCCCGATACGGTAAAAGTAAAATAATGAGGTGAGTACAAAGCCCATTCCCCAGAATATATCTACTATGCTGACATTCTTTATAATGATGCTGACAATCCAGAGGACTGACATCATGGCTAAAATTATCAGCAGTGACTGGATGTATATCTGGGAAAAACTCATTGTTATTTTATTGTATCATGTATGCAACGGCAGCAGCTCCAACTCCTACATTTGCGCCGATAACCGGTGAAATATTTACAACAGAGACCGGTTTCAGGGAAGTCAGTTCCTCCATCCTTTCGCTATACCAGTCGGCAGCCTGCTGGTTGTTTGCATGGAGGACGACATAGTTCCAGATCTTTGTTTCCTTCACCTGTTTCCTGACGTATGAGATCACCTTGTCCATTGTTGCCCTCTGGTTCAGAGTCTTGTCGAAGACAATTGCCTTGCCTGTTTCATCTATCGAAACAATGGGATTTACATTCAGTATTCTGGCTATCAGGCCTTTTGTATATGAGAGTCTTCCTCCTTTAATAAGGTAACTGAGGTCCTTAACGCTTACGAGCACTTTCGACTTTTCTATCCATTCTTCAGTAAGTCTCACAACTTCGTCATGATTTTTTCCCTCTTCTATTGCCGTGGCAGCCCTGAGTACAACAAGTCCGAGCGCTCCTGAGAGGCTCCGGGAATTAAGTACAGAAACAGGTTTGCCAAACTCAGCGCTGATAGCTTTTGCCGCTTTGAGGCTGCTACCGTAAGTTCCGCTCAGCTTGTCACTCAGATGAATTGCAATAACTGAATCGTAATGCGATGCAAGGTGAGAGTAAAGGTTCGTGAAGGCTTTTTCATTAACCTGTGATGATTTCGGATAAAATTCCGATTCGCCGAGCATCGAGTAAAACTGCTGCGGATGAATAGTGACCTTATCGAGATAATGATTGTCACCGAAACTTATGTTTATGGGCAGCATATTGATCTGGTAATTGTCAATAAGCTCCTTTGACAGGTCGCATGTTGAATCGGTTACGAGAGCAATATTCCATTTACGGTTATATACAACATCGCTCTGGCGTATCATGTCATCAGCCTTTTGAAAAGCAATTGTCCCGGTGTCCCTGAGTTCCATAAAGAGGTCAGCAGGATTGTTAGTATGTACATGAAGCCGCTTCATCCTGTTCGATCCTGCAACAACTATGGAATCACCATACCTGTTCAGGATGTCAAGTATATACCTGTTATCCGTCCGGCATTCCTTTATAAGGGCTTCGGTGCAGAACCTGTATGTGACATTCTGCGGAATTATCTCTTCAATCTTCTCAAAAAGAGCTGTTTCTGCCCTTGCCTGTATGAGTTCCTTTATGTTCCTGTGAGTTATGAACTCAATTATACCTTCAATGAAAAGAACAAAGCCCCTGGCTCCGGCATCAACAACATTGGCTTTTGAGAGAACAGCCAGTTTATATTTGGTTTCAATGAGTGACCTGTTAAGTATTTCAACCGAATCGAGGAACATCTGGTTGAAATCAGTTATCCTGTAACGGTTTTCATAGATATAATCTGCCCAGTCCCTTATTACTGTAAGCATTGTACCTTCAACAGGATTTGAGATAGCCTCGTAAATATAACGGATTGAATTTTTGATGCTTTCAGCAAACTGCGCAATGTTGATTGTAACGAAATTCCCGGTTTCCATGCTCATGCCGTACAGGAACTGAGCGAAGATGATCCCTGAATTTCCGCGGGCATTTATAAGTGAGGTCTCCGCTATTCTGTCGGCAGTAATCTTATATGAACGGTCGGGCCGGAGGGAGTCAATAACTGCCCTGATTGTTGAAGCAAGGTTTGTACCGGTATCTCCGTCGTTTACAGGGAAAACATTTATTTTATTGAGTTCAACCTGATGTTCAATAACCTTTCTTGCACCAGCTATGAAAGTGTAATAAAGCCGTCTGCCATCCATCTCCAGTATAGGAACCGGTGTACTATCTGCCATCCTGCTTCTGTTTTAATTTTGCAAAGGTAACAAAAACCGGGGTTTTATTGTTCATTTACCGGTAAACAGGATCAGGGCTGCTTGTCACTACCTGATACCCTCACTGTAAGTTTTTATTGCTCTTTCCCTTGCAAATGCATGCTCAACAACAGGAGGAACGTAACCCGGTTTCTGTGATTCAGGCGCCCATCTGCGGGTATATATAAATTTGGGATCGAACTTTTCCTGCTGGGTGTAGGGGTTGAACACCCTGAAATAAGGCGCTGCATCACAACCGGTCCCTGCTGCCCATTGCCAGTTCCCGTTATTTGAAGATAACTCGTAATCGAGCAGTCTGGAGGCAAAATATGCTTCTCCCCACTGCCAGTCAATAAGCAGGTGTTTGCACAGGAAGCTTGCAGTTATCATCCTTACCCTGTTATGCATGTAACCTGTCTGCTTGAGTTGTCTCATGCCTGCATCTACAATCGGATAACCTGTTTCTCCCCGGCACCAGAGATCAAACTCCTTTTCGTTGTTTCTCCATCTGATATTGTCATACTTTGGGCGGAAGCTCTCTGTGACAACATTGGGGTAATTAAACAGGATCTGCATGAAGAATTCCCTCCAGATAAGCTCGGAAAGAAAGACCTGATTACTGCTGACTGCAGTCCTGACAAGTTCCCGGATGCTGATGGTGCCGAATCTCAGATGTGGCGATAAATAGCTTGTCCTGTCTTCAGCCGGAAGATCCCTGAATTTATGATAGTCTTCAATAGCAGAAAGATCGAATGGCCTGACTTTTACCATACTGCGCCTGAATCCGTGTTTTTCAATTGGGGGAAATGCAAATGAAGCCTTTAGAAAGTTCTGTGAAGCTGTTCTCAGAGGTGAAAGAGCATCAGAAGATTCTGTACTGAACACCTGCATCCAGCGATTCCTGTAAGGAGTAAAAACAGTATATGGAGTTCCGTCGCCTTTTACAATTTCCTTTTCTTCGAAAATTACCTGGTCCTTGAATTTTTTAAATGTTATATTATTCTGGTTTAAAAGCTTTTCAATATTGTTATCTCTTGTAATTGCATAGGGTTCATAGTCCTTGTTTATAAATACGGAGTTGATGTCATATTCAGCTGTGAGTTTTTTCCAGACCTTCTCGGGATTGCCCCTGAGAACAAGAATGGAACTTTCATATTTTCCAAGTTCATTATTAAGCGCCGACAAAGAGTCGTATATGAAACTGATCCTTGGATCATCCACTGGCAGCTCGCCGGTAATATTATCATCAAAAATAAATACGGGGAGAACGGGCAATCCTTCAGCAAGTGCATTGTTCAGGGCGGTATTGTCATTTAAGCGGAGGTCTCTGCGGAACCAGAAAATGTTGACTTTCATTATGCAATTTAAGTTATCCCAGTTTCTCAATTCTTTCAGTAACCAGTTTCGAGCTTATTATAACCATCGGAAGTCCTGTTCCCGGTATTGTTGAAGCTCCCACATAAAAGACATTTTTGAACTGCTCGTCAAAATTCTTAGGCCTGAAGCCACCTATCTGCAGCATTTTATGCGATAGTCCCAGTCCGCTTCCCCTGTGGAGGTTAAACTGGTCCTGCCAGTCCTGTGGAGTATATACTGTTCTGCTTACGATCTCAGGCTGTATATTTTTCCCTATTCTGCCGGAGAAATCATCAATAATGCTGTCAACAATCACATCCCTGTCGTCCCAGTTTTTCTTGAAACGCAGATCAGGTGCCGGGCATACGAAGAAAAGACTTTCGCAGCCCTCTGGTGCACAGTCGGGATTTGAGCTTGACAGAACATTTACATAATAATAAGGTTTCTCCATTATCTCCGGATGCCTGAATACCTTGTCGGCATATTCCCTGTAGTTAGTTCCCAGGTAATAATTATGATGATGGACCCCGTGCAATTTTGTTTTAAGACCCAGGTATATTGTGAGAGGACCCATTGTCCATTCCTTTTTATCGAGAACCTCATCAGAGTATTCCTTCCTGCCGAAAACTTTTCCTCTGAAAACGGCTGCATCACTGTTAATTACAGTAATATCTGCCTTCCACTGTTTCCCGTTTTTATCGATCAGGTAGTTGAGCTTATTCCCATCAGAACTGAAGCCGTTTATCTCGGTGTCATAAATGATCTCAACATTTTCTTTTTTGAGCTCGCCTTCAAGGCCCTCAATTATTTTATACATGCCGCCTTCAACATTAAAATAGCCGTCATGCCGGAATTCAGTGTATGAAAGAAGTGTGTATACTCCTGATGTATCGAAGGGGGTGCGCCCCAGGAAGAAAGCAACAAGGGAGATAATCTGGCGCGCCTCTTCAGAACTGTGGTAATGTGCAACCTGCTGCCAGAAATTTCTGAACATAACTGGAAGATGCACAGGGTTGACCTTCATCAGTGTAAGGATATATTGAAGTATTGTATCATAATTGCTTTTGATAACAATATCAACAGTATCATGAAACAGGCGACCGCTTTTATTCAGATACCTCTCCATGTTTTTCTCAAATTCAGGATCAGAATCCGAAAACTGGGCACCAAGTTTTTTCAGATCCCTGTAAAGGAAGTACGTCACCGGACTATTACGGAAATTAACAGTGTAAAGAGGATCAAGGGAATAATATCTGAACGGGAGCTGAATATTGCAGTCCTTTGCAAATTCAGTAAATTCATAAGACATGCTGAAGAAACTGGGACCTGTATCGAAGGTGAAGCCGTCCTTTTTAAGCTGGCCAAGTCTGCCTCCGGCCTGCCTGTTCTTTTCAATAAGAGTAACCTTATATCCCTTTTTCGATAACCTGAGGGCTGTTGCCATCCCTCCAAGTCCCGCTCCGACAACAAGAACACTTTTCTGCATAATTTATTTTTTGATTTTTTTAATAAGCTGAGGGTAAAGTTCATCACGAACATAAGTAAAGCCGGGCTCAAGCCGTAGTATCTCCTCATAAGCTGATTTTGCCGAGTTGTAATCATCAAGCTCTGCATGAGCCTGGGCAATTAGCGTAAGGAGACTCAGATAGTTCCAGTTGCCCTTTGTATCTGAAACATTTCTTTCAAGTAATTTCCGGGCTTTAATAAAATACTCCAGAGCCAGTTTTTTAGAACCTCCGAAGGCTGCAGGCATGTAGAATTCAGCATTACCGTACTGAACCCAGGCGAGGAAATTCTCTTTGTCAAGCTCAAGAGCCTTTTTTGCATGATCGAGGCTCTTTGGCCCATTAACCGGAGCCGAGAATTTGCTGAAAGAAATCCTGAAACCGTAAAATGCCGACTTATATGCCTGTATTACTGAAGGTTCAAATCTCTTTTTTTCAAGCAAATCGATATTTTTATTTGCAAGTGCAAAGTACTTTTTTGCCTCCTCTTCCCTGTCCGAGCCAAGGCAGTAACCTATGTAACCGTATTCGTAATTAACGAGCTCAAGCGTCTGCGCATCAGTTCTGTTACTGATTGATTCCATCTTGTCTATCACGCTTTTCCATCTCTCCATCCTGTTATTGACATAGGCATAATAGACCTCTGCCTTATAATCAATGGCAATAAGATTTGCGCTGAGCAGCAGCAAAACAAGAATCAGTGTATTTTTCTTCCTTTCCATTCAAATGATCTGAAATATCTGTTTAAAAATGCCTTATAAATGAACAATCCGAGAGTAAGCTGCAAAGGTAGAAGGTAAATCAGGTTTTTAAAAACTGACTGCCGTGAAGCAAGTGATACAAGTATGCGTATTGTAAGTCCTGCTGATAAGTATACTATCGTAAAAGGTGCTGGCATATAATACATTATTACAAGGAAGCCAAAGCTTGTCACAAGCCAGAATAAAAGCGCCAGTATGAAGGAGTTCCCAAAAAATGAGAAAACATTTTTCGAGAATCCGTTTACTGCGTCTGAAAAACCTTTGTACATACGGCACCTGATCCTCTCATCACCAAGGAGGCATTCCACCCTTATGTCATTCCTTTTGAAGAAGCGGGCAGTCTCTATGTCTTCAACTTTTTCAGCTTTCATCTTTTCATGTGGCCTCATCTTCCTGTAAACCTCAGCATCGAAAAACATAAACTGTCCGTTTGCCGCAGAAAGTGAAGGGTAGGAAGATTTTCCGACAAGGGAAAGTGGTAAAAGGGAGAGAAGGATGAAATTCATATTTGGGACTGTCATTGCTTCCCCTGCAGATAAAATCTCCTGTTCCGGGAAGACAGAAATGAGTCCCGGCTTCTTCCTTTCTGCCAGACTTATTGTGTCAGCAATCAGTCTGCCTGATATTCTTACATCGGCATCAAGAAACAGAAGATATTCTCCTGAGGCCCTTTCTGCAAGAGAATGACATGCGTAATTTTTGCCATACCAGCCTTCCGGAAGAGAACCTGAATTTACCAGGTTGAACCTGTTGTCAGATTTTGTATATTCTGTTACAATTTGTTCAGTGTTGTCATCTGACTGATCGTTGAAGATGATAACCTCTATGTTTTTGTAAGACTGTATTTTAAGATCATTTAGTATCTTACTGATATTTGCTTCTTCATTTCTTGCAGGAATAAGTACCGATACCAGTTTATTATAATCTTTGTCTGAACGGGGAAGGTGATTATCAGCCAGGTAGTTTGCCAGGACGACAATCAGCCTGATAAGGGTAAAGGAGAATATAAGTGCTGCAGGTATTATCATCACAGGTCAATTTTTGAAAAATCTGACAGGACCTCAGAATAGAAATCCTGGTAAGCTTTTTCAATTTCATTTTCTTTTCCCTCCGTCATTTCAAACTCCCTGATGTTCATGAAAAGTGTTGGCCTTGGATTTGAATAGTATTCAATTATGTTGACAAGGAATACTATCTGCACCGGTTCATTTATTTTCTGAAGAATATGCTGCAGGCCTTTCTGAAAAGTAACCTGTGAACACCTCATCGGTTCTATTTCGCCCTGGGGGAAAATGAGGACAAGGTTTCTTTTTTCTTTCAGAAGCTTAACTGTGTATTCAAGACTTTCAATTATGCTTTTTGAGCCTTTTTTTACTGAATATCCCCCAGTTTTGTTGAAGAAACTGTATTTTTTAAGATTTTCCTCCTGCATCATAAACCAGAACTTTCTTCTGAAAAGCTTCATATTAAGATACATTGCCCAGAAGCCGTCCCACCAGCTGAAATGATTTGATATCAGAAGTAAAGGCAGTCCTTTGTCACTTACCTCACCCCTGATTTTTACCTCATTGAAATGCCTGTGTATCTTCCACACAGTGTAGAGTTTAAAAAAGGGATATATCACCGGGTGGTGAGATGCTTTAAGTATCATCTGTAAAGCCTTATAATTATGCTAAGTATAATGAAAAAAACAGCCTGGACAAAGAATAAAAAAGGTGCAATTCTGTTTGTGAACTTAATGCCGGCAGACTTCAGTCCTGTATGAATTGAAGCGGCAATTATGAACCATGCAATATAATTTCTCAAAGGAGGCATTCCGCCGGAAAAGCTCCACATATCAAGACTGCCGGCGATATTTTCCATAATAAAATCATAGAGTACCATAAGCGTGGAGGCAGTGAATATATGGATTCCCCGCTTTGAAGAGATCTGCCCGGCTATGCAGGAACTTGTATAGATCATAAACAGCCAGTTGAATCCGATAAGAAGGGGAGTTTCAAGCAGCCTGATGCCAAGTCCGCTGCCGTAGGAATATTCCCCGAAGATCAATCCTGAGGCTACTCCTGCAGCTTCGATGAGCCAGGTTATTACTATTATTGAAATAAAGGAAAGAACTGTTTTCCTGTCAAATGATGCTTCATGGAATAATAAAAGTACAGAAAGACTTAAAATGATTGCCAGCGGAGTAAGCCCTGTAAACAATTCTCTTGTCAGTGGAAGAGAAAATCCTGCAATACCCACACTGAAAAATATCAGCAGCGCTGATTTAACCCATCGCGGATGAGCAGTAAGTGTATTCCTTATCCTGGCAGGCGTTGCAATCATAGTTTATCCCCTTATTTTTTTGTTTCCAAACAGGTTCATAAGCAGCAGGCTTGTAAGTATCATTGAGAAACCATACACTGTGTCTTCCACAGGAACTGTCAGCAAACGCAAACCAAGAATCCCGGAAGAGTTATACCATACAACCTCACCTTCAATAAAGCTGCCGGTGAGGATTCCGTTCACAACGAAAAAGGGAACCAGGATTATAAGATAAGACAGATAAAAGCTGCTGAGCAGACTGCTGTTTATGAAATATGCGATTGCCAGCAGAATAGCCATATATGCAGAATAGAAGGAGGTATAAATCCTGTCTTTGTTTGCAAGAGATAAGAGGAGCAGCAGAGAAATGAGCAGGCAGGTAAGAACCGCTGTGCTCTTCCTTCCAATTTTTTTTCCGGGAAAATATGCAAGGAAGACATAATGTATGAAGATACTGCTGAATGGGATTATAAGGAAAAAGAGATATTCCTCAAGTGGCAAATGTGCTATAATAATTCCGCTATGATATTCAGGATTGAATCCCCAGACGCCAAGCCTAGTAAACCAGATGTCGACGGCGATAAAAAACGCTGCTGAAATTACTATGGCAGGAAAGAGGTATTTCCATAATCTGAAGTAGGCTACTTTTTTGTCGAAGCTTAATGCAAGCGGGACAGACAGAGTGAGCAGCTCAATAGTCAGATAAAGAGACATATACCTGTTATTTGAAGTATTTTCCCGAGAATATGAGAAGTCCGAAATTGTCGAAATCGTCAGCTGTTTTTGGCCTGTGATGAGCATCGTGTGCTCTCTTTACTGCAAGCAGGTACCTGTTCGTTGTGTTTTTAAAGAGAGGGAGTCTGTGATGGTAAACAACATCGTGCAGCATGAAGTAGGTGAAGCCATAAAGTGTAATGCCGGCGCCGATTGCCACAGGAGAATCACTTCCGGTCATAAGCCCTGTAATTATCAGGATAATAGCCGGAATAGCATAAATAAGGAAGAAGATATCATTCTTTTCAAGGCGCCCTTTTTTCTGTTGAGTCACATTAACATGATGGTCGCGGTGAAAGCTCCACATAAACCCGTGCATGACGTACTTATGGTTTGACCATGCTACAAATTCCATGAAAAGGAAGGATATTATAAACAGTATAAAGTTCAGGATCATTTGCTTATGCTTTTTTCTATCTGTCTGTTAACTCTCTGATATATCATTTTGAACCAGTAGGTGTATTTATCAGGGAACTCGCTGATTTCTTTTTCAATCTCCTGATACTTCATTCTTTTCCATTCTTCAACTTCAGCGGTATTTATGACCGGATCATCATCGGTCATTCCGAAAAAAACATGGTCCAGCTCATGTTCAGTAAGTTCATTATCAAGCTTTTCTTTGTAAATGAAGGAAAAGAGCCAGGTAACACTGCAGGCCATTCCCATTTCCTCTTTAAGCCTTCTCTTTGCGGCATCAAATACTGACTCTCCGGGATGGGGATGTGTGCAGCAGGCATTAGTCCACAGCCCGTTTGAGTGATACTTGTCAAAAGCCCTTCTCTGGAGAAGCCATTCTCCCTGTTTGTTTATGATGAAGACTGATACGGCCCTGTGCAGGAGAGCTTTTTCATGTGCTTCCAGCTTACCGCTGATTCCTGTCTGGATATCATTTTCATCAACAAGAATTACCTTTTCTTCTTCCATATAGATTTTAGAACAAATTTAGTTTATTAACAATTTTTGCTTTCAGCAGGATAAGCAATTTTACAGTATCACTTACCCTTATTCTTTTATCAATCAGTAGTTTTGCAGGTGTTCTTTTAATCTTTTCAAGCAGGCTCCTGTAATAAAAATATGCTATAAGTACTCCAAGCCTTCCGTTATCAGGTAATTTTCTGATTCCCGGAAGTGCTGCATCGAAATCAGCAGAGATCTCATTTGTTAATTCTTCTTTCAGTGACTCAGTGAATTCATTTATTACAGTTGAAGGAAAATATTTACGCTCGAGATTGTGCATGTCAGTCTTAAGGTCCCTTAGGAAATTAACCTTCTGAAATGCTGCTCCCAGCTTCCTTGCCGGCTCCTTTAATTCCTGATATAAGACGTCGTTGCCTCTGACAAATACCCTCAGGCACATCAGGCCCACAACTTCTGCCGACCCGTAGATGTATTCATCAGTTTCTTCCTGTGTCAGGTGGTTCTTTTTATGGAGGTCGGTTCTCATGCTTTTAATGAAAGCCTGAACAAGATCATCTTCAATGTTATATTTTACGATTGTATGCTGAAAAGCATTCAATGCCGGATTAAGGCTGATATTGAATTTCAGGGCCTCGTAGTAGTCACGCTCGAAATTTTTCAGCAGGTTTTCCTTGTCAAAATCATGAAAAGTATCGACAATCTCATCAGCAAGCCGTGCAAATCCATAAATGCTGTAAACTGCTTCACGGATCTCCGGCTCAAGAAAACTTACTGCAGATGAAAATGAGGTACTGTACCTCCTTGTTATAATTTTGCCGACATCGAAAGAAACCTCTCTATACAACTCATTCATAGTCAATTACCAGATTAAATTTTAACAATTAAATCCAGGTTTTGTTCGGAGTGTTCTTAATTAATTATCAGCAGATCAGATATCAGGGGTAAGCTTTTTAAAATTAATAACTACATAAAGTTATCTAAATTTTCTGCATTATATGCATATTTTGCCAGACTGCAAAGAGAATGTAATCAAAAATTGCTATCTTTTCTTACTTATTATTAAATCCTGAGACATGAAAAACTTCCGGAAATTAATTTTGCTCTGCGCCGGATTCCTGGTCATGATGGGAATCATTTCTTCATCCGGTAAAGCATTTCAGCATGAGGATAGTCTGAAAGGCAAATTCTCCTACAAGGATTTTGAATCGGCAAAAAAATGCGGTTCATGCCATCAGGGAATATATCAGCAATGGACCCAGGCTATGATGTCGCAGGCTTACACACACCACTGGGATGAGATAGAATATTTCGACCTTGCAGTTGCTCATTCAGAGGTTAAGCCGGAACTTAAGGGCCCTGTTGACGGGTGTAACGGTTGCCATACTCCTTTTGCCTTTATGGGTGGTACACTCCCTCCTCCAAGGCCTTCGGAAAAAAGCATGGCCAATGAATCTGTATCATGTGATGTATGCCATCTTGTGAAGTCAGCGCAAGCTGATCCCCCTTTCAATTTCTCATATCTTATCGAGCCTGGTGTTACAAAATTTGCTGTCAGGAAACCGACTGTGGAATCACCGGCGCATAAGATTGTAACAAGTGATTTTTATAAGACAACAGAGTTCTGCGGGAATTGTCATAATGAAAAGAATCCTTTCGGGATCTGGGTCAAAAGCACTCAGCTGGAATGGAAGGAAGGTCCCTATTCAAAAGAAGGAGTAAGGTGCCAGGATTGCCACATGCCAAAGGGAGGACCTTATCTTAATGCAATTATGACTAAACCTTATGATGATTCAAGACTCCACCTGTTTCACGGTGCACACGATCCCGGAAAGGTGAGGGGGACGATTGAGCTGAGGATTGAACCCGATATACGGGAGGCTGAGCCGGGTGAAAATGTAATTTTTAAAGTGGCTCTTTTCAATCAGAAGACCGGTCATAAGTTTCCTACCGGATCTGTTGAAGACCGGATTGCATGGCTTAATGTTGAAGCAACTGATTCAAAAGGAAAGAAATATCATCTCCCTGTTGACAAAAAAGGCTTTGAAGGTGAAGAATACACAATATCAGGTGATTATCTGGCCTACCAGGATATGGGAGTTCCCCTCAGGCAGCCTGGATTCACAGGTGTTCAGAGAGACGGGATACCTTATGGTAACAGAATATTCAGAATGCCCTATTTTGATCCGGAAGGAAGAATGACAATAATGCAATGGAACACTGCCAGCCTGGGAACAGATTACAGGATAGGGCCAAGGGAAACAAAGGTTGAGAAATTCACTTTTAAACTGCCTTACGACATTGCACCGGGTGAATTGAAGGTTACAGCAGTGCTGAATTACCAGCTTCTTGTTAAGCCTGTTGCAGATTTCCTGAAGGTGCCTGCTGATGAGTCTGAAATAAAGATTGTAAATGAACATTCGACAGCGATAAACATTCTCCCCTGAAATTCAAAAAAAGAAAAAATGAAAACAAAATCCACTGTTAGCTGTTTTGCCCTTTCATTGCTGATACTGTTGAGTTACTCCTCTGACAGTTTCGCAATACCGGCATTTGCACGGAAATATTCAATAAGCTGCCAGGTTTGTCATGCACCTGCAATGCCCCGTCTTAAGGCTTTCGGAGAAGACTTTGCAGGCGAGGGATTCAGGCTTAAGGAGTATGAATCTCCCCGGCATTTTCTTCAGACAGGTGATGACAGATTATCGCTTTTCAGGGAATTGCCCCTTGCATTAAGACTGGATGGTTTTGCAACATATAATTTTGACGACAGGGGTCAGGCTGATTTCAGCGCTCCTTTTGTCCTAAAGATAATGTCAGGAGGAGAGCTGTCAGATAAGCTGTCCTATTATTTTTATTTTCTCCTGAGCGAACGGGGAGGAATTGCAGGTATTGAAGATGCCTTCCTCATGTACAGAGACCTGTTTGGAACCGGCATCAATTTTTATGTAGGCCAGTTTCAGGCATCCGATCCCTTGTTCAAGGGTGAGCTGAGATATACCCTTGAACCATATAAGATTTATGGTTCGCGTCCGGGTTATTCGCGCACTGATCTGAAATATGACAGGGGAATAATTTTTGAAAAGGGATTCAGCACCGGGACTGATATTGTAGCCCAGGTTCTTAACGGATGCGGATTAGGCGAAGCTGATGAAGGATACCTGTTTGACCATGACAAATACAAAAATTTCATGGGGAAAATTACCCAGTCGTTTGGGGAGAACCTGAGTATCGGAGCATTTGCCTATTCAGGCAGGGAGAAAATTTACGGAGTGCCGGACGAGCCTGTAAATGATATTCTGATGTTCGGCCCGGATGTTTCGTTAAATTTCTCTGACAGACTCGTTGTTAATGTTCAGTATCTGAAAAGAACGGATCTGAATATTTATATGCCACCGTTGGCAGACATTGGCGAGTGTAACACGGAAGGAGGATTTGCGGAGATCATTTTTTCGCCGGAAGGAGACAAGAGCAAATGGTATCTTACTGCTCTGGGAAACCTTGTGAGTTCAAATCTCGATGAACTTGATTATAAGTCAGCAACACTTCACGCAGGATATCTTGTTCGACGGAATGTAAGGCTGGTTGCGGAATATACAAGGGTTATTGAGCCATTTGAATACGGGAAGGTGAGCGCAGGCTTCATCTCTGCATTCTGATCCGTTCCGGGAATCATTACCCGGTATTTCAGTTTGAAAGTTAAACAGGAAAGCAGGGCAGGAACAGTTTAAAAGCTGAATTCAAGGATCTTCCTGTGTACCCTGTCTCTGGTTTCTTCATAAGTCGGATTTAATTCTTCAGTGGTGAATTCTCCCCTTGCAGGATCAATTCTTTCAAAAACCATTTTGTAAAGATCAAAGATTATCTCAAGGCTCAGCCTGTACCCCGGTTCATGCTGAGGTCCTACCTGATTAAGGACTTCTTCTGTTTTTGACTGATAATATGCTGCAAGATTGCAATATTCTGCTATCAGTTCTCTGAATCCCTGCGTAACGGGTCTTCCTCCGGCAAATTCCCTGAGGTCCTGCCGGGTAAGGCCATTCTTTTGTATGACGTCATCGGCAAAATATGAAAGGTTATTCAGCTGGTCTTTCCTGAAATCGCGTATAATGTGAACGAGGTAACTAAAATATGCACAGGGAGTTGCAGCCCATCTGACATCAAAAGCCGGCTCATTGTAGCCATTTCCGTTTCCTGTGAGGCCGTTAAGATGAACGAAGATTGAAGCCGGAGCCACAGAGGCACCGTTTGAATACTCAAGGAATGATTCTATTGAAGCAAATCCGTCATTGTTTATATCATATATCATCGATTTTGCGAAGGCTTCAAGAGGCCAGAGCGGTATCCTGAACTTTTTAACTGTTTCAATAAGCTCAAGCTGTAATGGATTGCATTCTTCCGATAGAATTACAATCTTAAGCCAGTCGTTTACACTGGAAGTGAATTCCTTTCTTTCATTCGGGGCAATCAGTTTATTCTTTGATTTATGATCATCAATCAGATCATCAATTGCCCTCATGAACTTGTAACAGGTTTTTGCGGCACAATACCTTTCCTTATCCCAGAAATTTGCCGCGATTAGAATATTTGGATGATCTATGATCTTACTGTAGTCGATTGTGCTGTGGATTTCCAGAAAGGAATCCCTTAGGTTTTTCATTTTGATCGCTATAATTTATCAGATGTTTTTCAGTATCCGTTCAGAAACAAGTTTAGCTGAAAGGAGAACGTTGGGTATACCGTTCCCGGGATGCGTACTGCCCCCTGTAAAATAAAGATTCCTGTATTTCCGGTGCCTGTTGTGAGGTCTGAAATAACCCATTTGCAAAAGGTTATGGGCAAGACTCCCGAATACGGAACCTCTTGTAATATTGCATGCTGTTTCCCAGCTCTGAGGTGAATATATGATTTCAAATTTTATATGATCCTCAATATCTGTCAGACCAAATTTCTTCAGCCTGTCAATTACTGCATCACGCGATTGCTTTTTCAGAAATTCCCAGTCCTGATTATATCTGTTGTCAAGATGCCCGGCGCCGATTATGAATGATAATGATTCATGACCCTGAGGAGCTGCCGAGGGGTCGGTTTTTGCAGGAGCGTGAAGGTAGAAACTGGGATTCTTACTTACAGATTTTTCCTTGAATATCATGTCAAGACCGTGACTGAAATCATCAGACAGGAAAACACTGTGATGTCCCAGCTGAGGGTACTGCTTATCAAGTCCGATATGTATACAGATTGCTGATGCAGAAAAATTCATCCTGTCAATCCTTTCAGCTTTTCTTCTGTCAGGAAGCAGCTTTCTGTAGACATAAGGCAGGTCGGCATTGGCAAGGATTATGTCTCCATTAATAACTGTATTATCTTCAAGGACAA
>JAKLDT010000047.1 GCA_022703405.1 Bacteroidota bacterium | reverse complement strand
CATTCACGGTCCATGAAATTTATAAGGTGATATGTGTTTTTATCAATAATTCTGTCAAGGAAGAGCTCAACCATATTCTTCAGGCTTTCTTCCATCCTTGGATCGGGCCATACCCTGTAGAGGTTTGCATAAGCTTCCATGAGATGCAGGGAAGTATTCATAGTTTTTTCATCCTTGTCCGATGATTCCCCTATCATCCTCTCACGTATTCTCTGCCAGTCGCGGCTGAATACTTCAAAATATCCGTTTGCTTCCCTGTCGAGTGCATGTTTTTCAAAGAGCTCAAATATTGCTTTAGCAGCTTCCAGCGCTTCTTTGTCGCCGGTAGCCCTTGCATATTCCGCAAAACCATAAATAAAAAACGCATTTGTATATATCTGTTTCACAGCAACTTTTGGCTGACCTTTTGAATCAATGCTGAAATAGGCACCTCCATATTCCTTATCGATGAAATATTTCAGGTTATAATCCTTCGCCCTTGTGGCAAGCCTGAGATATGAAGTATCGCCGGTTACCCTGTAAGCTGCAGAATATGTCCATAAGATCCTTGCATTGAGTATCCCTCCCTTATCGGCATCAGCTATAACTGAATCTTTTGAATTTACCCTGCCGTAAAATCCGCCATTTACATAGTCAACAGTTTTTGCCGACCACCATGAAAGGAGATTTTCCTTAAGGTTGGCTTCAACCTCATTCCTAAGCTGGTCAATACGGGCATCTGTTCCCTCAACGGCTTCCTTACTTCCCGTTTTGCAGCCTGATATCAATGCAATAAATAATAAGGAGTTTAATACAAATACTTTTTTCATTATAATGACAATTAGACAATTAATATAAAAATCACTGCCTGCTGATCAGCTCAGTCAGAGTTTATCAGTGTTCATTAACTCAGCTCTAAATTACAAATTTATTCTAAAGGTGTTTGCTCTCCTGTACTTTTCTTACTGCTGCAGCTGCGAAGCTTCGTGGGAGAAACCTGAGCAGTGCAACAAGAAACCTGTTGTCCGTGCCCGGAATTGCCAACACCTTTCCCCTGACCATAGCTTTATAACCATAAAGGGCTACATCGAGTGCGGCAGGCATTTTCCTTTCCTTTGGCTTCCTGCCGTCAACTGCCACAGTATGAAAATTGCTTTCTGTAGGACCGGGGCATAAGGCAGTAACAGTAATGCCGGTTCCTTTCAGTTCCTGTGCAAGAGCCTCAGAAAAGCTCAGCACATAAGCCTTGGAAGCAAAGTACACAGACATAGTGGGGCCGGGACAGAAAGAAGCAACCGAGGCTACATTAAGGATTTTCCCCCTCTTCCGCGAGATCATATCCGGAAGGTAGAGACGTGTGAGATGTGTAAGAGTTGTTATGTTAAGATTAATCATTTTTTCCTGCTTGGGCCAGTCGCTTTCAGCAAAATGCCTGAAATCACCAAAACCGGCATTATTTATAAGGAGATCTATTTCCAGTCCGAGATCGTTTACCTTATTATATATGTCGTAGGCAGAGCCATGAAGTGACAGATCCTTCTGAATGACAAAGACCCTGACATTGTATTTAGTTTCAAGGTCCGCCTTTATTTCTTCAAGCTTATCAATTGTCCTGGCTACGAGTACAAGATCTCCTCCGTTCATTGCATGAATTTTTGCCAGCTCATAGCCAATACCTCCGGAAGCTCCTGTGATTAGTGCAGTATTTCCCATCTTATGAATTTTTGGGGTTTATTTATACAAATATAATCAATATGAAGGCAGTAAGGCTAAGTGACAATGTATTAAATTGAATTCAGATATAAGAATATTGATTTAATACAAATTTTCGATAAGTTTGATAAATTGTAAAATCGTCTCCTATGAAAACAATCAAACGCTTTTCTGTATTACTCGCAGTAATTCTGATAGTTGCAGGTTGCACAGACAAAAAACCGGAAACAGTAAATGACAGCCTGAAAACTCCAGCAGGCAGGATACTTCATGTTGCTTTAACAGGCAATGACACCAATGAGGGATCCTCCGGCTTACCTTTCAGGACAATACAGAAGGCAGCTGATGAGGCGATGCCGGGAGATATAATAACTGTCCACGCTGGCATATACAGGGAGCGGATCACCCCTCCGCGGGGAGGCGATTCGGATGCACAAAGAATTGTATATCAGGCTGCTGCCGGTGAAAAAGTAGAGATAAGAGGTTCTGAGATAGTCAGAGACTGGAAGAAAATATCGGGCGATACATGGGAAGCAAAAATACCGAACAGCTTATTCGGAGCTTTCAATCCATATACCGAACTGATCAAGGGAGACTGGTTCACTCCCACGCCTGCAGGCCGCAAATACCACAGGGGTGCAGTGTATCTTAACGGCGACTGGCTTATGGAAGCTGCAGAAAGGAAGGAAGTCTTTGCACCTGCTGATGACAAGAATCCGCTCTGGTGGGCTGAAGCAGATGCTGCAAACACAACAATCTGGGCTCAGTTCAAAAACACTGACCCAAATCAGCAGACTGTTGAAATAAATGTCAGACCGGTTATTTTTTATCCCGATAAACCATTCATCAACTACCTTACAATAAGCGGGTTTACTATGCAGCACGCTGCCACAAACTGGGCTCCCCCGACAGCAGAACAGACAGGTCTTATAGGTACTCACTGGAGCCGTGGCTGGATAATTGAGAACAACACAATACAATATTCAAAATGCGTTGGAATAGCTCTTGGTAAATATGGAGATGATTTTGACAACAGGGACACTGAATCGGCTGAAGGTTACGTAGGTACAATAAAACGTGCTCTTGCTTTCGGCTGGAACAAGGGAACAATAGGAGGTCATGTTGTAAGGAATAATAAAATAGCATATTGCGAACAAACAGGTATTGTGGGAAGCATGGGCTGTGCATTCAGTGTTGTGGAAGGCAATGAAATCCATGATATTCATATCAGGAGGCTTTTTACCGGAGCCGAAATGGCCGGAATAAAATTCCACGGAGCGGTAGATGTCAGGATAAGGAACAACCATATTTACAGGGCAAACATGGGCATCTGGCTCGACTGGATGGCCCAGGGTGTACAGGTACAGAATAACCTGCTTCACGATAACTCACTCGATATTTTTCTCGAGGTGAACCATGGCCCCATGCTTGTAAGCAATAATATTATGCTTTCAAAGACCAGCCTCCTTATGAATTCAAGCGGAGCAGCATTTGTACATAACCTGTTCTCCGGGAAAATAGATGTAATCAATTATGATTCAAGGCTTACTCCATACCACAAAGCACATTCCACCTTTGTTGCAGCCCTTCATGACAATCCGGGCGGTGATATACAGTTTATAAACAACCTTTTTGTCGACGGAGGTGATGCAAGCCAGTACAGCAAAGCGCTTCTGCCGGTAGTATTTGACGGCAATGTATATACCGGATCAGCAGTTATGGCCGGTCAGAAAGTTGACGGTGACAAGTACGGCGAAATGAACAGCAAGGCACAGGAACAAATGATGAAATACACTTATCAGCCTGCTAATGAAGTAAATGCACTGACGAAGAATGACTTCCAGGCTTCTGTCAGACTTGAACAGCAGGATAATGCTGCATATCTTGAAATAAGCTTCGACAAAGAGTGGCTGGCACAAAAGAGGACTCTTGTTTCCACCGGCACGCTGAAAAATGCTGTTGTGACTGACCTGCCATTTGAAAATACTGATGGCTCAGCTTTTGTAATAGATGCCGACTATACAGGAAACAAAAGAAATCCGGAAAATCCATCACCCGGTCCATTTGAGTTTACTGAAACCGGAAAACAAAAAATCAGAGTGTGGTAATTCAACTTATTTTAATAATTTGCACACCAAACCTTTAAACTGAAAGTATGAAAGAACTTGTACGCTGTCGGCCTTGCGGTTATGTGATGGAAGCAGATAAGCTTGGAGATGTTTGCCCTGCCTGCGGTCTGCCCCGTAAAGTATTTGAACCTTACAGGGAAAGAGTATCGCCAAACAGGCTGCTGCTCCTGAACTTCGACCTTCATCCAATCGTTATCCACCTTTCACAGTCTTTTGTAATTGCAATACCTATCCTGGCAATACTGAAGAATTTTTTCCCTGATTTCCAGAGTGATATGGTCCACCATGTACTTG
The DNA here is from genome assembly GCA_022703405.1 of Bacteroidota bacterium. Taxonomy (GTDB): domain Bacteria; phylum Bacteroidota; class Bacteroidia; order Bacteroidales; family VadinHA17; genus LD21. The sequence continues at coordinate 14,098 of JAKLDT010000047.1, read as the reverse complement.
TCTTTTCAGTATTTCTTTTCCCATTTACACTTGCGGGAGCAATAGTTACCGGAATCATTGACGGACTGACACGTTTCAAAACCTTAAAAACTCCTCTTCTCAGGGTAAAAATTATTTTCAGCATAATTATTCTGTCCCTGTCAATAGCTTTGTTCATTATTGCACCCAGGGAAGACTTTTTATGGGCAACAATAATACTGAGTGTTCTGAGCCTGGCAGCCGGTGTGCAGCTTGGCCTCTGGGGCAAGAAACTGATAAACGTTATACTTCCGGGCACTTATCCGCAGAAAAAAGGATCAAAGGATAAGAAAGCAGAAGAAGGACCAAAGGCTGCTGCAGAATAAAAGCCTGTTCCGGTTTGAAAAATTCCTATAAGTGTATGATTTACACTTATTATAAATCCATTTTATTAAAAGATATGAAAATGAAGAATACAATCTTTATACTTGCATTCCTTATATGTTCATTTTCAAATATATACGCTCAACAAGGAGATCCGGTCAAGGCTGCAGCCGGTCAGCTTGAAGCCTATAACAGGCAGGATATAGAAGGATTCCTCAAATGGTACTCGGATGATATTGAAATCTATAATTTCCCTGATGAACTGGTACTAAAGGGGAAAGAAAAGATGCGGGAGCGATATGTCAATGCCTGGAAGCTTAATCCGGAACAGAAAGCTGAGGTCAGGGAGAGAATTGTGAACGGCAATACCGTGATTGACAAGGAACATGTTACCGGAAGAGCTGACGGGAAGGACGTCAGGGTAATAGCAGTTTACAGGATATGCAACGAGAAAATATGCAGGGTTTACTTTATCAGGGACTGATATGAAAAGAATATCCGGATTGCTTGCATCAATTCTCCTGCTTGCGGCTTCCTGCGGGCAGAAAACGACACAGGATAATACCAGATCAGAATATAACGGACCTGTAAAAGAGGTAATTGTTGTATTTAAAATGCATTTCGATATCGGTTATACTCAGTGGGCAGAAGGTGTTCTGCAGCAGTATTCCGGTCCCATGCTGGAGAAAACACTTCAGGCCATAGATAAAACTGCACATCTTCCTGAAACTGAAAGATTTGTATGGACAGTGCCTGCCTGGCCTCTGAAATATATGCTTGAAAACTGCTCAGCAGAACTCAAACCAAAACTTGAAAAAGCAATCAGGGAGCAAAGGATAATTACACATGCCCTTCCATTTACCTTTGAAACTGAAGCAAGTGACCTTGAACCTCTTGTAAGAGGGCTGGGCTTTGCATCCGAAATAAACAGAAAGTACGGATTGCCTTTGCCAAGAGACGCCAAACTCACTGATGTTCCCAGCCATTCGCATGTACTTCCTGCTCTACTTAAAAATGCAGGCATTGATATTCTTCATATAGGATGCAATCCCGGTTCAGCCTCTCCGGAAGTCCCGACACTTTTCTGGTGGGAAGGCACCGATGGCTCAAAGCTGCTGACCTTCAACTGGGCGGAATATTACGGTTCGGGCATTATGCCTCCGGAGAACTGGAAACACAAGACCTGGCTTGCAATGATCCATACCCACGAAAATACGGGAGGACCAACACCAGAAGAGGTTGCTGCCCTGCTTAAGTCAGCCAGGGAACAGATGCCTGATGCAAAGATCCGTATTGGCAGATTATCTGATTTTTACGATCAGCTCATTAAGGAAAATCCCGACCTGCCTGTAATTAAAGGCGACATGCCCGATACATGGATTCACGGATATCTTTCAACCCCCCGCGAGATAAGCCTGAGCAAAAAACTGCAGCGTGAAGCATTTGATGCAGAGGTACTGAATACACATCTCAGGCTATGGAACGGCACAGCAGACAACATTGACAAATATGTTGATAAGGCAATGGAAAACATGCTTCTGTTCGATGAACATACCTTTGGCATTGCAATGACTCACAATGACCAGCAGGGTTGGACATACGGAGATGACTTCCTGATAAATAAATCACTCGGATATTATTCCTATGCAGAAGGTTCCTGGCTTGAAAAGGCAAACCGGGTGCATACTGCGGAACGACTGATACTTCCGGTAATGAACAGACAAATAAGACAACTTGCCGCATCAGTTGCAAGCGAGGGAAAAAGAATTGTCGTTTACAATACGCTCCCATGGGAAAGAAGCGGTGTTGTGTCGTTCTTTGCAGGAGTTTACCAGAAGAATTTCAACATTTATGCAGTAAAGGATCTGTCGGACGGGAAGATTATACCAGTTTTCAACGACAAGAACCTCCTTACATTTGAAACAGAAAGTATTCCTGCGTGCGGTTATAAAACATATATACCACTGCTTGAACCTGTTGAATATGAAAAAAATACCGATCTCAGGCTAAGTGAAAAGGAAGGCTCAGTTGAGAATAAATTCTTCCGGATTGTTTTTAATGCATCAACAGGTGAATTGAAATCGGTTTATGACAAAAGCAGTGACAGGGAGATGGCCGGTAATGGCAAAGGGGAGGCATTCGGGAGTTATGTATATGAACAATTCGGCCAGGATGACCTTACAGCGTACAACAAAGCCTATGTAAAGCCGGGATCGGAAAGCTGGGCTAACCAGGAAATGGGCAGGCCATCAGTGCCTGAAAAGAAGCGGAAAGTATATAATGGAAGGTGCAGAAAGATAGTTTACAGCAATCTGACAAATGCAGTCAGGGCAACAGTGTTCGGATTTACAGGCGATCCTGCAGGACAGGAGTACCTTCTGAGCTATACCCTGTATGAGAACCAGCCCTATATTGAGATTAACTGGGGAATAAATGGTAAAAAGCCTGATCCAATGCCTGAAGCAGGATGGCTTGCCTTCCCATTTAACATAAAAGCGCCTGAATACAGATTATACAGGACAGGCGGAATAGTTGATCCAAAAAAGGATTTTATCCCTCGCTCAAATCTTGATTACTGCTTTCTTAACACCTCGATGGCACTGTATGAAGCTTCAGGAACAGGATATGCAATTAACACACCTTCAGCTCCGGGCATAAGCATCGGAGAAAGAGGCCTTTACAAATTCTCTGGTAATAAAGAAATTTCAGGTTCCACTGTCTGGGTAAACATGTTTAACACCCAGTGGGGCACCAATTTTGCGGAATGGACAGAAGGTTCCTTTTCACACAGGCTTTATATCTGGAGCTTCTCTTCATACGATCCTGAAAAATGCATAATTACACCCGGGGAAGAAACAAGAACTCCGCTCTATGGTGTATTTGCCGACAGTCCGGCAGGCAAACTTGCAAACTCCAAAGCAGGTATCAGGCTCAGCCGTAAAGGGATACTGGTAACTGCTTTCGGCAATAACAGGGATGGCGAAGGTACAGTCTTAAGAATTTGGGACCAGTCCGGCACAGGAGGCAACTGTACAGTTACCCTGCCGGAAGGATCAGTATTTTCGGAATTAACAAGGATCAATCTGAGAGGTGTTCCGCTTAATGAAAAGAACATGGGAATAAAAGACAACAGCTTCAGCACGGAAGCTGGCAGGAACAAACCTTTGTCCTTTATACTAAAATGAACATTCAGGGATTGTTCCTTGACTTTCTGAAGATCTCAAGATGCCGGGCAGTCTCACGTATATACTTCTGAACAGCAAGCCCGTGTGTGATATCAGGAACAATGACCTCAGAATTGCTGCCCGTCAGAAAAACATAGTGGGCATGTACCATTGCCCTGAGCCATCCGGGAGGTACATGACCTGATGGAAAGGAAGTCACCGGTTTGTAATTGCTGCCGACCATCTTCCTGTTCCAGGTTCCAGTCTCATCAGTGTAATATTCAAAATAATCTGCTGTTGAAGATGAATACCTCAGTGCTCCTTTCTCAGCATATACTTCAAATATTATGTCATCTGCGGTGCCTGAACTGATCCGGCTGGCTGACAGAGAACCAACTGCTCCAGTCTGTTTATCGTAGAGTGAAATTGAACTGTAAAGGTCTGATCCACCGGGAACATCCTGAAAGCTGCCGGATTGCAATGCTCCGGTAATTTCAAGTTCCTCACCCAGAAAAGCCATTATCATGCTTATAATGTGCGAACCCAGATCAGCCATCGCACCTCCATCAGGAGCCGGTGTAAGCCTGTTCTGTCTTTTGTCACGGTATTCCTTTTTAAGGTAATCACTATGATAATATTTGACATCAAAATGGAGAGCCCTACCAAAAACACCTGATTTCCAGAGCCTAAGGGCCTCCCTTACAGAAGACGAATAGAGATACTGGAACCCGACCTGTATCCTGACATCCGGATAAGCAGCAGCCAGCATACGGATAGCTTCCTCCTCCTCAATACCTGAACAGACCGGCTTTTCAAGATAGATCCTTTTCACAGCCTGCATTCCAAGCGCTGCCTTAAGATGCTCAAAATGAACCTTATTGGGGCCAAGAACAAACACAGTATTGATTTTTTCATCAGCCACAAATTCAGCAAGATCAAACGAATGTCTAAATCCGTAAAGTCTGCTGAATGAATCGCGGCTTTCTTTCCGGGAAGAACAGACTGCATAGAGTTCAATATCAGGAACATCGTTATAATAATACCTGAGCGCGTTCAGGGAATAGGCATGTGAACGTGCAATGCCCCCTGCACCTATGAAACCTGCAATAATTTTATCCTTATCCATTTATTGTTTTCTTATCTGGTAAAAGTAATATCAATTACAACTATTTCCGATTTACCGCTTGTACGCACAGGGAATCTCCATTGCCGTATCCCGCTTGTTACAAAAAAATGAGTATTCCCAATTTTCCTGTAACCCTTGCTCAGCAGATATATCTTACTGGTAATCAAATTTATCGGAAACATCTGCCCGTCATGGGTATGGCCCGAAAGCTGAACATCTGTTCCTGTTTCACTAACTTCAACAAGTTCAGTCGGACGATGATCAAGTAAAATTACAGGAAGGGAATCAGGCAGCTCGTTTATCAGCTCCTGCGCGGACTTCCTGTTCCTGTAATGACTGTCGAGCCGTCCGGCAAGTGTGAAAGCCTTGTCGAAAATTATACAGGTATCCCTCAGAATTGAAATACCGGATCTATCAAAGAAACTGCCCCTGTCCTGCCCTCTGTAATATTCATGATTACCAAGAACGCCATAAACGCCATACCCTGTGGTGATCTGATTTAAAAGCCTTTCCTGTTCCTCCATTTTTTCCCCGTCGTGACCTTCAACAATATCTCCGCCGAAAAGCATAATATCAGGTTTAAGATCAGTTATCTTATCTGTGAATCGCCTGACAAAGCCTGTGGAAGTTTTGCTGTCGATATGAAAATCAGCGGCGAAGGCTATCCGAAGGGTTTTCAGTTCCGATGAGCGTGCAGGTACAGTTATCCTGTAATCAGTCAGCCTGATAGTCCTGAAGTTTACAGCCCCGGCAATAACAATCAGAACAGCCAGAGAAACAATCGTTGCAAGGCAGTATTTTCTGAACCGGGCTTCCTTTCTTTTTTGAGCGGGAAGCAGCCTTATTAACAAGTTGAGTAGCAAAAAGATATCGGCAAGCAATACAAGAAGAAAAAGGTACAGGTAAAATGGCAGAAGGTAATCTGAGACAAGTTCAAGCATTTCACGCAAAAGGCCACCGGCAAAGCCACTGAGAGGATAGATTAAAGCAATTAGCAGATAGATCAGGGAATATCTCAGACGGTATTTTTTTCCAATAAACAGGAACATGATCCTGAAAAAGACATATATGTTAGGAACAGTATATGCCAGCATTATCATTGTATGAAAAGAAAGATTCATCCTCTTAAATTAAGTTTCCTGTTTCTGACCGCAAGACCGCACGACCGCAAGACCTCTACCCCTACTGCCTCCAATCAATACACAACAGTCATTAAGTAATTATGTTTTTACTGAATTTCCGTATGATCCCTGGTAAATATATAAACAATGAGAAACAAACTGTTTGTTTTTATTCTAAATTTAAAGTCCGAACCAATTAAGTATAAGTAAAATGAAATCAGGAAATAAAATAGTTATAATATTGATAATCATCTTTATACCATTATCATCAATGTGTCAGAATTCTTCAAAAGGTGGCAACACTGCAGCTGCATTAATTGAACAGATAATTAAAAACACCGGGGCTCCTATGTTGCCAAAAACTGTTGACGTTATCAAGGAAGGCAAGCCTGAAACGAAGGTAACAGGCATTGTAACAACAATGTTTGGAACGATGGAAGTATTGAAAACAGCGGTTGAAAAAAAGTGCAACCTCGTAATTGTTCACGAACCGCTGTACTACAATCACCTCGACGATACAAAAAACTTTCAGAATGATCCGGTTTTCATTGAGAAACAAAAATACATAAAGGACAACGGACTTGTAATATGGAGGTTTCATGATTACATTCACATGATGAAGCCTGACGGCATAAGCACAGGGATGATTGATAAACTCGGATGGAAAAACTACCAGGTTGACAGTCCTTCTGACAAGTTCATAATTCCTGAAACAAGCCTTGAAAATCTTATCAGGGAACTTAAAAACAAATTTCCCGGAAGTTCATTCCAGGTTATCGGGAAACCTGATTTGAAAGTCAAAGGAGTGGCATTCGATTGCGGTGCACCGGGAAGCATGACTCATATCAGAGATCTGCAGGATCCGGGGACAGATGTTGTAATTGCCGGAGAATCACCTGAATGGGAAACTTACGAATATGCCCGCGATGCTGTTTCACAGGGCAGGAACAAAGCAGTGATTTTTATCGGGCATATCAATTCCGAGGAAGCCGGAATGGATTATTGCGCTAAGTGGCTGAAAGGTTTTATAAAAGATATTCCTATCACTTTTGTTGAAAGCGGACCCTCATTCAGAACCTACTGATAAAGCGTGAGAGTGAGAGTGAGAGTGAGAGTGAGAGTGAGTGTGAGTATGAGAGAGAGAATGATTTTGAGGATACGGGAAATAACAGGCAGAAGGAAAGGTAATTTATTTGTGAGATGAACTGGTTCATTGACCTGATTACAAAAGATACTGTTGCTCATACGGTACTGGCATATTCACTTATTATTGCCATCGGAGTTGCGCTTGGCAGGATAAAAATTGCAGGCGTCTCCCTTGGAATCACCTTTGTTCTTTTTGCCGGTCTTGCAGCTAATTATTATGGATTGCATGCAGATCATAAAGTAGTTGAGTTTGTCAAGGATTTTGGTCTGATACTTTTTGTTTTTTCAATAGGACTCCAGGTTGGACCGGGCTTTTTTTCATCATTCAGAAAAGGAGGTTTATTCCTCAACATGATGGCAATGGCTATAGTGTTGGGAGGAGGTCTGACGACACTTCTGCTTCATTACATTACCGGAACGTCAGTACCGATACTTGCAGGTATAATGTCGGGGGCCGTTACAAATACACCCGGACTTGGCGCTGCACAACAGGCTCTGAATCAGCTTGCTGCAAACACCGGATCATCTGAAATTCCCGATATAGCTGTCGGCTACGCAGTCGCCTATCCCTTTGGAGTGCTTGGAATAATCCTGACAATGATAATAACCAGGAAGTTATTTTCAGTAAACATCAATGAAGAGGCAGCCAGTTTCAGGCAGTTGCAGAATCCTGCAGAAAATCTGCCGGAGAAAGTGAGCATAAAGGTTACAAGGCCAGAATTGTTCAATAAAAGCATTGGTGAAATTTCAAGGATGTTCGATACACCTGTTATAATATCACGAATCCTTAAAGATGGGGAACTCAAAGCTGCTTCTTCTGAAATTATACTGAATGAGAATGATATAATACTCGTCGTCACACGAAAGGGCTTTATTGAACGAATTATAAAAGAAATTGGCACTGCAAGTGAAATGGATCTGACATCAAGATCGGGATCACTTGTTACAAGAAGGATAATTGTTACCAACCATGAGGTCTCAGGCAAAAAACTCGGAGCGCTGAAGCTCAGAACCAGGTTTAACATTAATATAACAAGAGTGTATCGTGCCGGAATTGAACTGCTTGCATCTCCGGGACTAAGGCTTCAGCTGGGTGACAGGCTGACTGTTGTGGGAGATGAACAGTCGATGGAAAAAGTAACAGAACAGCTTGGCAACTCACTTAAAAGGCTTAATGAACCGAACCTCATACCAATCTTCCTCGGGATATTATTTGGCGTAATACTTGGCAGTATCCCGATCCATATTCCGGGAATGGCAAATCCACTGAAACTGGGACTGGCAGGCGGTCCTCTGATAGTTGCCATTCTGTTAAGCAGGTATGGTTACAAGTTTTCACTCGTTTCATATACAACAGCAAGTGCAAACCTCATGATACGCGAAATAGGGATTGTGCTTTTCCTTGCCAGCGTTGGCTTAAGCTCAGGAGAGAAATTCGTTTCAGCTCTTGTTTCTGGGGACGGACTTGTATGGATGGGTTATGGAATTGTAATTACTATGCTGCCCATACTTCTTGCAGGTATATATTCGAGGATTTTTATGAAAAGAAATTACCTTGAGATCTGCGGACTTCTGTCAGGCAGCATGACCGACCCTCCTGCCCTGGCTTATGCAAACAACATCAGTCAGTCGGATGCACCGGCTGTCGCTTATGCCACTGTTTACCCGCTTGTAATGTTCCTGCGCATTTTTGTTGCACAACTGCTGATTGTGCTGTTTGCATGATTCTTCTGAAATTGTTTAATTTTGATATAGATAGTATTAAAACTGCCGAGCTATGATTAAGTATCTGAATATCATCTTGTTTGCAGGCATGATAGTAATGAACTACCTGGCAAATGCACTTCCCCTTAATAATAAAACAACAGGGGCAATTTCAGATTCATACCCTAATCTGTTTGTTCCATCAGGAATAACATTTTCAATCTGGGGGCCTATATATATCCTGCTTGCAGTTTATTGTGTCCTTCAATTTACCTCACCCAGGCAGGATGTTATTGAAAAGATCAGCCTTGCCTTTGCAATATCCTGCATACTGAATTCATTATGGATAGTATGCTGGCATTATGGCCTGCTCCCCTATTCAGTACTTGTAATGACAGGTCTGCTTATATGTCTGATATATATAAACATGACTATCACAGGCCTGGACTTCGGACTTATAAAGGCTGCATTCGGGGTCTACCTCGGATGGATATGCATTGCCACAATTGCAAACATAACTGCCCTGCTTGTAGGATATAACTGGAACGGAGCGGGTATTTCGCATGAAACATGGACAATAATAATGATAGCAGCCGGCACTTTAATAACTGCTCTTGCCCTTTACAGGGTTGATAATCCCTATATTGGACTTGTGGTGATCTGGGCCTTTACAGGCATAATCCTTAAACGCATTCACGATTACAGGTCAATAGTTATTACCGCTTCAGCAGCCGTTGCTGTGATGATAGCAATGACTCTCATTGTATTTCTCAGGAAGAAAAGCGGCAATATCTGAAGCCTGTTTAAATTCGTATGATTTTTTTAACATATTTTCAAAACTGACAGTTTCCTGTCTATCGCTATCTTTTTTATATTTATGAAAAATTGAAAAGCCTGAAAACTAAACATAAAACAATGAAAATATCAGCTTACTCCGGAAAGAGAGTTATTACAGCTCTTGCATTATTAATCCTAATAACTCTGCAGGCAGCAGCCCAGGTTAAACTTACAGAAGAAAAATGGGTACTGCCCACTTATATGGTAAGTCCTGCTGACAAAAATCCAATGTTTTTCAAGGGAGAATCATACCAGGGAGCTTCAAAATACATCTATCCCTATGGCATGAATGATGTTATTGCCAATGAGAAAGCTGATCATGCCTGGAAAGCCTTAGTTCTTGAAAATGAATATATCAAACTCTGCGTTACTCCTGAAATAGGTGGCAAATTATATTACGGTACCGACAAGACAACCAATTATAATTTCATTTATAAAAACAATGTTGTCAGACCATCAAACATTGGCATGCTTGGAGCATGGGTATCGGGGGGAATTGAATGGTGTGTCATTCATCATCACAGGGCCTCTACCTTCCAGCCAATGGACTACAGCCTTGCCGAGAACAAGGACGGGAGCAAGACTGTTTGGATAGGCGAAACAGAACCAAGGCACAGGATGAGGTGGACAATAGGGGTCACCTCCTATCCCGGAAAATCTTACTTCTCTGCTGAAGTAAAAATCATCAATCCGACATCAGTCACAAATTCAATGCTTTTCTGGGCAAATGTTGCTGCACACACCAACAAGGATTACCAGGTAATATTTCCACCGAGTGTACAGGTGGCTACCTACCATGCAAAGAACAGCTTCACAAACTGGCCGTATTCAACACAGATATATGATGGTCAGGATTTTACAAAAGGCGTTGACATAAGCTGGTGGAAAAATGCAGAGAGGAACAACTCTTTCTTTGCATACGATCTGAAGGAAGATTTCATGGGAGGTTATGATCATGGAAAAGAGACAGGAACGGTTCATATAGGCGACCATAATATTGTTAAGGGATCCAAACTATGGGAATGGGGTTCAGGACCAAAAGGCCAGGCAACAGAGGCAGTTCTGACAGAAAATGACGGACCTTACGTAGAGATAATGGTCGGCGCTTTCTCTGACAACCAGCCCGATTACAGCTGGATAAAGCCTTATGAAGTAAAAACCTGGAAACAATACTGGTACCCTATTAAGGATATTAAAGGGTTCAAATATGCCAATCTTAACGGGGCTGTAAACCTCGAGCAAAAAGAAGGCAACAATATTTTCCTTGGATATTATTCTACACAAAAGGTCAGCAAGGCAAAAGTGATTCTCAGAAACAGGGAGAAAGTGATCTTTGAAAAGACAATGGAAATATCACCGGCTGTAACCTTCACCGGAACAATAAAAGTAGAAGGTCAGTATAAGCTTACAGATCTCTACACTGAGCTTGTTGATACAGAAACTAAACAGGTTCTTGTGTCATACCAGCCTGTTGAACAGAAACCTGCAGGAGAACTTCCTGAAGAGGTAAAAAGGCCTGAAGCAGCTGAAAAAATGGCAACTGTGGAGGAACTTTTCCTGACAGGCAACAGGATACTCCAGTTCTACAATCCCACTCTGAATGCCATGGATTACTTCAATGAGGCTCTCAGACGTGACCCTTCAGACATCAGGACTAATATCGCAGTAGGTACTGTACAACTGAAAAACGGTGAATATGAAGCTGCCAGAAGCTCATTCAGCAAAGCAATAAAAAGACTCACAAAGGATTACACAAGACCTGAAAATTGCGAAGCTCTTTATCTTGAAGGACTTACGCTTAAAGCTCTTGGCTTGTATGATGAAGCTGCAGACACACTCTACAGGGCTACATGGGATTATGCCTGGCATGCGGCTGCCTACCTTGAGCTTGCGAGGATCTCATGTATCAGGGGTGACCTCCTGAGAGCACTTAATGAAATAAATGAATCACTTGCAACAAATGCAAGGAATAACAGCGCTCTGGCACTTAAAGCCGGAATTCTCAGAAAACTTGGAGAAACAGATGAGGCCCTGGCCACAATATCAACACTTGCAAAAAATGATCCGCTCGATTTCAGGACAGGAAATGAAATGTACCTGATAGCCAAAGCAGCCGGTAAAAAGACAGAAAGCGACCTGCTACTGAGTGAGCTGAACAGAAAAATGAGGGATTTCGACCAGAACTATCTTGAGCTTGCAATAGGATATATGAATGACGGTATGAGGGATGAGGCTGAAGAAATTTTCAAAAGGTTCAAAGGGCGCAACCAGGAGATAAGCTATTACCTTGGTTTCCTTTATGACCTTAAAGGTGATAAAAATGAAGCTGCGAAATTTTTCAGGGACGGATCTGCTCAGTCAGTTGATTACGGTTTCCCATTCAGACTCGAAACAGAAAAAGTACTCCAGAAGGCTTCAGAATACATGCCCGGAGATGCAAAACCTCACTATTACATGGGTAACCTGCTGTATGACAAGCAGCCTGTAAGAGCAATAAAATGCTGGGAGAAAGCTGTAGAGCTCGATCCCTCACTTGCAATAGCATGTAGAAATATCGGTTTTGGCTACTATCAACATTACAGGGATCTGAAAAAAGCCATAGCAGCCTATGAAAAAGCTGTTGCAAACAAGAATGATGATCCTGTTTACTATGCAGAACTTGATCCTTTGTATGAGATGAGCAACACACCGATAGAAACAAGGGCAAAATTGTTTGAAGGCAGAAATGAGATCGCCAGAAAAAGGGATGATTCATTTGTAAGACAGATAATTGTACTGAATCTCTCAGGTCAGTATGAAAAAGCAGTTGAATATCTCGAAGGAGCTACTTTCCATTTCAGGGAAGGCAGTTCGAGAGTCAGGGATATCTCGGTCGATGCCAAACTGCTATACGGTAAAAAGCTGATGTCAGAAAAGAAATACCAGGAAGCGCTTAATCAGTTCCTTTCAACAATTGACAAACAGATGTCGGGACTGATGGGTGATAAAAGGAATCCTCAGATAAATTATTATGTCGGACTTGCTTATGAGGCGCTTGGAAAGAAAAAAGAAGCAAAGTCCTATTACAGTCTTTCAGCAGGAGAAGAAACAGAAGCATCTGATTTCATAAGCTATTATAAAGGACTCAGCCTGCAGAAGCTTGGCAATAAAGAAAAGGCATCAGCCTGTTTCAATGCAATGGTAGCTGAGGGTGAAAACAGGATTAAGAAAGGCGCTGATGTTGATTTCTTTGCAAAGTTCGGGGAACGTGAAGCGGCAAATGTTCAGCAGTCGAACGCATACCTGCTTAAAGGCCTTGGATACAAGGGACTGGGAAATGCGACTTCAGCAGCTGAAAACCTTAAAAAAGCAATTGAATTATCAGCCAGCAACCTGTATGCAGGTGTGGAACTGAAGTGACCTCACGCCCTCGGTCCCCCTCTCCCGAGGTGAGAGGGGGATGACTATTTACGTAACAGCCACTCACACTTCTGGGGAGAATTCCGATAGCTATAGGAATGGGGAGAGGCTGATATAGCAGAAAAGATCAATGATCAAAGTCTCATCTGCCAAAGCGGTACTTAACTGAGAGCCCGCCATATTTTATCTTGAGATCGAGGCTTGTAAGATCACTGACGGGCAATTGAATGAATGGTTCTAAAAGCATACTGCTTTTGCCGAGAGACATTGAATATCCGGCTGAAAGGTTTGCAAGACCGAAGTAATCGGTATGGCTGAAAGCTTTATCTTCACTTTTTACATTAAAGGTCTGAGGAACAGACGATTCAATCAAGGCTCCAGATACAGCATCATAGCTTTTTTGTGTTACCATGCCCACATAATCACCACTGAACTGCTGATTAAGATAGACTAATGTTGAAGCACCAGCGGAGATATAAAGACCCGATTTACCCTTTTCAAGAACAGTAAATACAAAGTTAAGGGGTATCTCCATCGTGATCACATCGAGTTTATTATCACTATTATCGAGAGGTGTATTGTTATTAAGAACAGCAGCGTAGGTCTGATCCATAACCTTTGCAGAAGCCACCGGAACTGAGGCATAAGCAAATTTGGAAAGTGCAATACCCGGCCTGAATGAGATACGTTTGCCAAGCTTCTGGTCAATAAAAAATCCGACAGAAACACCGGGTGTTGATGCAGATTTGCTTCCGGCTTCAGACATGATGCCTGCAAAACCTGCAATCAGGCTTGTCCTTCTGCTTCCGGAGACCTCCTCAGCAGCAGCTTCTGCCGGTATATCTTGCTTTTTTGTTTCGCCGGCAATCTGGTTTTCAGCAATATTCTCCTCCTGCACACTTGCATTATTTTTGACAGTATCAGCCTGGAAAGGAATGTCCTGACTGATATAAACCGATGTAATTGAATCAGTTTCAGGCACGGCATCACTTACTGTTAATAAAATAACAGCAGGTTTTTTCTCTTCAGCTTCATACGGTTCGGGGCTTAACTGACTATTTTTTAATGGCACAGCAGTCTTAACCGATTCACTTATTGGCTCAGGAGCCGGATTTACAGATTCCCTGTAAGGAGCAGTATTTTCAGAAACAGTTAAAGGCTTGTCATTAAATGATTTATATACAAAGAGACCTCCGACAGACAGTAAAACAGCAACAGAAGCGGCCTTGGCCCAGAAAGGAAAAACAAGAGCAAGCTTC